>NZ_LT607412.1:3012907-3314198 GCF_900091455.1 Micromonospora coriariae | reverse complement strand
CAGAAGATCCATCTGCCAACCTCCTCGGGTCGCGCTGTCACCTGTCCCGACGCTGGCACAACGCTGGGCGTTTGGCGACTGTTCCCCGGGTCTCTTCCGGCCGCCAGCGGTCAGGTGCGGGCGTTCCGGCGCCCGGTGGACAGCTCCCAGGCGCGGACGCCGCCGACGATGCCCGCGGTGTTCGGCACCACCACGACGTCATCGCCCATCCGGGCCAGCTGCTCGGGCCGGATCAGCCGGGAGTTGCCCCCGCCCAGGTAGAGCCGGTCCCAACGGAACACCGGGCGGAGCCCGTCCACCACCTGCCGGATCCGCCGGGACCAGAAGGCGTCGCCGAGCCGGCGGCGCTCCGGCTCCCCCACGTACGTGTCGTAGGTCGTGCCCCACCGCACCGGCGCGTGGGACAACTCCAGGTGCGGGGCGAGCACCCCGCCGTCGAAGAGGGCGCTACCCAGCCCGGTGCCCAGCGTCAGCACCAGCTCGCAGCCGGTGCCGGCGACCACCCCGGCGCCGTGCACCTCGGCGTCGTTCAGCACCAGCACCGGCACCCCGAACGCGTCGGCCAGCGCGCCCCGCGCGTCCCAGCCGGACCACTCGGCGACCAGGGCCGGATCGGCCCGGCTGCGTGGTCCGCTGCGGGTCACGTAGTGCGGTGTGGTCACCACCACTCCGTGCCGGATCATCCCGGGAACGCCCACTGTCAGCCGGTCGGCGGCCGGCAGCCGCCCACCCAGGTCGAGCAGCGTCCGGACGAACAGCGCGGGCGGCAGCGGGTACGGGGTCGGCACCCGCAGCGGCCGGGCGCGCATCGTGCCGGCCTCGTCGAGCACCGACGCCTTGATGCCTCCGCCACCGCAGTCGATCGCCAGTGTGGTCACCACGCCGTTGAGTCTGCCCGCTGCCGCCCGGCCGTATGCCGGCGGCCGGATAGGCTGCCGTCCTGATGAGCGCCACGATGATCGTCAAGGACCTGGCCGCCGGGCACGGTGACCGCCCGCTCTTCGCCGGATTGGACCTGGTCGTCGCCCCCGGCGACGTGGTCGGCCTGGTCGGGCCGAACGGCGCCGGCAAGTCGACGCTGCTGCGTACCCTCGCCGGGTTGCTGCCGGTGGAGGCTGGCAGCGTCCGACTGAGCCCGCCCACCGCGACAGTCGGGCACCTGCCGCAGGAGCCGGAACGGCGGCCGGGCGAGACGGTGCGCGACTTCCTGGCCCGGCGGACCGGGGTGACCGCCGCGCAGGCCGCGCTGGACGTGGCGACCGAGGCGCTGACCGCCGGTGCCGCGGGCGCCGACGACGCGTACGCCGACGCGCTGGAGCGCTGGCTCGCCCTCGGCGGTGCGGACCTGGACGAGCGCGCCGAGCAGGTGAGCGCCGACCTGGGGCTCGCGGTCGACCTGGACCACCCGACGACCGGGCTCTCCGGCGGTCAGGCCGCCCGGGCCGGGCTGGCCTCGCTGCTGCTCAGCCGGTACGACGTGTTCCTGCTCGACGAGCCGACCAACGACCTGGACCTGGCCGGGCTGGAGCGGTTGGAGGAGTTCGTTACCGGGCTGCGGGCCGGCACGGTGCTGGTCAGCCACGACCGGGAGTTCCTCACCCGCACGGTGACCCGGGTGCTGGAGCTGGACCTGCCGCAGCAGCAGGTGCACCACTACGGCGGCGGTTACGCGGCCTACCTGGAGGAGCGCGAGGTGGCCCGCCGGCACGCCCGCGCCGACTTCGAGGAGTACGCCGACACCAAGGCTGGCCTGGAGGCGCGGGCCCGCACCCAGCGGGGGTGGATGGAGAAGGGTGTGAAGAACGCCCGACGCAAGGCCACCGACAACGACAAGATCGGTCGGAAGTTCCGGAGTGAGTCGAGCGAGAAGCAGGCCGCCAAGGCCAAGCAGACCGAGCGGCTGATCGAACGGCTCGACGTGGTCGAGGAGCCCCGCAAGGAGTGGGAGCTGCGGATGGAGATCGCCGCCGCGCCCCGCGCCGGCGCCGTCGTGGCCACGCTGCGCGGCGCGGTGGTACGCCGGGGCGGGTTCACCCTCGGCCCGATCGACCTCCAGATCGACTGGGCGGACCGGGTCGCGGTGACCGGGGCGAACGGCTCGGGCAAGTCCACCCTGCTGGCCGCGTTGCTCGGTCGGCTGCCGCTGGACGCCGGCACCGCCTCGCTCGGGCCCGGGGTGGTGGTCGGCGAGGTGGACCAGGCCCGAGGGCTGTTCCTCGGCGACGCGCCGCTGATCGACGCGTTCCAGGCGGCCGTACCGGAGATGTCGCCGGCGGACGCGCGGACCCTGCTGGCCAAGTTCGGGCTGCGCGCGGCGCACGTGCCACGGCCGGCGGCCACCCTCTCCCCCGGCGAGCGGACGCGGGCGGCGCTCGCCCTGCTTCAGGGGCGCGGGGTCAACCTGCTGGTGCTCGACGAGCCCACCAACCACCTGGACCTGCCGGCCATCGAGCAGCTCGAATCGGCCCTGGCCAGCTACCCGGGCACGCTGCTGCTGGTCACCCACGACCGGCGGATGCTGGCCGCCATCGAGACGAACCGCCGGCTACGCGTCGATGCCGGGCGGATCGCCGAGGATTGATCCGTGCCGACTGGCCGCCGCGGGGTGAGAATGACGCCATGCTCAAGTGGGAGTACGCGCTGCTGATCCGGCGTCGCCAGGCGGCGACCAACGATCTGGGCTGGGAGGTCGTCTTCGTCTGGTACGGCCCCGAAGGCTCGATGGTCGACGTGACGCCGTACGGCGACACGGCGCTGGCCCACCTGAACCGGGCCGGCGACCAGGGCTGGGAACTGGTCGCGATGAGCGAGGACCCGTCCCTGCCGGGCAACAACGAGTTGCACCGCTATCACCTCAAGCGACCGAAGCCGGCCGCCCCGCCTCCCCGCCAGCGGATGCGTGGCGCCGGCCGGCCGGGCCGCCGTACCCTCTCCGGCTGACCTCCCGGCCCCGGGCGAACCGGCTCCCGACACGCCGACCGACGCTCGAGAGACCCGCCGAGTCAGTCGACGGGCGTGGCATACCGAGCGCGGATGCGGGTAACGCGCGGCGGGAGGTGGCCCGAATGGTCGCTTTGGCGCAGACTCCGCCCTCGGCCGACCGGCTGCGGGCGTTCGACGAGTTCCTCGCACAGGCGTGGGCGGACCAGGTCCGGCACGACGACCGGCTGCGGGGCCTGGCGGTCGAGGTGCGGTTCGACCGGGGTGTCGCCCACCTGAGCGGGGAGGTGACCGAGCCGGGCGAGCTGCGGCTGGTCCGGGACCTGGTGGGGCGGCTGGCCGGTGTCTACGGCGTGTGGTGCCGGGTGAGCGTCGACGGGCGTGATCCGGTGGTGGTGGACCTCGGCTGCGGACCGACCAAGCAGTGGCAGGGCAACCTGGGGCTGGACATCTTCCCGGCCCCGGGGGTGGACGCGGTGGCGGACCTCTCCGGTTCGCTGCCGCTGGCCGACAACTCGGTGGACGTCCTGTTCGCGGTGCACATCCTGGAACACCTGATCGACTTCCTGCCGCTGGTGGACGAGTGCCACCGGGTGCTCCGCCCGGGCGGTGTGCTGCACGTGATGAGCCCCTGGTGGGGGCATGTGAACGCGGTCGCGGACCCGACCCACGTACGGCTGATGGACGTGCAGACGTTCAAGGGGATCTGCCAACTCCGGCCGCCCGGCACCCCGCGCTGGTACCCACTGCACGCCGGCTGCGACGGCGCCTCCATCTTCGCCGACCTCACCCCGCTACCCCCCGACACCGACCCCGCACCCAAGTCCCACCTGGCCCGCTTCTTCGACTAACCCCACCCCACCCCCAAGACTCCGTTGATCATGAAGTTATTGCGGCGACACGCCGGCAGCGAGGGCAATAACTTCATGATCAACGCGAGGAGGCCCGGCCGGGAGGCCGAGCGGGCCGGGCAGGCCCGGGAGGCCTTAGGGGAGTTGGGTTGATTCGCGGAGTTCTAGGCGGTAGGGGGCGGAGAGTTCGCGGGCGGGGGCCGTGCGGTCGCCGTCGAGGCGTTCGGCGAGCAGTTCGACGGCGAGCCGGGCGATCTGCGCCTTGTCCGGGGCGACGGTGGTCAGCGTGGGGATCGAGAACCGGCCGTCCTCGATGTCGTCGAAGCCGACGACCGCCACGTCCTCGGGCACCCGCAGGCCGGCCTCGTGCAGGGCGCGCAGGGCACCCAGGGCGAGCGTGTCGTTGAAGCAGAAGACGGCGTCGGGGCGTACTCCGGAGGTGAGCAGGCCGCGCATGGCGGCCGCGCCGTCCGCGCGGTGCCAGGCCGGCGCGGGCGCCACCAGGGCCTCGTCGTAGTCCAGGCCTGCGGCGCGCAGCGCGTCGGTGTAGCCGGTCAGGCGCAGTCGGGCGCTGGCGCCCTCCGGGGTGCGCTGCGAGCCGATGGCGGCGATCCGACGCCGGCCGAGCCCGATCAGGTGGCTGGTGATCTCCCGGGCCGCGCCCACGTTGTCGATCACCACGTGATCGGCGGGGCCGTGGTCGACGCGCTCGCCGAGCAGCACCATCGGCCTGTTGTCCAGGCCGGCCAGGTCCTCCGCGGTGAGCGCCAACGGGCTGAAGATCAGCCCGTCGATCAGGTGGTCGGTGATGCCGGAGGCGACCACCCGTTCCTGCTCGCGCCCACCGCCGGTCTGGTCGATCAGCACCGTCCAGCCGAAGTCGGCGGCCGCGGTGACCACGTAGCGGGCCAGTTCGGCGAAGTACGGGATGTCCAGTTCCGGCACCGCCAGCGCGATCACGCCGGTGCGCCCCTTGCGCAGGTGGCGGGCGGAGAGGTTGGGCCGGTAGTTCAGCTCGGCGATCGCCTCTTCGACCCGGGCCCGGGTGTCCGGCCGGACGTGTACGTAGCCGTTGACCACGTTGGAGACCGTCTTCACCGACACGCCGGCCCGTTCGGCCACATCCTTGAGCCTGTGTCGCACTCTGCAACCTCCCCGATGTAACACTCCGCACCCTACCCCGTCACCAGCCCTTTACAACGTTGCCTACAACGTTGTAGAAAGCAGGGAGGCCGGGTGGACGGTGACTGCGGTCACCCGGCGCCGGCAATGAGGAAAGGTGGCACCCCTTGCGCACCGCGCAGCTGACGATCGACCCAGCCTTCGCGATCGGCCCCGCCGACCGACGTCTCTTCGGCTCCTTCGTCGAGCACATGGGGCGATGCGTCTACGGCGGTGTCTACGAGCCGGGCCACCCCAGCGCCGACTCGCGCGGCCTGCGCGGCGACGTGCTGGAGCTGACCCGGGAGCTGGGCGTCTCGGTGGTCCGCTACCCGGGCGGCAACTTCGTTTCCGGCTACCGCTGGCAGGACGGGGTGGGCCCGGTCGGCGACCGGCCGCGCCGGCTCGACCTGGCCTGGAAGACGATCGAGACGAACGCTTTCGGGCTGGACGAGTTCATGACCTGGGCCGCCGAAGCCGGTGTCGAGCCGATGATGGCCGTGAACCTCGGCACCCGTGGCGTGCAGGAGGCGCTGGACCTGCTGGAGTACGCCAACCACCCGGGCGGCACGCAGCTCTCCGACCTGCGGCGCAAGCACGGCGCGGAGGATCCGTACGGGGTGCGGCTGTGGTGCCTGGGCAACGAGATGGACGGCCCGTGGCAGGTCGGCCACAAGACCGCCGACGAGTACGGCCGGCTCGCCGCCGAGGCCGCCAGGGCGATGAAGATGATCGACCCGTCGATCAGTCTGATCGCCTGCGGCAGCTCCAACCGGCGGATGCCCACGTTCGCCTCCTGGGAGGCGACCGTGCTGGAGCACACCTACGAGCACGTCGACTACATCTCGGCGCACACCTACTACGACCCGTCCGACGGCGACCGGGCGAGCATCCTGGCCTCAGCCGTCGACATGGACAACTTCATCACCGAGGTGGTCGCGACCGCCGACCACGTGGCCGCCAAGCAGCGGCACAAGCGCAAGCTGAAGATCTCGTTCGACGAGTGGAACGTCTGGTACGAGTCCCGCCTCCAGGCCGACCTGGACCGGCGCGGCTGGGTCGAGGCCCCGGCGCTGATCGAGGACGACTTCACAGCTGTCGACGCGGTGGTCGTCGGCGACCTGCTGATCACCCTGCTCCGGCACGCCGACCGGGTCGGGGTGGCCGCCCAGGCCCAGCTGGCCAACGTGATCGCGCCGATCCGCACCCGCAACGGCGGCCCGGCCTGGCGGCAGAGCATCTTCCACCCGTTCGCGCTGACCGCCCGGTACGCCCGCGGCACCGTGCTGCGCACCGAGCCGGTGTCGCCGCGCTACGACACGAAGAAGTACGGGGACGTGCCGGTGCTCGACACCGTCGCCGTGCACGACGAGGAGACCGGCGAGCTGAGCGTCTTCGCGGTCAACCGCGGCGAGGAGGACCTGCCGTTGGAGATTGACCTGCGTGGTCTGCCGGGGATGTCCGGTCTGTCATTCGTCAGCCTCGCTGCCGGGTCTGACCCATCGGCGATCAACACCGAGGCCGAGCCCGACCGGGTGACGCCCCGGGAACTGCCCACCCCCACCCCCGACGGCGGCCGGTGCACTGTGCGCCTGCCCGCCGTGTCCTGGAGCGTGCTGCGCTTCGGCCCAGCCAACGCCTGAGGTCGCACCGAGTTTGACCAGGCACAATTCATCCCGTCCCCCCTTCAAGGAGATACCAGCATGATCCAGAACGACATGAGTCGGCGTCGCCTGCTCGGCCTCGGTCTCGGACTCGGTGCCGCTGCCTCGCTGACCCTCGCCGGCTGCGGCGGCGGTGACAGCAGCTCCGGTCCGGCAGCCGGCAACGGCGGCAAGGAGTACACCGGTCCCAAGGTCGACCTGAAGCTGTGGAACGGCTTCACCGGCGGCGACGGCGACATCTTCAAGGCGCTGGTGAACCAGTTCAACACCGAGCACAAGAACATCGCCGTGTCGGTCGCCACGTACCAGTGGGAGGACTACTACAACAAGCTCCCCGGTGCGGCCTCCAGCGGCAACGGCCCGGACATCGCGGTCATGCACATGGACCAGCTCGCCACCTTCGCCGCCCGTGGCGTGATCACCGAGCTGGACGACGTGGCCAAGAACCTGGAGCTCGCCGAGGGCGACTTCGCCCCCACGGTGTGGAAGGGCGGGCTCTACAACAACAAGCGGTACGGCATCCCGCTGGACATGCACCCGCTGGGCTTCTACTACAACAAGGCCGTCATGCAGAAGGCCGGCCTGGACCCGAACAAGCCGCCGACGACCAAGGACGAGTACGTCGCGGCGCTGGGCGAGCTGAAGAAGGCCGGCGTGCAGGGCTTCTGGGTCAGCCCGTTCCAGTTCACCGGCGGCATGACCTTCTACTCCCTGCTCAACCAGTGGGGCGCCACGCTCTTCGACGCCGACGTGGCCAAGGCCACCTTCAACTCCGACCCGGCCGTCGAGGCGTGCACCTGGCTGGTCGACATGATCAAGCAGGGCTACTCGCCGGCCAACGTCGGCCAGGACGCCGACTACCTGGCGTTCAAGAGCGGCAAGAACGCCTTCACCTGGAACGGCATCTGGCAGATCAACGATCTGAAGAAGAGCCCGGAGGTGCAGTGGGGTGTCGCCCCGCTGCCCCAGATCGGCAGCAAGCCGGCGGCCTGGGCCAACTCGCACAACTTCACAATCGTGAAGCAGCGGGCCAACGACGCCAACAAGGTCTCCGGCGCGAAGGTCTTCATCAACTGGCTGAGCGAGCACTCGCTGGACTGGGCCAAGGGCGGCCAGGTGCCGGCCCGCAAGGAGGTCCGCGAGGGCGCCGAGTTCAAGGCGCTGCCGGAGATCTCGTCGCTCGCCCCCGAGCTGGAGTACGCGGCCTTCCCGCCCGCGGCCCCGGGGCTCGGCGAGGTCATGACGACCTTCTACAACTCGTTCAACGAGGCCGCGCTGGGCAAGAAGTCGCCCAAGCAGGCGCTGGACGACGGGGTGGCCAAGGCCAACAAGCAGCTCGAGGACAACCGCAAGAAGTACGGGAGCTGATAGCTCGTGGCGGACGTGATCGAGGTCGGGGCGGCGCGCGGTGACGCGCCGCCCCCGGCGGCCAACGCAGCCCGCCGGGGCGCCTCGGCGGGCCGGACCGGACGGGCGACGCCATACCTGTTCCTCGCCCCCTACCTGGTCCTGTTCGGGGTCTTCGGCCTGCTGCCGATCGTCCTCGGCCTCTGGCTCAGCGTGCACCAGTGGGACTTCCAGCTGCCCAACCGGCCGTTCATCGGGTTGGACAACTACAAGGACCTGATCTCCAGCGACTCCGCCATCTACGGCGACTGGTGGGAGAGCGTCCGGGCCACAGCGATCTTCACGGTGCTGTCGGTGCCGCTGCTGGTGGTCGTACCGCTCGGGCTGGCGCTGCTGCTGAACCGCTCCTTCCCGGGTCGGACCTTCTTCCGGGCGATCTACTTCGCGCCGTACGTGCTGGGCGTGGCGGTGATCGGCCTGCTCTGGCGGTTCCTGCTCGACGCCAACCTGGGCCTGGTCAACCGGCTCGCCGGAGCCGTCGGGCTGCCCGCGGACACCCCCTGGGTGACCAACATGCCCTGGGCGTGGATCTCGCTGGTCGGTGTCACCGTCTGGTGGACCTCCGGCTTCAACGCGGTGATCTACCTGGCCGGTCTGCAGGACATCTCGCCGGAGCTGTACGAGGCCGCCCGCATGGACGGCGCCAACGCCTGGCAGCGCTTCCGGAACGTCACCCTGCCCGGCTTGCGCCCGGTGCTGCTCTTCGTGATCACCACGACCGTGCTCGCCTCGGCGAACATGTTCGGTCAGTCGTTCCTGATCACCCAGGGGGCGCCCGGCACGGAGACCCGAACGGTGGTCTGGTTCATCGTCGAGGAGGGCCTGCGGGACAACGACGCCGGTCGCGCCGCCGCAATGAGCATCGTCTTCGCTCTGATGCTGGCGGTCGTGAGCATCGCCAACTTCCGTCTCTTCCGCTACAAGGAAGACTGAGGGGACCGCCATGACGACGCCCACGCGGACCACCCGCGGTTCCGCGACCGCGAGCCGGGTCGTGCTCTACGCCACCCTCGTGGCGCTGACCCTGATCTTCCTGACCCCGCTGGTGTGGATGGTCATCACCTCACTGAAGACCTACACCGCCGCCCAGCAGATCCCGCCGAGCTGGCTACCGAACCCGCTCGCCGGCTACGGCTACGACCAGATCGTGAACAATTCGGCGAACCCGGTGCTGCGCTGGTTCCTCAACAGCATGCTGGCCGCCACCCTGCACTCGCTGCTGGTGCTGGTGACCGCCTCGATGGCCGCGTACTCGCTGGCGCGGCTCAAGTTCCGGGGGCGCGGGGTGAGCTTCGCGCTGATCGTCGGGACGCTGTTCATCCCGCCGACGTCGCTGATCATCCCGAACTTCCTGATCGTCGACCAGCTGAACTGGATCGACACCCTCGCCGTGGTGGTGGTGCCGGGCGCGGCCAGCGCGTTCGGGGTGTTCTTCCTGCGGCAGTTCTTCCTCTCGCTCCCGAACGAGCTGGAGGAGGCCGCCACGCTGGACGGCGCCAACCAGTGGCAGATCTTCTTCCGGGTGGTGCTGCCGTTGTCCAAGCCGGCGCTGGCCACCCTGGCCGTGCTGTCGTTCCTCACCAACTGGAACGACTTCCTCTGGCCGATCTTCGTGCTGTTCAGCCCGGAGAAGCTCACCCTGCCGCCGGGCCTGGGCCTGCTCCAGGGCTCGTACGTCACCGACTACCCGGTGATCATGGCGGGTGCGGTGCTGGCCAGCCTGCCGGTGCTGATCCTCTTCGTGCTGGCCCAACGGCACATCATCCAGGGCGTCTCCCGCAGCGGTCTGAAGGGATGACGCGCACAACCACGCGGCGACGCGGCGCGGCGGCGATCATCATCGCCGCCGCGTTGCTCGTCGCGGGCTGCACCGACGGCAGCGAACCCACACCCACGAGCAGCGGGAGCGACCCGAGCATGTTCACCAACCCGGTCGTACGCACCGACGCCCCCGACCCGCAGGCGATCCAGGTGGGCGACACCTGGTATCTGTTCCACACCAACTCCGGTGGCCGGAACGTCCCGGTGCTGACCTCCACGAACCTGGTCGACTGGACCGAGGCCGGGGACGCCCTGCCGACGCTGCCGGACTGGGCGGACGCCGGAAAGACCTGGGCGCCGGAGGCGATCCAGCTGGCGCCGGAGAAGTTCCTGCTCTACTACACCGTCGCCGGCCGGGGGTCCGGGCGACAGTGCGTCGGGCGGGCGGTGGCCAGCGCGCCGCAGGGGCCGTACCGGGACGACTCGGCCGGTCCGCTGATCTGCCAGGCGGAGCTGGGCGGGGCGATCGACGCCAGCCCGTTCCGGGACACCGACGGCAGCCTCTGGCTGCTGTGGAAGAACGACGGCAACGCGATCGGGGTGGACACCTGGCTCTGGTCACAGCGTCTCGCCGAGGACGGCCTGACGCTGGTCGGTGAGCCGACGAAGCTGCTCAAGCAGACCGAGCCGTGGGAGGGCACCCTCATCGAGGGGCCGTTCTTCCACCGCCAGGACGGTCGCCTGTACCTCTTCTTCGCCGCGAACGCCTACGACCGGGCCGAGTACGCCGAGGGCTACGCGGTCTGCGAGAGCCCGACCGGCCCGTGTGTGAAGGCCGCCGAGAACCCGATCCTGAAGACCAACGAGGCCGCCTCCGGCCCCGGGCACGCCTCGATGGTGGTCAAGGACGGCCGGACCTGGCTGCTGTACCACGCCTGGCCGCCCGGCCAGGAGGGCAGCGTCGACCCCGGCCGCCAGACCTGGCTGGACGAGGTGACCTGGGTCGACGGCAAACCGGTCGTCAAGGGCCCGACGGGCGAACCCCAGGCCCGTCCCTGAGGTGTTAGGAGGGGCCCCTTGCAATCGCTACGCGATTGCAAGGGGCCCCTCCTAACGTTTGGGCTCAGCTGCCGGCGGCCGGCTCGCGGGGGGTCGGGGCGACGGCGGGCTCGTGCCGGGCCAGGCGGTTGCGGCGGTAGCCGTAGCCGAAGTAGATCAGCCCGCCGAGCAGCATCCAGGCCAGGAACCGCAGCCAGGTCTCCACCGACAGGTTGAGCATCAGGTAGAAGCAGGCCAGCGCCGAGACGATCGGCAGCACCGGGGAGAACGGCACCCGGAACGGCCGCTCCAGGTCTGGACGCTTGCGGCGCAGGATCGGCACCGCGACCGAGACCAGCACGAACGCGCACAGCGCACCGATGCTGACCAGGTCGGCCAGGGCCGAGAGCGGCAGGAGGCCGGCAAGCAGCGCGACCGCGACCGTCATGATCGCCGAAATCCGGTACGGGGTACCCCAGCGCGGGTGCACAGCCGCGATCGACGGCGGGACCAGCCCGTCCCGGGCGATGGCGAAGCCGATCCGACCCATCGCCACCAGGTCGACCAGGATGACGCTGGTCAGGCCGGCGACGGCGGCGATGGAGACCAGCACGGCCGCCCAGCCGGCGCCGACCGCCTCGAAGGCCGACGCGATCGGGGCACCGCTGTCGATCTCGGTGTACGGCACCATGCCGACCACCACCAGCGAGACGCCGATGTAGAGCACGGTGGAGATCAACAGAGTGCCGAGGAGGCCGAGCGTGAGGTCCCGGCGTGGCTTGCGGGTCTCCTCACCGAGGTTGGCCACCGCCTCGAAGCCGGTGTACGCGAAGAAGACCACCGCGGCGGCGCTGAGCACCCCGACGAAGCCGAAGACGGAGGGTTCCAGCCCGAAGAGCGCCTGGGTGACCGGCTGCTTGATGCCGTCGTCGCCGCTCCCGGCGGGTTCGGCCGGCGGGATGAACGGGCTGAGGTTGTCGGCCCTGACGAAGAACAGCCCGGCGACCACCACGAAGACGCAGATGGCCACCTTGACCAGCACCAGCAGGTTGGTGATCCGGGCGGACTCCCGGATGCCGACGATCGCCACGACGCCGAGGATCAACACGATCGCGACCGCGCCGACGTTGACCGTGCTGCCCTCCTCGCCGAACCACCGGGTCGGCAGGTCGAGCAGCTCCGCGAGGTAGCCGGACCAGCCACGGGCCACCACGGCCGCGCCGAGCGCGAACTCCAGCAGCAGGTCCCAGCCGATGATCCAGGCGACGATCTCGCCCATCGTGGCGTACGCGTAGGTGTAGGCGCTGCCGGCGGTCGGCACGCTGCTGGCCAGTTCGGCGTAGCAGAGCGCGGCGAGCAGGGCGACCACGCCGGCGATGGCGAAGGAGATCACCACGCCGGGCCCGGCGCTGTCCCGGGCTTCGATCCCGGTGAGCGTGAAGATGCCGGTACCGATCACGATGCCGATGCCGAAGCCGGTGAGGTCGACCGCGCCGAGCCTCCTCTTCAGCCCAGGTCGGCCGTCGGTGCCGTCCGCCCCGCTCTGGGCTATCACGTCCTTGATCGGTTTGGTCCGCAGCACGGACACGCCCTCACCCCTCCCACCGTGCGACCACCACCGTGGCGGCCGGTGACCGGCGTTGCTACCCACCGACGGAAGCTGTCAACCGCGACCACCGCCCTCCACGCCGAGTGCGATCGTCGTCACAATGGGCAACCCGACGATCGACGCGGAACGACCCGATACCCGGCGGGTGAATCGAGCACGTGCGAACCCTTGCGATAACGACCCGAGTGTGAAAATTTCCTTCCAGCGGCAGATAGCCAGCGGCGAATCTTGCCGGGAGTGCCGCGCTGAACACCCGGGAGCCCCAACGAAGGGACACACCGCATGAAGGCAACTCGGCTCGGAGCAGCCGGGCTGGTCGCAGCCCTGCTCGGCACGCTCGTCACCGCCACACCCGCGAGCGCCGCGCCCGACGCGGCCGGCACCGCCACCACCGCCACCTGCAGCACCGACCCGGCCACCCCGAAGCGGCAGTTCCGGGCGATGTGGATCTCGTCGGTGGTCAACATCGACTGGCCCAGCAAGGCATCCCAGACCGACCCGGACCGGGTCGCCGCCCAGCAGGCCGAGTACCGCGGCCTGCTCGACCTCGCCGAGCGGCTGAACCACAACGCGGTCGTGGTGCAGGTCCGCCCGACCGCGGACGCGCTCTGGCCCTCCCCGTACGAGCCCTGGTCGGAGTACCTGACCGGCGTACGCGGCCAGGACCCGGGTTGGGATCCGCTGGCATTCCTGGTCGACGAGGCGCACAAGCGCAACCTGGAGTTCCACGCCTGGTTCAACCCGTACCGCGTCTCCATGCCGGCTCCCGGCGGCGCCGGCGCGGATCTCACCCAGCTCGCCCCCGGCCACCCGGCCCGGCAGCACCCGGACTTGACCTTCGCCTACCCGCCAGCCGGCGTGGCCGGCAGCCGGCTCTACTACAACCCCGGCATCCCGGAGGTCCGCGAGTTCGTGCAGACCGCGATGATGGACGCGGTCAAGCGGTACGACATCGACGGCGTGCACTTCGACGACTACTTCTACCCCTACCCCAGCGGCACCCACCAGGTGCCGGACGACGCGACGTTCGCGGCATACAACCGGGGCTTCACCGACCGGGCGGACTGGCGGCGGGACAACATCAACCTGCTGATCCAGGAGATGAACGGCAAGATCAAGGCGGCGAAGCCGTGGGTGAAGTTCGGGGTCAGCCCGTTCGGCATCTGGCGCAACAAGGCTGCCGACCCGCTCGGCTCGGACACCACCGGCAGCCAGTCGTACGACATCATCTCCGCCGACACCCGTAAGTGGATCAAGCAGGAGTGGATCGACTACGTGGTACCGCAGCTCTACTGGTACATCGGCCAGTACCCGGCGGCGGACTACGCCCGACTGGTGCCATGGTGGGCCGAGACGGTGCGCGGGACCCGCGTCCAGCTCTACATCGGCCAGGCCGACTACAAGAGCGGCGACGCGGCCTACGGGCCGTTCTGGCAGAACCCACGGGAACTGTCCGACCACCTGACGCTCAACCAGGCGTACCCCGAGGTGCAGGGCAACGTGCACTTCTCCGCCGTGCAGGTTCGGGCCAACCGGCTCGGCGCCACCGACATCTACGCCGCCGAGCACTACTCCCGCCCGGCACTGGTGCCGGCGATGCCGCACCTGCCGGCCAAGCCGCTGCTCTTCCCGGTGGTCACCAAGGCCACCCGGAACGCCGACGGAGTACGGCTGACCTGGCGTCAGCCGGCCGACGGCGCGGGGCCGTTCGGCACTGCCACCTCGTACGCGATCTACCGGTTCGACGGCACCACACTGCCCGGTCGGTGCGGCACCGCGGACGCCTCGCACCTGGTCGACACCGTCCGCGCCACGACCGGCGGAGCGCAGTCCTGGGTGGACACCTCGGCCGAGCCCGGCCAGCGGTACACCTACCAGGTGACCGCGCTGGACCGGTCGGCCAACGAGAGCCCGGCCAGCCCGCCGGCCTTCGTTCTGCGCTGACCGTACGGCAGTCGCCGAATGCCCCGGGTGCCACGAGCACCCGGGGCATTCGTCTGTTTCAACGTATGTAACCAATAGTTGGCGAGAGGCATACCGGCGAGTTGATCAGTTGATCGACACTGATCGACATCCGGTAACCCGCCGGTAACTTACCGCCCCACCGCTCACCCCCGCGGAGGTAACCCGTGCCTCGACGTCTCGCCACCCTGCTCGCCTCGGGCGCGCTCGCGCTGCTCGCCACCCTCGCCACCGCCTCCCCCGCCGCCGCCGTCACCCCCGCACAGCGGCTCTCGGTGCTCTCCAGCTGGACCCAGACCAGCGCGAGCAGCTACAACTCCTGGAACAGCGCCCGCGTGAACCGGACGCCCTGGGCCGAGTACAACTTCAACTGGTCCACCGACTACTGCTCGTCGAGCCCCGACAACCCGCTCGGGTTCACCTTCAACCTGGGCTGCTACCGACACGACTTCGGCTACCGCAACTACAAGGCGGTCGGTCAGTTCTCCGCCAACAAGTCCCGACTGGACAGCGCCTTCTACTCGGACCTGAAGCGGGTCTGCGCCACGTACAACGCCGTCGTTCGGCCCGCCTGCTACAGCCTGGCCTGGACCTACTACCAGGCGGTCAGCATCTTCGGTTCGGTGGCGGCCGTCCAGCAGGCCGACATCGACCGCGCCGCCCGCATGAAGGCCAACGCCGAAGCCAAGGCCGCCACCCGCTAAACCCCCACCCCCACCCCACCCCTCGCCCCGTTGATCATGAAGTTGTTGCCTCTCGACACGGCGTGTCGCAGCAATAACTTCATGATCAACAAGGGTGGAGGGGTGGGGTCAGGCGCGTTCGGTGCGGGTGGCCGGGTGGCGGTCGGCTTCGGCGGGACGACGCGGCGCGGGCTGGGACAGACCCGTGCTGAACCGGGTCGAATCCGCCGCCAGGTCCGGGTGCTCCACGTCGAGCGCCAGTGCCGCCGCCTCGTCCAACCCCAGCTCGGCGCCCTCTCCGTACGCGTCGTCGAAGGCCGCGTCACCCAGTACCCCGCGCAGCTCCGCCTGCTGATCGTCCCAGTAGCCGCCGTAGATGCCCGGCGTGGATCGCATGCTGGCCCGGGTCGCCTGCGCCGCCCCGAACAGCCGGGCGGCGGTCAACCGGTCCCCACCGGCCGCGCAGCGCACCGCGATCGCGTTCAGCGTGTCGCACGCCCGGCCGTGGTAGCCGTGGCCCATCCGGGAGCGCAGCGCCACCAGCAGGTGCTCGTGCGCCGCGATCACGTCCCCCCGGGCCAGCGCGACCATGCCGAGCAGCATGTCCACCGAGCGCCGGCCCCGCTCCACCGGACGGGCCGCCTCCACCGGACGGACCGCACCCAGCAGGTCCGCCGCCTCCTCCAGCGCGCCCCTTCGCCACAGCAGCTCAGCCAGGCTGAAGACCGCGAACAGCGCCTCGCCGACCACGTCCTGCCCGTGCGCCCAGTCGATGACCTCCCGGCACACCCGTTCGGCCTCGACGAACTGGCCCATGTCGACAAGCGGCGCCGCCCGCCCGGCGAGCACCCGGGCCAGCAGACCGGCATCACCGGCCTGCCGGGCGGCCGCCTCCGCCCGCTGGGAGAAGCGCAGCTCCTCCGCGAACTCGCCGTCGGCACCGGCGTGCAGCGAGTGCATGTGGTACGCCGCCGCCAGCTCGGCCTCCGGGATCCGCTCGCCGGTCTCGGCGATCCGCCCGTACAGCCGGAACAGCCAGAGCCGCCCCTCCCGGGCCAGTCCACGCTCACGCCACCACTGGTCCAGGCCGCCGGCCAGGCGGAGGCCGGCGCGCGCGCTGCCGCCGGTGGTACACCAGCGCAGCGCGGCCCGAATCTCCCCGGCCAGCGGGTCGAGGGCGTAGAGCGACAGCGTCACCAGGCGGCCGTCCGGGCCCAGGTGGGCCCGCTCCAGCGCGTGCGCCGACCAGTCCACGTGCCGGTCCCGGGCGGCCTGCTCCTCGCCCGCCTCGACCAGCCGCCGCGCGGCGTACGCCCGGATCGGATCGAGCATCCGGTACGTGCTGCCGGCGGCGCGCGGCTCGGCAAGCACCATCGACTTGTCCACCAGCACCGAGAGCGGATCCAACGGGTCGTCGCCCAGCAGCCACTCCACCGTCGCCAGGTCCACCGGCCCGGCGAAGACCGCCAGCCAGCGCAGCAGCCGGGCGGCCCGGGGCCCCAACGTGCGGTACGACCAGGTGACGGTGGCCTGCATGGTCAGGTGCCGCTCGGTGGCCGAGCGCTGCACAGCCCTGCTCGCCGGGGTCGGCGGCGATGCTCCGGCAGCCGCGGCCACCAGGTCGACGGTGTCCTGCTGGTTCCCCGACCAGCCCCGCTCCACCGGCGGCGGCTCCGGGTCCTCCCGGCCGGCGTCCAGCGTGCCGAGCACGTCGTCCAGCCGCTCGGCGAGCTGACCGACGGAGAGCACCCGCAACCGGGCGGCGGCCAGCTCGATGGCCAACGGCAGACCGTCCAGCCGCTGCACCACGCGGCGCAGATCGGCCGACTCGGCCGGATCCGGTTGCCGGCCACCGCGCGCGGCCGCCAAACGGTCCAGCAACAGCGCCACCGCGTCGCTCTCCGCGCCGTCCGCGCTCCGGTCGACCGAGAGCGGCGGGATCCGCCACACCACTTCGCCGGGCAGGCTGAACGACTCACGGCTGGTGGCCAGCACCCGCACACCGCCCCCGCCGGAGAGCAGGCGCGAGATGACTTCCGCGCAGGCGGCCGGCTGCGTGTCGCAGGTGTCCAGCACGACCAGCATCCGACGGCCGGCGGCGTACTCGACCAGGGTGTCCAGCATCGGCCGGCCCGGCTCGGGTCGCAGCCCGAGCACCGCGGCGATGGCGAACGCCACCAACCCCGGGTCGGTCACGGCGGCGATGTCGACGAACCAGACCCCGTCCGGGTACGCCTCGACCACCCCGCTGGCCAGCTCCACGGCGAGCCGGGTCTTACCCGCGCCACCCGCGCCCAGCACGGTCACCAGCCGGTGCTCCTCCACCAGCCGGCCCAGCTCGGCCCGCTCGGCCTGCCGGCCGACGAACGAGGTCACCTGGGTCGGCAGGTTGTGCGCCACCGTGTCGGCGGTACGGGGCCGGGGGAACTGCCGTTCCAGCCCGGGCGCGACCAGCTGGAACAGTCGTTCCCGGTCGTCGAAGCCGCGCAGCCGGTGCAGGCCCAGGTCCAGCAGGGTGGCACCGGGGGGCAGCGGCTCCGCCCGGCGGGCGGTGGACGCCGAACAGAGCACCTGCCCGCCGTGCGCGGCGGCGGCCACCCGGGCCGCCCGGTGCACCTCGGGGCTGGCGTACTCCCCGTCGCGCGGCTCGGCGTAACCGGTGTGCAGACCCATCCGCACCCGCGGCGCCGCCTCCTCCGTGGGCCAGTCGTGGCTGGCCAACGCGCGCTGGGCGGTCAGGCAGGCGGTCAACGCCGCCGCGGCGTCGTCGAAGGCCAGAAAGAACGAGTCGCCCTCGGTCAGCAGCTCGGCGCCACCGGTGCTGGCCAGCGTCCGGCGTAGCAGCCGTCGGTGCTCGGCGAGCACCGGGCGGTAGTCCGGGCCGAGCAGTTGGGCCAGCCGGGTCGAGCCCTCGATGTCGGTGAACACGAAGGTCACCCAACCGCTCGGGAGCTGGATCCGTGGCGACATGCGTGGAACCTCCGCCCGTGACGTCGGGTTCATGCTGCCTGAGTCCGAGCGGTCACGCATCGTGAGAACGGCCGGGCACGTGCCGCCTCAAGGTGCCACTCGGACCCGTTCCCGGCAAGGGCGGCCGACCAGACGGCCGCGATTTGACCGGATCAGCAGCCGCAGGCACCGCCGCAGCAGCCGCCCCCGGTGGCGGCCGCGGCGCCGCCGCCCGGACCCCGGCCGGTGACCGCGATCGCGGAGAGCAGCTTGACAGTGTCGGCGTGGCCCTGCGGGCAGGTGGCGGGCGCGCCAGCCGCCGCCATTGGACGGTTGACCTCGAACGTGTCGCCGCAGGCGCGGCAGCGGAACTCGTACCTGGGCATGGCAACCAGGGTACGTGGACCTGACGTCCAACGGGGCATGGGTGATACTCGACGGGTGGTGGACGGCGAGGACAAAACGCGTGTGCAACCGTTGCGACCGGCCGCGCCGCTGGACGGGCCGCTCGAAGGATCGGGGGCCGCGCCGGATCCGGTGCCACGGGCCGTGCCCCGGCCCCGCCGGCCCTGGCTGAGCGGCAAGGCCCCGGCCGCGCCCAACCCACCGACGGAGCCGGCGCCCGCGACCCCGACCGCCCCGAATCCTGCTGCCGCCAACCCCGCCGAGGCCCCGAAGGCCGACGCGCCCGCTGGCGACCTGACCGCCGCACGCCCGGCCACCGAGTCGGACGCGCCGACCGCGCCGGCCGGGCCGGGTGCCGAGACGCCGGCCGGCGATGCGGAGCCGACGCCTTCGGCCGGTGCCGCCGCGGCAGGCCAGGCTGCGGCCACTGTGGATGCCGCTGCCAGCACCCCGAAGTCCGACCCCGGCCGGCGGCGGCGGGTCCCGTTCGCACACGCGCTGCGCCTGCCGCCGCGCCAGGCGGCGGTGACCGCGGCCCGGGCCACCCGCGCCTGGGCCCGCCGCCCCAGCGGTCGGCTCACCCTGCCCGGGGTCTTCCTGCTCGCCCTGGTGGCCGCGACGGCCGCGGCGGGCGCGCTGCTCGTCCCGGCTGCCATCCGCGCGCCCCGGACGGTCGCGGTCGACGCCACCGCCCCGCCGACCGGGGCCGTTCCGCCCCCGCTGCTGCCGTCCGGAGTGCCGACCGGCCCGCTGCCGACGGGGCCTCTTCCCACCGGCCCGCTGCCGACCGGGCCACTCCCCACCGGCGGGCTGCCGACCGGGCCGGTGATCGGTGGGCGACCCTCGGATGCCCTGGCCGACTGGGCGCAGCAGGTCAGCGCCAAGGTCGGTGTCCCGCCGGCCGCGATGCAGGCGTACGGCTACGCCGAGCTGGTGCTCGCCCAGACCAACCGCAGCTGTGCGCTGAGCTGGACCACGCTGGCCGCGATCGGCCAGGTCGAATCCGGGCACGGCACGGCGAACGGCGCCCGGTTGGGGCAGGACGGCAAGGCGCTGCCGCAGATCATCGGCCTGCCGCTGGACGGACGCGACGGGCGGATGCGGATCATCGACACCGATCGCGGGATTCTCGACCAGGACACCTCGTTCGACCGCGCGATCGGGCCGATGCAGTTCATCCCGACCACCTGGCAGGAGATCGGCGCCGACGCCGACAACGACGGCGACAAGGACCCGCACGACCTGGACGACGCCGCCCTGGCAGCGGGAAACTACCTGTGCAAGAACAACCGCAACCTGAGCATCGCGGCCGACTGGTGGAACGCGATCCTGTCGTACAACGACGTGCGCCGGTACGCCCAGGACGTCTACGACACCGCGAACCGGTACGGACGGGCCAGCCGTACGTGAAGTGATCGTCCGCATACATTGGAGAACTGGACACTTCCCCCGGGCAACTGTTAGCGGCAAGCTAGACAGGTGATGGTGCGCGAGTGGGACCCCAGGACCGCGTCGTCCGCCGAGATCGCGTCGCTGCTGGACACGCTGAACGCGGTTCTGGCGGTCGATCTTCCGCACGACCCGCCATGGCGGGAGGACTCCCTGCGGGAATACCTCGCCGAGGTGATGCCCGGTGAGCGGCGGCTCTCCTGGGTCGCCCAGGCCGAGCCGACCGACCCCGCCGCTCCGGGCGCCGTGCTCGGGCAGGTCCACGTGCTGCTCCTGGGCGACATCGGCGTCCTCGAGGTGCTGGTGCACCCGTCCGTGCGGCGCGCCGGGCTCGGCCGCGACCTGGTGCTGCGCGCCGCCCGCCGGGTCTACCAGGAGGGCTTCCGGTCGATCGGGGTCGAGGTGGTCGGCGACACGCCGGCGGTGGGTTTCTACGAGTCGCTCGGCTTCACCCGGGAGTACGTGGAGACGCGCAGCGTGCTCGATCTCGCCACGGTCGACTGGCCCGAGCTGGCCGGGATGGCCACCGGCATCGGGGCGGGCTACCACCTGGAGTTCTTCCCCGGCGGGCCGCCGGACGACCTGATCGAGGCGTACGCGCGGGCCAAGGCGGAGGTGCGCGACGTCGACGACGGTGAGCTGCGTCCCAGCTCGTACGACCCCCAGCGGCTGCGGGACAGCCTGGACACCCTCCATCGGCGGGGGATGAAGCCGTACATCGTGCTGGCTCGGCACGAGCAGAGCGGCGAGGTGGCCGGCCTGACCGAGGTGGTGGTGCCGGCCCAGCACCCGACCCGCGCCGACCAGTACGACACGATCGTCGCGCAGGACCATCGGGGCTACGGCATCGATCGGGCGATCAAGGCCCGGATGCTGCTGGAGCTGCGCTCCGCCGAGCCGGAGCTGGCCGAGGTGCAGACCTGGAACGCCCAGGCCAACGAGGCGATGCTCAAGGTCAACGCGGAGCTGGGTTACCGGCCCGACCGGGACTGGTGCGAATACAGCGTCGACATCGCCGAGCTGGTGCACCGCATCGATCCACCACGCTGAGGGAATTCACGAAACTGTCCGATGGGGGATGGACGCTGGACGGCTGCGCACCTTAACGTGCGTTGACTCCCATCCACCCATCGTGGAGGCCCTATGCGCCCGCGCCGCACAATCGCCGCGCTCGCGACAGCCACCGTCGCCGTGACTGTCACGGCCCTCGGCGTCGCACCCACCGCGGCCAGCGCCGCGCCCACCGACCTGTTCATCTCGGAGTACGTCGAAGGTTCGTCGAACAACAAGGCGATCGAGCTGTTCAACGGTACCGGTGGCGCCGTCGACCTCGCCGGCGGCGGCTATCAGCTCCAGCTCTTCTTCAACGGCTCCGCCACGGCCACCACCATCGCGTTGACCGGGACGGTGGCCGCTGGCGACGCGTTCGTGTTCGCCAGCGCCTCGGCCGGGTCCGCCGTCCTCGCCCAGGCCGACCAGACGACCGGGGCGAGCCTGTTCAACGGTGACGACGCGATCGTGCTGCGCCGGGGCACCACAGTGCTCGACTCGATCGGCCAGGTGGGCGTCGATCCGGGCACGGAGTGGGGCGCCGGCGCCACCAGCACGGCCGACAACACGCTGCGCCGACTGCCCGCCGTGACCGCCGGTGACACCGACCCGTCGGACGCGTTCGATCCGGCCGCACAGTGGGCCGGCTTCCCGGTCGACACCTTCGACGGGCTCGGCACGCACACCGTGGACGGTGGTGGCCCGGTCGACGCGCCGGCGACGCTGACCTGCGGCGGGCCGCTGGTCACCGCCGCGGGCACGGCGGCGACCCGCGAGGTCACCGCCACCGACCCCGACGACACGGTCGTCGACCTGGCGGTGACCGCGGTCAGCCCGACCCCGGCCACCGGCTCGATCACCCGCACCGCGCTGACCCCGGCCGAAGGGGTGGGTGGCACCGCCCGCGCCACGGTCGGTGCGAGCGCCGACCTCGCCGCCGGGCCGTACACCGTCACGGTGACCGCGACCGACGCGGGCGGCGGCACCGCCAGCTGCGCGCTGGTCGTGCAGGTGACCCGGGAGCTCACAGTCGGCGAGGTGCAGGGTCCGACCACCGACGCCGAGTCCGGCCCGACCGACCGGTCGCCGCTCGCACCGGCGAGCGGCAACGGCACGAGCAGCATCCTGTACGACGTCCGCGGGGTGATCACCCAGTTGACCCTGGCCCGCACCTCGGCCGGGGCGGAACAGCACGGGTTCTTCCTGCAGAGCCGCACCGGCGACACCGACGGCGACCCGACCAGCTCCGACGGCATCTTCGTGTTCATGGGCACGTTCACCTCGTTGATCGGTGGCTACGTGCCGACGGTCGGCGACGAGGTGGTGCTCCGGGCCCGGGTGTCGGAGTACTTCAACTTCACCCAGCTCTCCGGCGCCTCGCTGGTCCGCCGGATCGCCACCGGCCTGGACGTGGCCACCGCGGTCGCGGTGACGGACGCGGCCCCGCCGGCCGAGCTGACCGACGCGCAGCGTTTCTGGGAGCGGCACGAGGGCGCCCGGCTGCGGGTGCGCGCGGGCAGCGGCGCGGTGAGCGGCCGGGACCTCTTCTCGTCCACCGCCGACGCGGAGCTGTGGGTGGTCGACCGGGACGACCCGCTGTTGGACCGCACCGACCCGTACGCCCGGCGGGTGTTCCGGGACTCCCACCCGCTGGACAACGACCCGACCCGCCGCTTCGACGACGGCAACGGCCAGCGGGTGCTGCTCGGCAGCATGGGCGTCAAGGCCACCGCCGGGGACAGCACGGCGCTGCTCCCGCCGGCGCACACCTTCGACACGCTGCGCGCCGACGCGGTGGGCGGGGTCTACTACTCGTTCGAGAAGTACGGCGTCCAGGTCGAGCGGGCGGAGTTCGACGCCGGGGCCGACCCGTCGAAGAACAACCCGCCGAAGCCGGCCGACAGGTCGCAGGAGGTGGCGGTCGCCACGTACAACGTGGAGAACCTGTACGACTACCGGGACGACCCCTTCGACGGCTGCGACTTCACAGGTAACGCGGGCTGCCCGGGCGTCGACCCGCCGTTCGACTACGTCCCTGGGAGCGAGGCGGAATACCGCGAGCAGCTGGCCGCGCTCGCCGACCAGATCGTCAAGGACCTGCACGCGCCGGACCTGATCCTGGTGCAGGAGGCCGAGGACCAGGACATCTGCACGGTCTCCGGTGCGGCGCTGACCTGCGGCGACACAAACAACGCGGACGGCGCCCCGGACACCATCCAGGAGCTGGCGCTCGCAGTGGCGGCGGCCGGCGGTCCGGCGTACGCCGCTGCCTACGACCGGACCGGCGCGGACGCCCGCGGCATCACCGCCGCCTTCCTGTACCGCACCGACCGGTTGTCGCTGGCTCCCGCGACGGCGACCGACCCGCTGCTGGGTTCGGCGCCGACCGTCCAGTACCGCGCCCCGGGGCTGCCGACAAACGCCGACGTGCAGAACCCGAAGGCGCTCAACGCGGTGCTGCCGGCCGACGTGGACACCTCGACGGGCCGGGATGGGAACAACGTCTTCACCCGGGCTCCCCAGCTGGGCAGGTTCAGCGTGGCCGCGACGCCGGGTTCGGCAGAGCGGTTCACCCTGTACGCGCTCAGCAACCACTACTCCTCCGGCCCGGACAGCCGGATCGGGCAGCGTCGGGAGCAGGCGGCGTACGGCGCGGCGATCGTGACCGCGATCGAAGCCGCCGACCAGAACGCCCGGGTGGTCTACGGCGGGGACCTGAACGTCTTCCCCCGCCCGGACGATCCCATCGCGACGGGCAGCCAGCCCACCCCGTCGGACCAGCTTGCCCCGCTCTACGACGCGGGCCTGCACAACCTGTGGGACAACCTGGTCGCGGACACCCCGTCGGCCGCGTACTCGTACAGCTTCGAGGGCCAGGCGCAGACTCTCGACCACCTGTTCGTCAACGACGCGCTCTACGGCGACCTGGTGCAGGTGCGGGCGGCGCACGTCAACGCGGACTGGCCGGCGGAGTTCAGCGGCGACGGGTCGCGGGGCTCCAGCGACCACGACCCGCAGGTGGCCCGGTTCCGGTCCAGGGCGTCGCTGACCGTCGCCGACACGACGCTGGTCGAGGGCGACAAGGGAAGCCGGCAGCTCACCTTCACCGCCACCGTGTCCCGGCCGCTGTCCCAGCCGGTGCTGCTCTGCGCCGCCACCGTCGGCCTCACGGCGCAGGCGGGCTCGGACTTCGACGCGTACGCCGGATGCAAGGTGTTGGCGGCCGGGCAGACGTCGGTGGCGTTCCCGGTGACGGTGCGCGGTGACCGCAAGCGCGAGTCGGACGAAAAGCTGAACCTGGTGGTGGCCGGCGTGCCCGGCCTGCGGCTGGCCGACCCGCTCGCCGTCGGGACGATCACCAACGACGACTGACGGCACGCGCTCCCGGCGAGGCCCGTCGATCCGTTCCGGATCGACGGGCCTCGCTCAGTCCAAGGTCAGAGCACGCCGCGCGGTGGCCAGGGCGGTCGGGGCAGGTGCCGGTGTCGGGCCACCCGCACCTCCCACTGGCTGCGCCGCCGCATCGCGTCTCGAACTGCCCTGTCGCGATAGAACGTCTCCGGCGGGCGGGCCAACCCGTAGATGTCCGCCCACCACTCGCCCGGCTCGGGGTCGAGGATGGTGTCCAGGTGCGACGGGTAGCGACGCTCCGCGCCGTTGAGCGTGTCCTGCCAGTCCAGCATCGGTTTCAGCACCCGGCCGAACTCGTCCACCACGGCCAGGCGGTAGCCGACCACGCTGATGATGCGCCGGAGCAGGACAATGCTCGGCACCATGCGGTCGGCCTCGATCCGGCCGATGGTGGCGTGGTGCACACCCGCCCACCGCGCCAGCTCGCGCTGGCTCAGGTCGGCCCGACGGCGGACCGCACGGACGATGCCGGCGGCCGGCCAGGGCGCGTCGGAAGGCTCGGTGATCAGCACCGGCTCGGATGAGGCTGACGAATCGCTCATGCGGCCACCGTCCCGCCCGGTGGACCTGACCGCAATCCCGGATACCGCGCCTGTGGACAACGAGCTGGCCTGTGGACAACGTCCATGGCCGGCAGATCACTTTCCGTGCTCGCGGCATCCGACGGTGCCGCCGCCACACCGCGTAGCAGGTCTTCCCGCTGCCACCTCAAGCCGGAACATCACATCAGGCACAGCCCCGGCTCGACCAGGGGAATCACGATCCCGGCGGGCGGACCTAGAACCTCACCTTCACACCCTTTGCTCTGCAGTTCGATATGCACCGATAGCGGAGGGTAATCGTCGCCGTCGTGGGTGCAGAGCAAAGGCGGGGAGCATGGTCGTGAGGGGTCGTCGAATGGTTACGCTCCGGGACCGCTGGATCCGCACGTCCGGAGGTGCGGACGTGCGGGCAGCCGCTACCGCGTCGCCCGTTCGCGTGCGGGGGACAACGGCGTCAGGACCGCGCTTGGACGCGCGTGAACCGATGCCGCGCGCCCCGGCAGGCTGGGGGACGGCGCGGCCGGAGTCGAGCCTGGACTCAGTAGCGCTCGCGGAGCAGCCCGGCGGCCTCGACGGCCCAGTAGGTGAGGATGATCTGGGCGCCGGCCCGCTTGATCGAGGTGAGCGTCTCCAGCATCACCCGCTCCCGGTCGATCCAGCCGTTCGCGGCGGCCGCCTCGACCATCGCGTACTCACCGGAGACCTGGTATGCGGCGACCGGAACGTCCACCGCGGCCCGCACCGCCGACACCACGTCGAGGTAGGGCAGCGCCGGCTTGACCATCACCAGGTCAGCGCCCTCGGCGACGTCCAGCGCCACCTCGCGCAGCGACTCGCGCAGGTTGGCCGGGTCCTGCTGGTAGGTGCGCCGATCGCCCTCCAGCGTCGACTCCACCGCCTCGCGGAACGGGCCGTAGAAGGCCGAGGCGTACTTCACGGCGTACGCCAGCACGGTCACGTCCTGGTGCCCGGCGGCGTCGAGCGCCCGGCGCACGACACCGACCTGGCCGTCCATCATCCCGGACGGCCCGACCATGTGGACCCCGGCGGCGGCCTGGGCCACCGCCATCTCGGCGTACGCCTCCAGGGTCGCGTCGTTGTCCACCTCGCCACCCGGGGTGAGCAGGCCGCAGTGCCCGTGCGAGGTGAACTCGTCCAGGCACAGGTCGCTCATCACCACCGTGGCGTCGCCCACCTCGGCCACCACGTCGCGGATGGCGACGTTCAGGATGCCGTTCGGGTCGATGCCACCGGACCCGGTCGGGTCCCGGTGCTCCGGCACACCGAAGAGCATGATGCCGCCGACGCCGGCCTGGACCGCCTCGACCGCCGCCTTGCGCAGCGAGTCCCGGGAGTGCTGGAGCACCCCCGGGAGCGACGCGATGGCCCGAGGCTCGGTCAGCCCCTCCTTGACGAACATCGGCACGACCAGCTCGGCCGGGTCGACCCGCGTCTCGGAGACCAGCCGGCGGATCGCCGGGGTGCGGCGCAGCCGGCGGGGCCGGATCTCGGGGTACGACATGGGAGCCCCTCCTGAAGACGACTACCGGAAGCGCAGCGCGGTCGGCCCCTGCACCTTCGAGCCGCGACGCTGCTTCGCCGGCATGGCGGCGAGCTTCTCGCGCAGCTCGACGGCGTAGGCCGCGAGCGCCTCCACCAGGTCGGGCACCGAGGCGTGCGGCGGCTGGACGTCGACCCGCAGGCCGAACTCCGTCGCGGTCTCCGCCGTCTTGGGCCCGATGACGGCAACAACGGTACGCGCGTGCGGCTTCCCCGCGATGCCGACCAGGTTCCGCACGGTGGAGGACGAGGTGAAGAGCACCGCGTCGAACCCGCCCGACTTGATCGCGTCGCGGATCTCGGCGGGCGGCGGCGCGGCCCGGACCGTCCGGTACGCGGTCACGTCGTCGACCTCCCAGCCGCGCTCGGTGAGCCCGGCGGCGAGCGTCTCGGTGGCGATGTCGGCGCGCGGCAGCAGCACCCGGCCCACCGGGTCGAGGACCTCGTCGTGCGGCGAGAACTCGGCCAGCAGCCCCTCGGAGGACTGTTCCCCGGCGGGGATCAGCTCCGGCTGGATGCCGAACGCGCGAACCGCGTCCGCCGTCGCCTCACCGATGCAGGCGATCTTGACGCCACCGAAGTGCCGGGCGTCCAAGCCGTGCTCGGCGAACTTCTCCCAGACCGCGCGGACCGCGTTCACCGAGGTGAAGATGACCCAGGCGTAGCGACCGTCGACCAGGCCCTTGACCGCCCGCTCCATCTGCGCCGGGGTACGCGGCGGCTCGACCGCGATGGTCGGCACCTCGCACGGGATCGCCCCGTACGCGCGCAGCCGGGCGCTCATCACGCCGGCCTGCTCCTTGGTCCGCGGCACCAGCACCTTCCAGCCGTACAGCGGGCGGTTCTCCCACCAGCTCAGCTTGTCCCGCTGACCGACGCCAGCGCCGACGGTGAGCACCACCCGGCCGGTGAAGCCGAGCGCGGCGGCCACGAAGCTGTCGACGGTCGACGTGGTCGTGTACTGGGTCTCGCCGGTGCCGTCGCCGGTCACCGCGACGCCGGTGGTGCCGTCGACCCCGGCGGCCAACAGCCCGTCCCGGACGGCTGCGAGGTCACCGGCGTCCACAGCGACGGCGAGCGAACCCCGGCCGACGGCTGCGGCCAGCGCCTCGAAGTCCAGCGCGCTGACGTCCTCGACGTCGGCGGCGGTACGCACGCCCGGCAACGGGACCCCCGCGTAGGTGGCCACGCCCTCGGCCTGACCGACCCCGGGGACCACCTCGAAGTGCGCGGCGGTGCGGGCCACCGCCTGCACCTCCTTGACCACCGAGTCGTGGCCGAACGGGTCGCCGGCGACCAGGTGCACCGCGTTCAGCCCGGACCGGGCCGCGGAGATCAGCACCTTCGCCACGTCCCCCGGCGCGCCTTCGGCCGGGGTGAACTCGGCGTCGTCCCTGGCCTCGGCGCGTACGACGGCGAGCAACGACTCCGGGACTCCCCGGTCGTAGATCACCTGGTCGGCGTCGACCAGGGCGTCGTGCGCCCGACGGGTCAGCAGGCCCGGGTCACCGGGGCCAGCCCCGACGAACGCGATACGGCCGACGGGCTTACGGGTGCGGGTCATTCTGTGCTCCCAAATTGCTGGGTCCCCGAGCCGGTGTGTCCTTCGTGGCCGAGGATCGAGTCGGCGCCGAGGTCGAGGAGTTCGGCGGCGAGTGCCTTACCGATCTCCGCCGCGTCGGCGGGCGTTCCGGTGCGGGACAGCCGGAGGTCACGAGTGCCGTCCGGACTGATCACCGCCCCGCGCAGGTAGATCTCATCGCCGGCGTCACCTTCGGCGAGTTCCGCATAGGCGGCGACGGGTGCGCTGCACCCGGCCTCCAGGGTGGCCAGCAACGCGCGCTCCGCGGTGACGGCGGCGTGCGACGGTGCGTGGTCGAGCACCGCGAGCAGCTCGACCAGGTCCTGGTCGTCGACCCGGCACTCCACGGCCAGCGCACCCTGGGCGGGCGCGGGCAGCATCAGCATCGGGTCCAGCGTCTCGGTGATCACGTCGGCCCGGCCGAGTCGGGCCAGCCCGGCCCGGGCCAGCACGACGGCGTCGAGGTCGGCCTCGGGGCCGAGCACCCGTGCCAGGCGGGTGTCCACGTTGCCCCTGATCGGGGTGACCTCCAGCTGCAGGCCGAGCGCGTGCAGCTGGGCGATCCGGCGCAGCGCGCCGGTGCCCACGGTGGCCCCGGGCGGCAGCTCGGTGAGCGTCCGGGCGTCCCGGGCGATCAACGCGTCGCGTGGGTCCTGCCGGGCCGGCACCGCCGCGATGTGCAGTCCGCCGGCGGCGGCCGTGGGCAGATCCTTGTAGGAGTGCACCGCGAAGTCGATGGTCCGGGCGGCGAGCGCGTCGCGCAGCGCGGAGACGAACACCCCGACGCCGAGCCGGTGCACCGGCGCGCTGGAGCGGTCACCAGCGGTGACCACCTCGACCAGCTCGACCGGGCGGCCGGTCGCGGCGGTCAACGCCTCGGCGACCTGACCGGACTGGGCCATCGCCAGGGCGCTGCCCCGGGTGCCGAGGCGTAGGGGGGCGGTCATCGCGCACCTCCGGTGGGCGGGGTCGGGTCGGTGGCGTCCGCGCCGAGCACCGGGTCGGTGGCGCTGAACGCCGCGCCGAGGTCGGGTGCCACCACGTCGGGGACGGTGTCCACCGGTGAGGTCTGCGGCACCTGGAGATCGAACAATTCGCGCAGCAGGGCCGCGTACTGGTCGCCGCCGGGCTCCGCGGCCAACTGGCGGACCTTGACGGTGGGCTGGTGCAGCAGCCGCTGCACCACGCGGTGCACAGTGCGGGCCACCTCGGCCCGCAGGTCGTCACCGAGGTCGGGGCGGCGCTGGGCCAGCCGGCGCAGCTCGGCGGTGACCACGTCGTCGGCCCGGCCGCGCAGCGCGGCCACGGTGGGCGCCACGTCGGCGCCGCGCAGCCAGGAGAGGAAGCTCTCCACCTCGCCGAGCACGATCCGCTCGACGGCGGCGGCGTCCGCGGCGGCCGGACCGTCGGCGAGCAGCGCCGCCATCCGATCGATGTCGATCACCTCGACGCCGGGCAGGTCGACGACGCCCTCCTCGACGTCGCGCGGGACGGCCAGGTCGAGCAGGACCAGCGGCCCCCGGGCCGGGTCCCGCTCGGCCAGCGCCGCGCCGACCACCGTTCGGGTGAGGACCGGTTCGGTGGAGGCGGTGGCTGCCACTACGATGTCCACTGTGGAGAGCGTGTCGGCCAGCTCGGCCATCGGCACGGCGCCCGCCCCGTACGACTCGGCGAGCCGCACGGCCCGGTCGGCGCCCCGGTTGGTGACGGTGAGCGGCCCGGCACCCAGCCGGGACAGCGTGGCCACCCCGAGCGAGCCCATCGCGCCGGCTCCGACAACCAGGGCCGGGTGGCCGGCGAGGTCACCGTCGAGGTGCCCGGCGGCCAGCTCCAGCGCGGCGGTGATCACGCTCTGGCCGGCCCGGTCGATGCCGGTCTCGGCGTGGGCCCGCTTGCCGACCCGCAGCGTCTGCTGCATCAGCTCGTGCAGGAGGCGGCCGGCCGAGTCCGCGCCGGTGGCCCAGTGGTACGCGTCACGCAGCTGCCCGAGGATCTGCGCCTCGCCGACCACCATCGAGTCGAGCCCGGTGGCGACCCGGAAGACGTGGTCCACGGCGGCGGCGTCGTAGTGCACGTACAGGTGACCGGCGAGCGCCGCCGGCGAGCTGCCGGCCTGCTCGGCCAGGACGGCGCAGATGTCGCCGAGCCCACCGTGGAAACCGGACACGGCGGCGTAGACCTCCACCCGGTTGCAGGTGGAGACGAGCACCGCCTCGGCCACGTACGGCTGGGCGACCAGGCGGTCCAGGGTGCGGGTGAGGTCGGCTGGGGGCACGGCCAGTTGTTCCAGCGTGGCGACCGGGGCGGTCCGGTAGGACGCGCCGACGACGAGCAGTTTCACGTGCCGATCGCCTCCTGGGTGTCGGTGGCCGCGAGGCCACCCGGCAGGGCGGTGAGAGCGGACCCGCCGGTGGCGGGAAGCGCGGTCAGTGACGCCTTGCGGTGCTCGTGGAAGGACAGAATCTGCAGCTCGATGGCGAGGTCGACCTTGCGCACGTCAACCCCCTCCGGAACCGAGAGTACGCACGGCGCGAAGTTGAGGATGCTCGTCACGCCGACCGCGACCAGCTGGTCGGCGACCTGCTGGGCGGCGGCGGCCGGGGTGGCGATCACGCCGATCGCGATGGACTCCTCCGCAGCGATCGCCGGCAGCTCGTCGACATGCCGGACCACCAGGCCGTTGATCTCTTCGCCGACCCGGGAGGGGTCGGCGTCGAGCAGTGCGGCGATCCGGAAGCCCCGGCTCGCGAAGCCGTCGTAACCGGCGAGAGCGTGACCGAGATTACCCACGCCGACCAGGGCGACCGCCCTGCGCTGGGTGAGCCCGAGCACGTACTCGATCTGCTCGATCAGCAGCGCGACGTCGTAGCCGACGCCCCGGGTGCCGTACGAGCCGAGGTGGGAGAGGTCCTTGCGGAGCTTGGCGGAGTTGACCCCAGCGGCGGCGGACAGGCCCTCGCTGGAGACCGTCTCGTGGCCGGCGTCGGCGAGGTTGTGCAGCGCACGCAGGTATTCCGGGAGCCGCGCGACGGTCGCCTCGGGCAGGTCCGGGAGCGCCGGTACGGCACCGGCGCGGCCGGGCGCGCCTGGGTGACGATGCTGACTCATGAGACTCCGTGCGGTGCGATCCTCGGCCAACTCCGCTGGTGGGCCGCTTATGGACTCCCGCTGGCGACCGAGATTGCCGGCTGTGCTAGCAGGGCGCGTCGGAACTAGAGAGTAGGCGCTTGTGAAGACGTGCACAAATCGCGATCTTGTCGCTGCGCGGCGCGACCCCACCAGCACCTCCGTCCCACAAGATCGATTCAGCGGCGTCCACCCCGCACCGCCAGGCCAATTATTGCTCATTCCCGACTTCTCTGACTAATCCCGCGCCCATGCCGGACAGACGCGCCGGGACAGGTAGGGACAGCACTACGGGGGAGAGGCAGGGCTTCGGGATGGGGTGGCGGACCCGGGCTACCTAGCCTTTGGGGCATGACCGCCGTTGCCGCCACCAGCGACCAGCCGACACTGGCACCGAGCATCCCCCGCCAGCTCTTCGTCGACTCCGGGTACGTGCTGCTCGGCCTACCCCTGGCCCTGACCAGCTTCGTCGTCCTCGTCGTGGGCCTCGCGGTCGGCGTCGGGCTGGTGGTCACGGTCATCGGCCTGCCGATCATCAGCGGCACCCTGTACGCCGCCCGCGGGCTGGCCGACATCGAGCGGCTGCGGCTGCCTGCGGTACTCCGTCAGCCCCGGATCAGGCCGCACTACCGGCTGCCGGAGGCGGGGGCGAACACCTGGCGGCGGATCTTCGTGCCGATGCGGGACGCCCAGTCCTGGCTCGACGTGGCACACGGCGTGCTGCGTCTGATCGTGTCGGTCATCACGTTCGTGGTGACGCTGGCCTGGTGGGCCGCCGCGGTCACCGGCTCGCTCTACTGGGCGTACGACTGGACGCTGCCGCGCCGCGAGGGCGACAGCGACCTCGCCCAACTGCTCGGCCTGGGCGACTCGACCACCGCGCGGATCGGGCTGACCACCGCGATCGGTGTGTTCTTCCTGATCACCCTGCCGATCGTGGTCCGGGGCTGCGCGCTGCTCCAGGCGAGCTTCGCCCGGGCGCTGCTGACCGGGGTGGCCGAGATGCGGGACCGGATCACCGTGCTGGAGGAGCAGAAGCGTGCCGCCGTCTCCGCCGAGGCGTCCGCGCTGCGCCGGCTGGAACGCGACATTCACGACGGCCCCCAGCAGCGCCTGGTCCGGCTGGCGATGGACCTCAGCCGGGCCCGGCAGCAGCTCGCCTCCGACCCGGAGGCGGCCGGCCGGACCATCGACGAGGCCGTCACACAGACCCGGGACACGTTGGCCGAGCTGCGGGCGCTGTCCCGGGGCATCGCCCCACCGATCCTGGTCGACCGGGGCCTGCCCAGCGCCCTCGCCGCGCTCGCCGGCCGGGGGCTGATCCCGATCGAGCTCCAGGTGGACCCGCAGCTCGGCACACCTGGCGGGCGGCTCGACCCGGCGGTGGAGAACACCGCGTACTTCATGGTGGCCGAGGCGTTGACCAATGTCGCCAAGCACAGCCGGGCCACCGAAGCCACCGTCGCGCTGACCCGGCAGGGCAGCCATCTCCTGGTGCGGGTGGGCGACGACGGGCAGGGCGGTGCGCACCTGGCCAAGGGGCACGGGCTGGTCGGCATCGCCGACCGGGTGCGGGCCGCCGGCGGCGAACTGGCCGTCGTCAGCCCGGCCGGCGGGCCCACCGAGATCCGTGCGGAGCTTCCGCTGTGAGCCGGCGGGCACCGCGTCGAGCCCTCCTGGCGGGCCGGACGTGGTAGACAACACAGCCATGCGCATCGTGATCGCCGACGACGCCGTCCTGCTCCGCGAGGGGCTGGTGCGGCTGCTGACCGAGAGCGGTCACCAGGTGGTGGCCGCCGTCGGGGACGGCGACGCGCTGGTCGAGGCGGTGGTGGAGCACCGGCCGGACGTGTCGATCGTCGACGTCCGGATGCCCCCGTCGCACACCGACGAGGGGCTGCGCGCGGCGGTGGAGGCCCGCCGGCTGGTGCCGCGTACCCCGATCCTGGTGTTGTCCCAGTACGTCGAGGTCTCGTACGCCGACGACCTGCTGGCCACCACCGGCGGCGCGGGCGGCGGGATCGGCTATCTGCTCAAGGACCGGGTGGCCGCGATCGACGAGTTCCTGGACGCGCTGCGCCGGGTGGCGGCCGGCGGCACAGTGCTCGACCCGGAGGTGGTCGGTCAGCTCTTCGCCCGACGCCGTCGGGACGACCCGCTGCGCGAGCTGACCCCGCGCGAGCGCGAGGTGCTCGCCCTGATGGCCGAGGGGCGCTCCAACACCGCCATCGCCCGCGCGCTGGTGGTCAGCGACGGCGCGGTGGAGAAGCACGTGCGCAACATCTTCACCAAGCTCACCCTGCCGCCGGACACCGAGCAGCACCGGCGGGTGCTGGCCGTCCTCACCTACCTGCGGAACTGACCTCCTGGGCCAGGGCCACGGCGTCGGTGAGGGTGTCGGCGACCGGGTGACCGGAGGCCCGCAGCCGGGCCGGGTCGGTGAACCCGCCGGTGTAGAGCACCGCCCGACCACCCACCGCGAGCGCCGCGTCCGCGTCGTCGATGGAGTCGCCGATCAGCATCACCGACGCGCCGTCCACGCCCAGCTCGGCCAGGTGCCGCTCGAGCGACTCGGCCTTGCGGTCGCCGCCGACAGTGGCCCGCAGCCCGTCCACCCGGGTGAAGTGACCGGTCAACCCGTAGGTGTGCACGGTGGGCACCAGCTCCTCGTGGAACCACATGGAGAGCAGGCTCTGGCTGCCCGGCCAGGCGGCCATCGCGGTCCGCGCGTCGGCGGCCAGCTCGCAGGTGGTCAACCCGCTGCGGTACGCGTCGTGGAAGATCCGGTCCAGCCGGCCGAACTCGTCGTCGTCCACGGCCTGGCCGAGCACCTCGGCGTAGTACTCGGCGATCGGCCGACGGAACCGCACCCGGTGCTCGTCGGAGGTGACCACCGGCCCGCCCACGCTGGCGAACGCCACGTTGGTGGCCGCGACCACCAGGCTGAGGTCGTTGAGCAGGGTGCCGTTCCAGTCCCACACCAGGTGGGGGCGTGCAGGGGTCATCAGAGCACCATAGGCACCGCTCAGAGCTGCGGCGTGGTCAGGTCCCGCAGCAGCCGTTCCTCCTCCACCCGCCAGTAGCCGTGCTCCTTGCCGTCGAGCATCACCACCGGCAGCCGGTCCCCGTACTCCCGCTCCAGCTCCTCGTCCCCGGTGACGTCCCACTCGACCCACTTGTCCCCGGTGACCGCCACCACCCGGTCGAGCGCCGCCTTGGCGTCGTCGCACAGATGGCAGCCGGGACGGGTGATGAGGGCGAGCCGGGCGTCAGTGGACATCGGTTACCTCCGTGCGGGTGTCAGCGTTCGCCGGCGGGTCGGCCGGCGTCGCCGACCGGAGCTGGGCCTTGCGTACCTTGCCGATCGCCGAGTGCGGCAGGGCGTCGACGAACTCGACAGCGGTCGGGCACTTGAACCGGGCCAGGTTCCGCGCGCAGTGGGCGAGCAGTTCCTCGCCGGTCACCTGCCGCCCCGGCGCCGGCACCACGTACGCCCGGACAGTCTCGCCGGTCCGGGGATGCGGCACACCCAGTACGGCGGACTCGGCCACCCCGGGGTGCCCGGCGAGCACCAGCTCGACCTCGTGCGGATAGACGTTGAACCCGTTGACCAGGATCAGCTCGCCGAGCCGGTCGACCAGGAAGAGGTCGCCGTCCTCGTCGGCGTACGCGACGTCGCCGGTCCCCCACCACCCGTCGGCGTCCGGGCCGTCCCGGCCGTCCGGCCAGTAGCCGGTGAAGAGGTTGGGGCCGCGCACCACGATCTGCCCCGGGTCGGTGCCCGGCGCCGCGTCGGAGATGTCCAGCTCGTCCGGATCCTCGTCGGGGGTGGGCAGGCCGTCGCGCCAGAGGTCCGTGCCGTCCGCGCCGACCAGGCGCAACCGGACACCGGGCAGCGGCCGACCGATCGAGCCGGCCTTGGCCACCCCGCCGACCAGGGTGGAGGTGAGCACCGGCGCGGTCTCGGTGAGGCCGTACCCGATGTGCACCGGATGACCGGTGGCCTCGGTGAAGCGCGCCGCGACCGCCGGCTCGAGCGGCGCCGCGCCGCAGACCGCCACCCGGACGGAGGCGGTCGCCGCGCGGACCTCCGCCGCGCCGGCCCAGGCCAGGAACATCGACGGTACGCCGACCAGCACGCTGACCCGGTGCCGGGCGATCTCGTCGAGCCCCGCCGCGGGCCCCGGCTCGTCGAGCAGCACGCCGGTGGCGCCATGGTGGACGACCGCGCCGAGCCCCGAGTTGAGCCCGTACGCGTGGAACAGCGGCAGGGCCAGGAGCACGGTGTCCTCCGGACCGACCACCTGCGGCTCGATCCGGCCCACCTGCTCGTGGTTGGCCAGCAGCGCGCGGTGCGAGAGCATCGCGCCCTTGGGCCGGCCCTCGGTGCCGGAGGTGTAGAGCAGTACGGCCAGGTCGGCACCGCCCCGGCGTGGGCGTGCCGGCGGCTCCGGTACGTCGTCGACCGAGTGGGGCGGCGTGCCGTGCACGGCGGTGAGCGCGGGCAGCTCGGCGGCCACCTCGGCGACCAGGCCCCGGACCCGCTCGGTGCCGATCAGCACCGACGCGCCGGAGTCGGCCAGCACGTGCCGCAGCTCCGGGGCGGTGAAGCCGGGGTTGACCGGCACCGCGACCAGCCCGGCGCGCAGCGCGCCGAGCCAGCTGACGACGAAGTCCAGGGTGTTGGGCAGCGCGATCGCGACGCGTGGTGGCGTACCGCCCGGGTCGGTGGGCGGTGCGGTGGCGGTCAGCGCGTGCGCTGTGGAGTCCACCGCGGCGTCCAGTTCGGACCAGCTGAGCGTCCGGTCACGCCAGTGCAGCGCGGCACGGTCGCCGTGGTCAAGAGCCGCCCGGTGGACCCGGTCGGCGAGGTTCGGCGCGGGGTTTGCCGATGCGTCCTGCACGGTGATCGAGTCTGGCACAGCGGGCGGCGCCAGGCCACGCCCCGGCGCCCGGACCGGGGGGCGGTGTCAGTCCCGCCCACGGGACCGACCTTTGTGCCACCGACGATCCGATCAGGTCCTGTCGATGGGACGGGTGACGCCATTCACCGGCGTTCGGACGGGCCCACACCGACCACCCGACGGGGCGGGCCAGCCGAACGGCCAATGCGCCCTCGACCAGGGAATCCATCCTGGATCGCCGCGCCGCTCGAAAGTCAAACGCACACGACGGACAACGGGTCCGCCGACGGCGCGATTGAGCGGGAAATACTTCCGCCCTGTGTAACGGACTTGCCACGCGCGGGTGACGTTGGCCCTATCATCACTCGGGTCGGCTCACCCCATTTGCCGTGAGTCGACACCCCTCAGCCCGAGGAGGCCCCCGTGCCTGTGAGCGCATTGGACCAGCACCTCAAGGGGAACTGCCGCCCGTCGGCACACCCCGGAACCGTCCTGCCCGACCGGAAGCCCGGTCGGTCCGCACCGACGACCCGCAGACCGGCCCGCCCGGCGACCGACGGGACGGGGGCGACGCGGTGACCACCTTCGGTTACGCGGAGCGCCCGGTCGGCCTGACCGGTCAGACGACCCGTGCCCAGGTCAACGAGCGGCCGGCGGCCCGCGCCCCGATGGACGAGCCGCACAGCACCGCCGTGCGGGGCGACGGGACAGCCAAGCGGATTCGCAACAGGCCACACCACAATGAGCCGCCACCACGACCGGGGGTGCCCGGCGGGAACGCGAAGCCGGCCGGGGGCCGGGTCGCCGTGCCGGCCCGGCCGACCATGCCGGTCCAGGGACGACGGGTCAGCGACACGCCGGCGACGACCACCGACCCGTCCGCGGGCGAGACGGCGGTGATCCCGGCGGTGCCGGCCACCACCACCCCGACCGGCTTTCCGAGCCGACCGGATCCGTCCGACCCGGCCACCGAGGTCTGGACGCTGATCGAGCGGGCCCAGGCCGGCGAGTCCGAGGCGTTCGGCCTGATCTACGACCGGTACGTGGACACCGTGTTCCGGTTCGTCTACTTCCGGGTCGGCAACCGGCAGCTCGCCGAGGATCTCACCTCGGACACCTTCCTCCGCGCGCTCAAGCGGATCAGCAGCTTCACCTGGCAGGGCCGCGACCTCGGCGCCTGGCTGGTGACCATCGCCCGCAACCTGGTCGCGGACCACTTCAAGTCCGGCCGGTACCGGCTGGAGGTCACCACCGGCGACGTCCTCGACGCCGACCGGGAGGACCGGGGCCCGGAGGGCAGCCCGGAGGCGGCGGTGGTCGAGCACATCACCAACGTCGCCCTGCTCACCGCCGTGAAGCAGCTCAATCCGGAGCAGCAGGAGTGCATCGTGCTCCGATTCCTCCAGGGCTTCTCGGTCGCCGAGACGGCCCGGGCGATGGGCAAGAACGAGGGCGCCATCAAGGCCCTCCAGTACCGGGCGGTCCGCGCGCTGGCCCGACTCCTGCCCGACGGCTTCCAGCCGTAGTTTCTTTCGGCGGGACCGATGGGCGTCGATCGACGTCCGGGCAGCTCAGTCGGTCCCGCCTGGTGACGACGATCACTTTCTGTGATTTCCGCCCCGCCAGGCCCGTAACCCGTGCCCGGTCCACGGCGTTTCTCCGGGTGCGACCGGTGGTTGCCCCGGCAGGCCCGGGTCACCGAGGTCCGACCGGCATGCCGGACGGGGCCTCACCTCCGTGGTGTCACACTGCCGCCCGGTCGCTGGCAACGACGGCGGCCGACCGGCCGTGACCAGCGAGAGGAGGTGCCTGCGGTGGACGACATCCTCTTCTCCCGCCGGCGCGCCGAGCGCTTCGCGCAGCTTCTCGACGAGGCCAACGGCGGCCGGCGGCACCACGTCCGGTCCCGGGCGGATGGCCAGCTCGCCCCACTCGTCGCAGTGGGCCAGCGACTCAGCGTCGATCCACCGGCGGTCGAGGTGGACCCCGACTTCCGCACCGGCCTGCGGGCGATGCTGCTCGCCACCGCCGTGCGGGAAGGGCTGGGCGCTACCCCACCGGCCGGGGAACCGGCCACCACGCGTCCCGCCAGCACCACCCGCGCCTCGCTGCTTCCGGCGGTCACCGCCCGCCGGGCCCGCGCCCGGGGCGCGATCCTGATCGGCATCGCGGCCGGCGCCATCGCCGTCTCCGGCATCTCCGCGGCCAGCGAGAACGCCGTCCCCGGCGACGCGCTGTACGGGATGAAGCGCTCGACCGAGCGGGCCCAGTTGGCCCTGGCCAGCTCCGACATCAGCCGCGGTCAGCTCTTCCTGGACTTCGCCCGCACCCGACTCGGCGAGGCCGCCGAGCTGCGCGGTGACCGGATCGGCTACAGCGCGGTCCTCGACGACATGGACGCCGACACCCGGCAGGGTGTGCGCCTGCTCACCGCCGCCGCCGTGCAGCGGGCCGAGCCGGCCAGCCTGGACACCGTAAACACCTTCGTCGCTGGCCAGCGCCGAGCGGTGGGCAACCTGCTCGACGGGGCCACCCGGGCCGACCGGGAGCGCACCCGGCGTTCGCTGGTGCTGCTGGACAGCATCCGGGAGCGCTCGGACGCGCTGCGCGCGGCGATCGCCTGCGGCCTGCCGGCGCCGGCGGCCAGCGACGCCCTGGGCCCCGCGCCGTCCGCCTGCCCCGGCACCCGCTGACCCACCCGGGGCGGTCAGCCGCCCCGGCCACTCCCATACCGCAGGTCCGGCCGGTCGTGCCACAGTTCGCTGTCTGCCCGGCCGACCGACCATGCTGGCCGGCTACCCTCGCTGAAGGCATCCATCGCAGCTGGCGAGGAAGGGAGACGCGTGGCCCGCAGCCGCAAGGTGACGGTCAGCACCGACGTCCATGGTCACACCGCCGGTTGGGCGGAGACCGAGCTGGCTCCGGCGACCGCGCCAGACCCGACCGCAGCGGCGTTCTTCGACGTGGACAACACGATGATGCAGGGCGCGTCGATCTACTGGTTCGCCCGCGGCCTCGCCGCCCGGAACTACTTCACAAGCGCCGACCTTGCCCGGTTCGCCTGGCAGCAGCTCCGGTTCCGGTTGCTGGCCCGGGAGCACGCCGGTGACATGTCCCAGGCCAAGGAGGCCGCGCTCGCCTTCGTCGAGGGCTGGCGGGTGGACGACGTGGAACGCCTCACGGAGGAGATCTTCGACGAGCTGATGGCTCCCCGGATCTGGGCCGGCACCCACCAACTCGCCCAGCGCCACCTGGACGCTGGCCAGCGTGTCTGGCTGGTCAGCGCCGCCCCGGTGGAGATCGGACGGGTGATCGCCACCCGGCTCGGCCTGACCGGCGCCATCGGCACGGTGGCCGAGGTGGTGGACGGGGCGTACACCGGGCGGCTGGTGGGCGACCTCATGCACGGGCCGGCGAAGGCCGAGGCGGTCACCCAGCTCGCCGCAGTGGAGCGACTGGACCTGACCCGCTGCGCGGCCTACAGCGACTCGGCCAACGACCTGCCGCTGCTCTCCGCCGTGGGGCGGGCGGTAGCGGTCAATCCGGACGGCACCCTGCTGCGGCAGGCGCGGCAGCGCGGCTGGGAGGTGCGGGACTTCCGCACCGGCCGCCGTGCCGTCAAGATCGCCGTACCGTCGACCGCGGCGGCCGGTCTGGTCGCCGGCGTGGTCGCCGGCGGCCTGGCGTTGCAGCGCCGCCGCCGCAGCGGCTGACCCGACCCGCTCAGGGGCCGAACGGGTCCGGTCGCCGCTCCAGCAGCGTGTGCAGGGTCTGCTGGATGGTCTCCCGCACCTGGTCGGCGAGGTTGAAGACCACAAGCGGATCGTCCGCCGAGTCGGTCAGGTGCGCGGTCGGGATCGGTGGGCAGAACTGGATCAGCCACTTGCTGGGCAGCGGCACCATGCCCAGCGGCCCGAGCCACGGGAAGGTCGGCGTGACCGGGAAGTACGGCAGCTTGAGAAGCCGCGCGAGAGGCTTGATGTCGGCGAGCATCGGATAGATCTCCTCGCCGCCGACGATGGCGACCGGCACGATCGGGGTGCCGGTGCGCAGCGCCGCCGAGACGAAGCCGCCCCGGCCGAACCGTTGCAGCTTGTACCGGTCGGCGTAGAGCTTGCCGACGCCCTTGAAGCCCTCGGGGAAGACACCGACCAGGTCGCCGCCGCGGAGCAGCCGCTCGGCGTCCGGGTTGCAGGCCACCGTGCCACCGGTCTTGCGGGCGATCTCCGACACCACCGGCATTCGGAAGACCAGGTCCGCGCCGAGCAGGCGCAGGTAGCGACGAGCCGGGTGCTTGTCGTGCAGCGCCGCCGAGAGGATCAACGCGTCCAGCGCCACAGTGCCCGAGTGGTTGCCGACCACCAGGGCGGGCCCGTCGACGGGCACGTGCTCCACCCCGCTGACCTCGGTGCGGAACCAGTCCCGGTAGAGCAGCCGCAGCAGCGGGTGGAAGACCGCGTCGGTCAGCTCCGGATCGAAGCCGAACTCGTCGACCTCGTAGTCGCCGGAGAGCCGTCGGCGCAGGAACGAGAGGCCGTTCGCGACCTTCCGGTCCCAGTGGTCACCCGGCCGATCCGGAACGGCCGGCTCGGTGCCACCCGGCGCGCCGTCGGTGGCCGGACCCGCCGGTTCGTCGGTGGCCGGGCCGCCGGCCGGCTCGTCGGTGGCCGCGGTGTCGACCTCGTCAGCCGCCGCCGGGGTCGGCGCAAACGGGGCCGTCGGTCGGTGTCCGTTGCGCCGCGCCGGCTCCACGGCTGGCGCGACCGGCCCCTGCGGTACGTCGAACCGCCCGATGCCCGCCGGGTCACGCCCCTCCCCCGCCCCGGTCACGACCGCTCCCGAATCGCCGAGCGGACCTGCCGGATGCCGTCCAGGACGAGCTGCTCGGCGGCGGCCAGGTGATCCCGGGTGACCACGACGCCTCCGTGGTGGGCGCGGATGAAGTCGTCGAAGGCCGCGGCGGTGGAGCGCGGCGTGAAGCCGTACTCGCGCTCCAGCCGGGTGGTGTCGACCACCCGGCCGTGCACGAAGAGGTCGACCTGGTCCAGGCCGTAGCGGCCGAAGCCCATGCTGCGGGCCAGCGCGGCCGCACCGGAGAGGCCCGGCTCCAGCACCGGGACGGCCACACGACCGGCCCGCCGGATCGCCTGGGACAGGGAGAGCACCCCCGGCCCGGCGACGTTGTAGGTGCCGGGGTGATCCTCCACGATCGACCGGTGCAGCACCTCCAACGCGTCGTCGAAGTGCAGGAACTGCAGGCGGGGATCGCGGCCGAAGACAGTGGGCACCAGCGGCTGGGCGAAGTAGCGGGTCAACGTCGTGTCGGCGGTCGAGCCGATGAACGGCGCGAAGCGCAGCACCGTCGCGGTGACGTCGGACCGGCGACGCCGGAAGCCGCGGACGTACCCCTCGACGTCGAGGATGTCGCGGCCGAACCCGCCGCGCGGCACCTCGCGCGGCTCGGTCTCCTCGGTGAACACCGCCGGGTCCCGGAACGACACGCCGTACGCGGCGGTCGACGAGCGGACCACCAGCTTGCGCAGCCGGGGTGCCCGTTGGCAGGCGGCGAGCAGTTGCATGGTGCCGATGACGTTCTGGTCCTTCATGGCCGACCGGCCGCCGTGCTGCGGGTCGGCGGCGCTGACCAGCGCGAGGTGCACCACCGCGTCGACGTCCAGGTCGGCGAGGAGCCCGCCGAGCGAGCCGGCGTCGACGCGGATCCGTTCGACGCGGTCCAGCAGATCGGTGAACTCGGCGCCGGGTTCGGGCGCGTCCACCCCGATGACCCGCTCGATGCGCGGGTCGGCGGCCAGCCGGGCCGCCACGTGGGCGCCCAGGTAGCGGCCGACCCCGGTGACGACGACGACCCCCGGAGCACCTGAGGTGCTACCGGGGGTCATCTGACACACCTACCCCGGCAGGAGTGATCGAGCCGGGACGACCACGGCCTGATCACCTGAGCCTCCGGAGGTCGACAGGTGGCAAGTGATGCCGGATGCCGGGCCGCGAGCCCGGCGGCGATCACTTGCCGAGACGGCGACGCTGGACGCGGGTCTTGCGCAGCAGCTTGCGGTGCTTCTTCTTAGCCATGCGCTTGCGGCGCTTCTTGACCACCGAGCCCATACGACAGCCTTTCGATACAACGTGCGGGGCGGACCGGATGACACCACGCAGGTGGCGACGGCGACCGCTTGCGGACAACGGACCGGACCAGTCTGGGCGGCGGGGCGCACCGGTGGGGTCTCGGTCGGGCTCCAGGGTAGCCGGAGAGCGTCAGCAGGACCAACGCGCCCCCGTCGATGCCGCTTTCCGGGAGTGACCTCGGGGCCCGCCAGGACCCGCTACGTCGCGCTCGGTGAGCGCGACGGTGGCTCAGGCGGTCTCCTGAAAGGCACCCCGGAGATATTCGTGCACCGCGTGCTCAGGCACCCGGAACGAACGGCCCACCCGGACCGCGGTGAGCTCACCGCTGTGCACCAGGCGATAGACCGTCATCTTCGACACCCGCATCACCGTCGCCACCTCGGCAACGGTGAGGAACTTGACCTCCGACAGCCGTCCGTCGGACTGCGACCCGGCCATGGCTCACCGACCCATCCCATGCCCGGCGCGTGCCAACCCGACGGATGCTCCGGGCCGGGCCGGCGACGCGCGTGTTACCAGTACGGTAGCGGGGCGGCTGTGACCGGCGCGATCCCTTCGTACAACTGATCATGTTCTGGTTGCCGGTTCACCCGCTCCACGCTCCCGGTATCTCCCCGCCTGCGTCCGGCGTCCGGTTGCGGGAGCCCGGTGTGGTCGGGGCTCACTCCGCGCGCAGCGCGACCACCGGGTCCAGCCGGCCGGCCCGCTGCGCGGGAACCACCCCGAAGACGATGCCCACCGCCGCCGACACGCCGAACGCGAGCGCCAACGACCACCAGGTGATCGCCGCCGGAATCGGTGACAGCGCGTCCACCAGCAGGGCGGTACCCACGCCCAGGGCCATCCCGGTCACCCCACCGATCGTGGTGAGCAGCACCGCCTCCAACAGGAACTGCACGCCGATGTCACGGGGGCGGGCACCGACGGCCTTGCGCAGCCCGATCTCCCGCGTCCGCTCCCGGACGCTTACCAGCATGATGTTGGAGACGCCGACCCCGCCGACGAGCAGCGAGATGCCGGCGATGGCGGCGAGCACGCCGGTGAGGACGCCGAGGATGTCGCCGAGCACGCCGAGGATCTGCTGCTGGGTGACAGCGCTGAACTCGGTGTCCGGGTGCCGGTGGTTGAGCTCGGCGACGATCCGCTCGCCCAGCTCGTCGATGCGCTCCCGGTCCGGCGCCTTCACCGCGATGCCGTCCACCCGCTGGGTGCCCCAGAGCCGCTGCGCGGCGGTCACCGGCACGTGCACCTCGTCGTCCCGGTCGACGCCGAGGCTCTGCCCGAGCGGCGCGAAGACGCCGATGACCCGGAACCGCACGCCGGCCAGCGTCACCTGCTGCCCGAGCGGGTCCCGGTCGGGGAAGAGGGCGCGGGCCACCGAGTCGCCGAGCACCGCCACCCGCCGGCTGGTGTCCACGTCCGTGCCGGTGAGGTAGCGGCCCCGGGCCAGCGACCGGGTGAACACCTCCGGAGTGGTCTCCAGTACGCCCTGCACCGTGGTGAAGTCGGAGCGGGCACCGGCCCGCGCGGTCGCCCCGGAGGCGATGGTGACCGCCACCCGATCGGGATCGCCGACCACCCGGGTCACCGCGTCCACGTCCTTGAGCGTCAGCGGCGAGACCACCGGCGCGTTCCCCACCTCGATCCGGCCGGGGACGACCAGCAGCAGGTTGGAGCCGAGCCCCTCGACCTGCTGCTCCACCTTCTGTTTGGTGCCGGTGCCGATGGCCACCAGCAGCACCACCGAGGCCACCCCGATGATCACCCCGAGCATGGTCAGCGCGCTGCGCAGCCGGTTGGCCCGTAAGGCGTCCAGCGCCACCCGCCACGCCTCGGCGACCCTCACGACTCGCTCCCGTCGCCGGTCGCCGCGCCGGCGTCACCGGTCCCGCGGCCGTTGGCCGGCGGGTGCGGAAGGCGCCCGGTGGCTCCGGCGGCGCCACCAGAGCCACCGGACGGGTGCCCCGGGCCGCTTCCGGACACGGACCGGGGCTCCGCGCTGGGAGCGGGGACCAGTGTCGCAGGTCGACCATGATCAACGGACAGCGGTCGATCATGCAGGTGGGTGGGGCCGTCGTCGGCCGCGCTGTCCGCCACCACCACGCCGTCGCGCATGGTGATCCGGCGGCGGGCCCGGGCCGCGACCTCCTGGTCGTGCGTGACCATCACCAGCGCCACACCGGACTCGACGTTCAACCGCTCCAGCAGCTCCAGCACCGCGGCGCCCGTGACGCTGTCCAGGTTGCCGGTGGGTTCGTCGGCCAACAGCACCGTCGGCTCGGTGACCAGCGCGCGGGCGATCGCCACCCGCTGCTGCTCACCGCCCGACATCTGGTTGGGCCGGTGGTCCAGCCGATGCCCGAGGCCGACCCGGCCGAGCATCGCCGCGGCCCGCTCCCGACGCTGCCGGGCCGGCACGCCCCGGTAGACCAGCGGCAACGCCACGTTCTCCACCGCCGACGTACGCGGCAGCAGGTGGAACGCCTGGAAGACGAAGCCGATCGTCTCGTTGCGCAGGGTCGCCATCTCCGGCGGAGACAGGGCGCTGACATCCCGACCGCCGATGACCAGCCGGCCGCCGGTGGGTCGGTCGAGCCCGCCGAGGAGGTGCATGAGGGTGGACTTGCCCGACCCGGACGGCCCGACCAACGCCACGTGGTCACCCGGCCGCACGATCAGCGACACCCCGCGCAGCGCCTCGACCGACACCCCGTCCAGCTGGTACGTCCGGGACACGTCCACCGCCTCGATCGCCGGCGGGAAGCCGGTCACCGCACCTCCTGGCCGTCGCGGACCTTGTCGGCGCCGCGGACCACGACCCGGTCGCCGGCCTGCACACCGTCGAGGATCTGCACCAGGTCCGATCCCTGGACGCCGACGGTCACCGGTGCCCGGTCCGCTTTCCCGTCGCGGACGACCCAGACGGCGTCCCGGCCGTCGGCGGAGAAGACCGCCGAGGCGGGGACGGTCACCGCGTCGGCGGCCTCGCGCACCCGCAGGTGGACGATCGCGTTCATGCCCGGGCGCGGCGTCGGGGCCCGCTCGTCCTCAGCCAGCTTCCCGGCGCCCAGCGCCAGGCGTACCCGGTAGGTGACACCGCCCTGGGCGGAGCTGGTGGGGAGCACGTCGACCGACCGGACCGTGGCGTCGTAGCTGGCGCCGGTGACGGCGTCCAGCTCGACCGTCGCAGTCACCCCGGCCCTGACCAGCAGCACGTCGGTCTCGTCCACCTCGGCCAGCAGCCCCAACTGCCCGGTGTCCACCACGGTGAGCACCGGGGTGCCGGCGGTGACCTGACCGCCCACCGCGACCGCGTCATCCACGCCCGCGGGCGGCCCGCCCCGGCCGGGGGCCAGCGCCGAGGGGTCGATCCCGGCCGCCTGGGCGCCACCGGCCTGCTCGAGCAGCCCGGCGAGGCCACCGGTCGGGCCACCGCCGGCCGGGGTGCCGCCCGGCTGCACCACCCCGGCGATCGGGGCGCGCAGGGTCAGCGCGTCGACTGTCGCCTTCGCCAGGTCGTACGCCTGCTGGGCCTGCAGCCGTTGCGCCGCGGAGAGCGCGCCGACGGCCGAGTTCAGCCCGCTGATCCCCCGCTGTACCGCGCGGACGGCCTGGTCGGCGGTGCGCGCGGCCGCGGTGTACTGCCGCTGGGCGGAGGTCACCTGGGTCAGCAGGGCGTCCCGCAACTGCGGGTCGGCGATCTTCTCGGCGGCCTTGCGCGCCGCGTCGAACGCCTCGTCGGCGGCCTTGTCGGTGCCGCGCCGGCTGCCGGTCAGGTCGCCGGCGGAGACGCCCCGGCCGGCTCGCTTCGCGGCGGTGAGCGCCTCCTTCGCCTGACGGAGCCGCTGCCGCGCGGTGGGCGAGTCGACCACGGCGAGCACCTGGCCCCGCTTCACCCGCTGTCCAGGCTCGACACGCAGACTGGCCAGGGTGCCGTCGGCGGGGGCGGTCAGGGTGGCGGCGGCGCGGGCGGTCACCGTCGCCGGCGCGTCGATCACCTCGGTGACCGGGCTGCGAGCGGCCGAGGCGAGCGTGACGGGCGGCTGGTCGTCGCCGCACGAGGCGGCGGTGGTGGCGGTGAGGACGGCGACGGCGGTCAGGGCGGTGAGCAGGCGGGGCCGCGTGACGTGGGTAGGCCGCGGCGACTGGGTGCGGCGCACCCATCGATCGTACGGCTCACCGCCACGACCCCCACGGGCCGTCAGGCGGCGGCGGCGCGGACGTACGCCACGCACTCGTCGTGCAACGTCGACCACTGCTCGCCGAACGCCTGCTCGGCGGCGTCCCCGAGCGCCTTGCGCCCGTGCACCACGGCCTCGAAGAAGGCGAGCAGCCGCTGCGGCCCGTACCGGTCGACGAGATGCCGGACGGCCAGGTAGCCGACGCCGTAGCTGCCACCGACACGGTCCGCGGGGGCGTCGGCGGCGGGGGTGATGCCCTCCAGCCGGCCGTCCCAACTGCTCCGGACCAGCTTGCGCACCTGGGCGAGCCCCTCGTACCGGTCGACCGGCTGGCCACCGGCGCCCGCGTACTCGGCCAGCCCCTCCACCAGCCACCAGGTCGTCTTGCCCGGATAGCCGCGCTCCGGCAGCGACGCGGCGTGGGTCAGCTCGTGCCGGAGCAGGTCGTCGGCGCCGCTGCTCGGCAGCCCGTCGGCGTTGAGCACCACCTCGTGGTGGCCGCCGCCCACCGTCACCGCGTAGCCACCGGTCCACTGTGGCCGGTCGCCGCCGTACCAGCGCTGCCACTCGCTGCGCCCGGCATAGAAGATCCGGTACCGGTCCGGCGGCGAACCGGTCACCACGTACCCGTCGGCGACCGTGGCCGCCGCCTCGGCCTGCGCGAGCAGACCGGGCAACTTGCCGCGCAGCGCCGGGGTGGTGGCCACGATGGTCCGCGCGCCGATCGCCACGGCCAGGTCACTGATCTCCCAGGGTCGGGTGCCGGTCTCCGCCGACTTGGACTCCTCCATGGCGACCAGCAGGGGCTGGGCGGCGTTCTCCCGCCAGCGGGTGCCGATCAGCACCGGGCTGGGGCGGCAGCCGGGGGCCACGAAGCAGTACTGGAAGCGCACCAGCAGCCGCCACTCGCCCGGTTTGCCGACCACCGGCGCCGGCAGGCCGCTCGGCTCGGCCCGCCAGACGGTGACCTTGAGGGCGCGCAGCGCGGCGAAGCGGCGGCGCAGATCGGTGTGCGCGGCGGGCTCGGCGACGGCGAGGAAGCCGGCCCGGTCCCCGCCGAGCAGTGCGGTGGCCTGCCGTTTGAGCTGGGCGGTCATCCGGTCGGCCAGCCCTCGGGCGACGGCGGTGGCGGGGTCGTCGGTAGCCGACGTGCCGACCCGGCCGACGACGGCCCGGTCCCCCGATTCGCGCACCACGCCGACCAGCAGCACCGTCGGCAGGCCGCAGCCCAGCAGGAGGACGAACACCACGAGCCCTGTCCACAGTGGCCAGAGCCGTCGCAGTGATGGCTGATGCACCCCGTCGGTCACCCGGCGAAGGGTACGACCTCTCGGCCGATCGGGCGAAGCCGGCACGACCCCCGACCCACCCGGCGGGCCACGGGCAGGGACGCCGCCGGGCCCCGTCCGGGCCCGGCCGGGAACGCCACTCAGGCCGGGCGGCCGGCGCGGCGGAGCACTATGGTGACGACCACCCAGACGACGACCAGGGCGAGGCCGAGCCACGGCCGCCCGAGCAGGGCGAGCATCCCGCCGCCCAGAACGAACCACCCGGCCTGGAAGGCGTACTTGGCCGGTGGGCGCAGCGGGACCCGGGCACGAGGCGAGCCGAGGACGCCCCAGAGCCCGGCGAGCAGCAGCGGCACGCCGACGGCGGCGAGCAGTCGGACGGCTGTGGGTGCGTCCAGGGACCAGCCCCACCGGACGCCGACGGCCAGGACGGCCAACTCCAGCAGGAAGACCAGGAGCAGCCCGAACGCCCGGATCACGACTGGTCCGCCTGATTGACGGTGCCGCGAGCGCGGGGCCAGGACTGGAACGCGAGATCCATCCCGGCGATGAGTTGGTGGTACGAGCGGTCCACTTCGCGGGGCAGGCCGAAGCCGCCCGCCGCCTCCAGCGACACGAACCCGTGCAGGGCACTGCGCAGCGCCCTGGTGGCGTCCACCGCGTCGTCGCCGGTGAGCCCGTACCCGCGCAGCACCGCGTAGATGGCACCGACCGCCCGCTCGCCCGCCGCGACGTGCTCCGGGTCGGCCGGGTCGGGCACCTGCTGGGTGGCCGGGTAGCGGCCGGGGTGCCGGCGGGCGTAGTCGCGGTAGGCGTCGGCCATCGCCCGGAGCGCGTCGCCGCCGGCCCTGCCGGCGGCGGCGGTGGTCAGCTCGGTGGCCAACTCGGCGGTGGCCAGGGCGGAGAGTTTCCTGGCCAGCGCGTCCGCCCCCCGGACGTGCTTGTAGAGACTGGGCAGTGCGACGCCGAGCCGACCGGCCAGCGCGGCGAGGGTGAGCCGCTGGTAGCCGACCTCGTCGGCCAGCCGGGCCGCCTCCCGCACCACGATCTGCTGGTTGAGGCCGGCCCTAGGCACCGGCGCACACCGCCAGGAACCCGAGCAGCTCGTCGGCCGTGCGCTGCGGCCGGTCGGCGTGCGGGTAGTGCCCGGACTCCTCGATCATCCGGGCCTCGGCGGTGCGGAACAGCCGGCGGGCCGCCCGCGCCTCGGCACCGGGGTCGGGGAAGTCCGGGTCCTTGGCGCCCATCAACACCAGCACCGGTTGCCGGACCTGCGGGGCGCGCGCGGTCCAGTGCGGCTCGACCGGCACGACCACCCCGCGCACCGCGGCCATCCGGCCGGGCTCGCGCAGGTTGGTCACCATCGACCGGCGGTACGCCGCGTCGTCGGCGGGCCGGTGCACCGGGAAGAGCGTCTTGTGGAACATCCCGAACAGTCGGGGGCTGCGCAGCACCGCCGCCAGCGCCACCCGCAGCGCCGGGTTGAGTTTCCGCTGACCGACGAACGCGCCGATCTGCACGATGCCGGAGACCAGCTCGGGCGCGTCGGTCGCGGCGAAGACCACCGCCGCCGCGCTGGACGAGCTGCCGACCAGCACCGCCGGCCCGGCGTCGAGGTCGCGGACCACGGCCAGCAGGTCGGCGCCGACCTCGGCCGGGGCGTACGTGGGCCAGCCGACGCTGGACTCCCCGTGCCCCCGAACGTCGACCGAGGCGACCCGGTGGCCGGCCGCGACCAGCAGCGGCACCAGGTGCCGGAAGCTCGCCCGGTTCTCGCCCATGCCGTGCGAGAGGACGACCAAGGGGCCCTCCCCGTGCACCTCGTACGCGATGTGTCCGCCGTCCCGCCGCACCCGGCTAGTTGTCATAGCCAAAAGGCTAGCCTCATTAGCCGTGACCGTCAACCTGGATACACGAACGGGCCGGCGGAAACCACAGGGGTCACCGCCGGCCCGTCGGCCGGTACGTGCGGGTTACTTCTTCGAGATCAGGGACCGGCCGAAGAAGACCAGGTTGGCCGGGCGCTCGGCGAGCCGGCGCATCAGGTAGCCGTACCACTCGTCGCCGTACGGGACGTAGGTGCGCACGGTGTAGCCCTCACCGGCCAGCCGGGCCTGCTCCTCGGGGCGGATGCCGTAGAGCATCTGGAACTCGAAGCGCTCCGGCCCTCGGTCGAACCAGCGGGCCCGGTCCTCGCCGATGGCGATCATGCGGGGGTCGTGGGTGGCCAGCATCGGGTAGCCGTCGCCGGACATCAGAATGTTCATGCAACGGACGTAGGACTTGTCGACCTCGCGGGCCGACTGGTACGCCACCGACTCCGGCTCCTTGTAGGCGCCCTTGCACAGCCGCACCCGCGACCCGGCCGAGGACAGCTCCCGGCAGTCCGACTCGGTGCGGCGCAGGTACGCCTGGAGCACCGCGCCCGTCGACGGGAAGTCCTTGCGCAGCTTCTCCAGCACCTCCAACGTCGAGTCGGTGGTGGTGTGGTCCTCCATGTCCAGGGTGACAGTGGTGCCCGCCGCGTCGGCGGCCGCGCAGATCGCCCGCGCGTTGTCGTACGCCAACTGCTCGTCGATCATCTGGCCGAGGGCGGAGAGCTTCACGCTCACCTCGGCGGCCGGGGTCAGCCCGGCGGCGCCGAGCATCTTCAGCAGCCGCAGGTACTCGTCCCGGGTGGCAGTGGCCTGCTCGGGACGGACGGTGTCCTCGCCGAGGTGGTCGAGGGTGACCGCCAGGCCGTCGTCGACGAGCCCGCGGGTCGCGCGCAACGCGTCGTCGGTGGCGGCGCCGGCGACGAACCGGCGGACGACGTCCCGGGTGAACGGGGCTGTCGCGACGAGCCGCTCGACCTGGGATGACCGGGAGGCGGCGAGGATGACGGAACGGAGCATGAGCCGAGCGTATCGCCCCTGCCAGGGCCCCCGCCGAGGGGCAGCGGTGCCGCCCAGCCGGACGTTAGGAAGGGCCCCTTGTACAACAAAATCCGATAAGAAGGGGCCCTTCCTTACCTTGCCGCCGGGGCTGCGCCGGTGGCGTCGATCGGCTACAACGATGCCGTGGACCAACGCCCCCGCCGCCGGCTCCGGTCGGCCTCCGTGCAGCTCGGCGCGCTCACCGCTCTCGCGCTCGCCCTCTCCGGCTGCAACATGACCTCGGACGACGATGATGACGACGACTGCGCCCTCGGGCCGGTCGGCGGAGGCGACACGGTCGCGCTCGCGATGCGGGTCGCCGACCCGGGCGCCGGCCGCGCCGCCCCGGAGCCGACGGCCGCGGCCCTACCCGAACGCGGCGGGTTCGGCACCCACCTCGCCGCGTGCGGCGGCTGAGGTGCGCCGCGAGCAGGTCACGCCACGACCCGACTGGGACGCCACCATCCGGGCTCAGGGGTTGGTCTACGTCGACACCGAACTGCCCGACGGCGGCGTCATGTCGTACTGGGACGAGACCGCCGCGTACGCCGTCGAGCTGGACGAGGTGCTGCGGCTGGAGGAGGCCACCGAGGAACTGCACCGGATGTCGGTGGCCGCCGCCGAGCACGTGGTGGCCCACCGCCGGTACGCCGAGTTCGGCATCCCGGCGTGGGCGGCCGACGCGGTGGCCCGGTCGCTGCGCGAGGCGCCGCCCACCCTCTACGGGCGCTTCGACCTTGCCTATGACGGCGTCTGGCCACCGAAGCTGCTGGAGTACAACGCGGACACCCCGACCGCGCTGGTCGAGGCGAGCATCATCCAGTGGTACTGGCTGGAGCAGACCCGCCCGGAGCTGGATCAGTGGAACAGCCTGCACGAGCGCCTGGTCGGCGCCTGGGCGAAGATCGGCGCCGGGCTGCACGACCCCCGGGTACACGTGCTCTGGTCGAACGAGGAGGAGTCGGGCGAGGACCACATGACGGCCGGCTACCTGGCCGAGACCGCCCGGCAGGCCGGCCTGACCGTCGAACTGCTGCCGATCCAGGAGATCGGCTGGGACGGCCGCCGCTTCGTCGACTCCGCCGACCGCCCGGTGACCACCTGCTTCAAGCTCTACCCCTGGGAGTGGATGCTGGCCGAGCCGTACGGGCCGCCCGCGCTGGCCCCGGGCACCCCGACCACCTGGATCGAGCCGGCCTGGAAGCTGCTGCTGTCCAACAAGGCGCTGCTCGCGGTCCTGTGGGAGCTGTACCCCGGCCACGAGTACCTGCTGCCGGCGTACCTCGACTCGCCGCGTGACATGCCGGAGTACGTAGCCAAGCCGTTACTGGGCCGGGAGGGCGGCTCGGTACGCATCGTCACCGCCGAGCAGGAGATCACCAACCCGGGGATCTACGGCGACGAGGGCTGGTGCTACCAGGAGTTCCGGGCGTTGCCGCAGTTCGACGGCAACCGGATGGTGTTGGGCAGTTGGATCGTCGACGGCGAATCGGCGGGGGTGGGGGTGCGGGAGAGTGCGAGTCTGATCACCGACGGCTACGCGCGGTTTCTGCCGCACTACATCGACGCGCCGCGCACCCCGTGAGTCGTCTACCGTTGGGGCTGTGAACTTCGACGCGTACGCCCGGACCGGCGTTGACCTGGTCAACGCCCGCCTGGACGACCTCGACGACCTGCGGGCCCTCTTCCCCGACGAAAACGCCTGGATGCGCGACGAGGTCGCGGAACGGGATGTAGTGATTTTCCGGCGGGCACAGAAGCGGTTGCGCGATGTCTTCGAGTACGGCACTTCGGGGCGGGACGCCCAGGCGGTGACGGAGCTGAACGCGCTGCTCGAGGCGTTCCCGGTCCAGCCGCGCATCTCCGGGCACGACTCCAGTGACTGGCACATGCACGTGACCAGCCGGGGAGCTTCGGTCAGCGCCGAATACCTGGCCGGCGCGGTCTGGGGGCTGTCGGTCTGGCTCTGCGAGTACGGCAGCGCCCGGTTCGGCGTCTGCGCCGACGAGCGGTGCGGCAACGTCTACCTGGACACGTCGTCCAACTGCTGCCGGCGGTTCTGCTCCGAGCGCTGCGCCACCCGCTCGCACGTGGCGGCGCACCGGGCCCGTAAGCGGGCCGCGGTCGGCGAGCAGGTGACTGTCGCCGCGCAGCCGACGGCGGTCGCCGACTCGCTCTCCCCGGTCAGCTGACGTCGTACCGGTCGACGCCCTGACGCCCCGTGCGGGGGTCAGGCGTCGACCGGGGACGGCGCGGTCAGGTGCTGGCGGGCGAACTCCAACGCGGCGCGCAGGTCCGCCTCGCGCACCGCGCGGCTCTTCGCGCCCCGGGTCGCCACCTCCACCGCCACCGCTCCGGTGAAGCCCCGCCCGGCCAGCGAGGAGAGCAGTTCCCCGCAGGGTTGGGTGCCGCGCCCGGGCACCAGGTGCTCGTCGCGGCCCTCGCCGGTGCCGTCGCCGAGGTGCACGTGGGCCAGCCCGGCGCCCATCCGGTCGGCCATCTCCAGGGGGTCGCTGTGCGAGGCCGCGCAGTGCGACAGATCCAGGGTGTACGAGGGGTACCCGGTGTCGGTCGGGTCCCAGCCCGGCACGTACGGGACGAACCGCCGCCCCGCCATTCGCACCGGGTACATGTTCTCCACCGCGAAGCGCAGCCCGGTGAACCGTTCCTCCACCGCGGCGAGCCCCTCGGTGAACCGGCGCGCGTAGTCACGCTGCCAGGTGAACGGTGGGTGCACCACGACTGTCGGCGCCTCCAGCGTCTCGGCCAGCTCGGCGGCCTTGCGCAGCCGCTCCCACGGGTCCGGGCTCCACACCCGCTGGGTGACGAGCAGGCAGGGCGCGTGCACCGAGAGCACCGGCACGTCGTAGTGCGTCGAGAGGCCGCGCAGCGCGCCCGCGTCCTGGCTGACCACGTCGGTCCAGACCATCACCTCGACGCCGTCGTAGCCGAGCGCCGCGGCCAGCTGGAACGCCGCCGCGGTCGGCTCGGGAAAGACCGACGAGCTGGACAGGAGCACTGGAACGCGGGAAGTCACATCAGCCAGGGTAGCCCGGCGGCGCCGACACCATCGTGACGAGCGCCGGCAAACCACCCGTTACCGCCCGCCTCGGTCACATCGGTTCAAGTTGATCGAGCCGGCGGAGGATGACCCCCTCCCGCAGCGCCCACGGGCAGATGTCCAGCGACTCCAGATCCAGACGGCGCATCACCGCCTCGGCGACCACCGCGCCGGCCAGCAACTGGTGGGCCCGGCCCGCGCTGACTCCTTCCAGCTCCATCAGTTGGGCCGGCGGGATGTGCCGGATGAAGCCGATGACCTGCCGCAACCCGGCGCGGGTCAGGCTGCGCCGCGCCCAGAGCCCGGCCCCGGACGGCGCCGCCCCGGCCAGCCGGGCCAGGGTGCGGAACGTCTTCGAGGTGCCCACCGCCCGGCCCCAGCCGATCTCGGTCATCTGGTCGACGACCTTGTCCAGCCGGCCGTCCACGTACTCCCGCAGCTTGTCGACGGCCTCCGCGGACGGCGGCGCCGCGCTCGCCGGGTCGACCTGAAGCCGCTCACGGGTCAGCCGGCCGGCGCCGAGTGGCAGCGAGACCGCGACGTCCGGGTCCTCGTCGATCCCGGCGGCGATCTCCAGCGAGCCGCCGCCGATGTCCAGCACCAGCAGCCGCCCCGCCGACCAGCCGAACCAGCGCCGCACCGCCAGGAAGGTCATCCGCGCCTCGTCCGCGCCGGAGAGCACCGCCAGCCGTACGCCGGTCTCGTCGCGGACCCGGGCCAGCACCTCGGCGGCGTTGGTGGCGTCCCGCACCGCGGAGGTGGCGAACGCGATCAGGTCGTCGGCCTCCAGCCCGGCGGACGCCGCCTTCGCCATGCCGACCGCCTTGACCAGACCGTCCGCGCCCGCGTCGGTCAGCGCTCCGTCGGGGCCGATCTGCTCGGCCAGCCGGAGGACCACCTTCTCCGAGTGCGCCGGCCACGGGTGCGCGCCGTGGTGCGCGTCCACCACCAGCAGGTGCACCGTGTTGGATCCGACGTCGAGGACACCCAGTCGCATGGTGAAGACACTAGGTGCAAGACGTTTGCGCGGCTCGCCGGCCCGCGGAGGGGACCGCGCGTACGCTGGTCCGGGTGACGATGGAGCTCCGCGTGCTGGTGGACGATCCGGGTGACCCGCGCAGCCGCGAGGTGCCGCTGGACTTTCCCCGGGAGTGGATCGAGTTCGCGGACCCCGCGGACGAGACCCACCTGATCCGGGCCGACCTGACCTGGTTGCTCTCCCGCTGGACCTGCATCTTCGGCCGGGGCTGCCACGGCATCATCGCTGGCCGGTCCGCCGACGGCTGCTGCTCGCACGGAGCGTTCTTCACCGACTCCGACGACGAGAAGCGGGTCCGCAACGCGGTCAAGCTGCTCACCCCGTCGACCTGGCAGCACTTCCGGCGCGGGTTCAAGAACTGGACCGACAACGACACCATCGACGGCAAGAACCCGGCCCGCCGGACCGCCACCCAGGGCCCCGACGGTCCGTGCGTCTTCCTCAACGACGCCGACTTCGCCGGCGGGGGTGGCTGCGCGCTGCACGCCCAGGCGCTGCGCGACGGCGTGCACCCGCTGGAATACAAGCCGGACGTCTGCTGGCAGCTGCCGATCCGACGGGACCAGGACTGGGTCAAGCGTCCGGACAACAGCAAGGTGCTGGTCTCCACCCTGTCCGAGTTCGACCGCCGAGGCTGGGGTGCCGGTGGGCACGACCTCGACTGGTGGTGCACCTCCTCGACGGACGCGCACGTCGGCGCCGAGCCGATGTACCTCTCGTACGGGCCGGAGTTGACCGCGCTGATCGGCGCGCCCGCGTACGAGCGGCTGGCCGAGCTGTGCGCGGCCCGGACGAAGCAGGGCCTGGTCGCCCCGCACCCCGCCGACGAGGTCTGACCACTTCCGCTTCCTCGCCGACGCAAGCGGATCGGCTGGTTCGTGGCGGTCGCCTTCCTGCTCCAGAACCGAGCCGTCACCGTGGACCAGCTTGCCGGGACCGACCAGGACGCGGCCGCACGGAGGCGGCCGAGCGCCTCGGCTGGCGGTCGTCGTCATCGGCGCGATACCTCTGAGGCATTAATATGCCTGTGAGGTATCACGCCGACCGGCAACCTCGCCTCGGCCCGGCCGTTGGGCTGAGGGCAGCAGTAGACAGACCTGTCCGCGCACACTGTCTCCGGCGACGACGCGGACGCCCGGCCCCCGTCGGTGCGTCGATCACGGCTCGAACTTGTAGCCCAGGCCGCGGACGGTGACGATGAAACGCGGCGCGGACGGCTCCGGCTCGATCTTGGAGCGCAGCCGCTTGACGTGCACGTCCAGCGTCTTGGTGTCACCGACGTAGTCGGCGCCCCAGACCCGGTCGATGAGCTGACCCCGGGTCAGCACCCGGCCGGCGTTGCGCAGCAGCAGCTCCAGCAGCTCGAACTCCTTGAGCGGCAGCTGCACGGCGCCACCGTCGACGGTCACCACGTGCCGCTCGATGTCCATCCGCACCGGCCCGGCGGCCAGGGTGGGGGCACCCGGGTCGGTCACCTCCGGGCTCTGCCGGCGCAGCACGGCCCGGATCCGGGCCACCAGCTCGCGGGGCGAGTACGGCTTGGTGACGTAGTCGTCGGCGCCGATCTCCAGGCCGACCACCTTGTCGATCTCGCTGTCGCGGGCGGTGACCATGATGATGGGGACGGCCGACCGCTGCCGGAGCTGGCGGCAGACCTCGGTCCCCGACATCTCCGGCAACATCAGGTCGAGCAGCACGATGTCGGCGCCGGTTCGGTCGAACTCGGTGAGGGCGTCGGTGCCGGTCGCGGCGACCGAAACCTCATAGCCCTCCTTACGGAGCATGTACGACAGGGCGTCGGAGAACGATTCCTCGTCCTCGACCACCAGAACACGGCTCAACGGGGATTTCCTTTCCATTGCTGTCAGACCTGCCGTAGCTCGGCCGGACCGGCCTCGATCCCAGCCGGCGGCAGTGTCGCCAGCAGGTCGTCCGGTGGACGGGCCGGCAGCCGGAGGGTGAACGTCGATCCACCACCAAGAGTGCTCGACACCTCCACCCGTCCGCCATGGTTGCTCGCGATGTGTTTGACGATGGCCAGGCCGAGCCCTGTGCCACCGGTGGCACGCGAGCGGGCCTGGTCGGCCCGGTAGAACCGTTCGAAGATCCGGTCCACGTCCGTCGGGGCGATACCGATGCCCTGGTCGGCAACGGCGATCTCGATGTGCTCGTCGTCGCCGTGGAGGGTGACCCGGACCGTGGTGTCCGCACCCGAGTAGTTGATGGCGTTCTCGACCAGGTTCGCCACCGCGGTGGCGAGTTGGGTGTCGCTGCCGTACGCGGTGAGGCCGCGCTCCCCGGTCACCGACACCTCGACGCCCCGGGCGGAGGCCGTGGTGCGGGTCCGGTCGACCACCTCGGCGATCACCCAGTCCAGCGCGACCGGTTCCGCTGGCGGCTGCGGTTCGGCGCCCTGCAACCGGGTCAGCTCCAGCAACTCCTGCACCAGCCGACCCAGCCGGGTCGACTCGTGCTGGATCCGTTCGGCGAACCGGCGGGCGGCGACCAGGTCCTCGGAGAGATCGGGTGCCGCGGCCTCGGCCGGCTCGGTGGCGTCGAGCAACGCCTCGGCGAGCAGCTGAAGCGCCCCGATCGGTGTCTTGAGCTCGTGGCTCACGTTGGCCACGAAGTCACGTCGCACCCGCGTCAGCCGGTGCGACTCGGTCACGTCGACCGCCTCCACGGCGGTGAAGCCGTTGCCGAGACCCATCGCCCGCAGGTGCACGCCGAGCGGGTTCTCCCCCGCGCTGTCGCGACCCCGGGGCAGGTCCAGCTCGATCTCGCGCCGCACCCCGGTGCGCCGCACCTGGCCGGCGAGGGTACGGATCAGTGGGTGCGCGGCTATCGAGCCCGGGGTGCTGCCGGTGCGCAGCAGACCCATCGCGCGGGCGGCCGGGTTGATCAGCACGGGCACGTCGTCGTTGTCCAGCACCACGACCCCGGCCCGGAGCGAGTCGATCGTCCGGCGGCCGAGCCCGGTCTGCTGCTCGTCGGCTATCGCGGGCCTCCCCCTGCTCCGGCGGGAGCCTGCGCTCCCCGTCGACGTGGAGAGCCGCTCGCGCGCCGGCAGGTACCGGGACAGCAGGAAACCGGCGGCCAACCCGGCCACCAACGCCACGGCCACCACGACCGCCACCGCCCACTCCACCCGGCGATCGTAGGGTCATTGTTAACCTGGCTACCACACAGACCGGGACGAACCACCCTCACTTTCGCAAATGTTCATCCCCGCGTCCGGCGTCGTTCACCGGGGTTCATCAAGGGTCCGCCCGCGCCACCTACCGTTGGCGGCGCACCTGCTCAACCCTGCGCCGGCACCCGTCGGCGGCGACCGACCACAGGACGTGATGATGCGCGACGAGTTCCGGGCCGATCTCCAGATCGTCAGCCAACTACTGGTGGACATGGCGGAGGGCGTCCGCGCCGCCATGCGCCAGGCCACCCGGGCCCTGCTCACCGCCGACCGGCAGGCCGCCGAGACGGTCATTGAGCGGGACGCCGAAATCGACGACCTCTACCGGCACGTCGAGGAGAGGGTCTGTGACCTGCTCGCCCGGCAGGCGCCGGTCGCCTCCGACCTGCGAGCCATGATCACCGCACTGCACGTGGCCGCCGACCTGGAGCGGATGGGCGACCTCGCCGACCACGTGGCGAAGACCGCGCTGCGCCGGCACCCCTCGCCCGCCGTGCCGGCGGAGCTACGGACGATCTTCACCGAGATGTCGGACATCGCCGACCGGATGGCGGTCAAGATCGGCTCGGTGCTCGCGAAGCCCGACGCCGACCTCGCCGGCGAGCTGGACCGCGACGACGACGCGATGGACGAGCTGCACAAGAACCTGTTCGCCATGCTGCTCGGCGACGACTGGCCGTACGGGGTGGAGACCGCCATCGACGCCACGTTGCTCGGCCGCTTCTACGAGCGCTTCGCCGACCATGCGGTCAACGCCGGTGAGCACGTGGTCTACCTGATCACCGGGGAGAGCGCCCCCACCGCCACCTGACCTGTAAGGAAGGGCCCCTTGTTATCGCTCCGCGATAACAAGGGGCCCTTCCTTACATCTCGACGTCTAGCGACCCTGGTTGGCCACCGCGGCGGCGGCCGCCTTCGCGGCGGTCGGGTCGAGGTAGGTGCCGCCCAGGGTGAGCGGGCGCAGCTGCGGGTCGAGGTCGTAGCGCAGCGGGATGCCGGTCGGGATGTTCAGCTTGGCGATCGCCTCGTCGGAGATCTGGTCGAGGTGCTTGACCAGGGCCCGCAGCGAGTTGCCGTGCGCGGCCACCAGCACGGTCCGACCAGCCAGGATGTCCGGCACGATCGAGTCGTACCAGTAGGGCAGCATCCGCTCGACGACGTCCTTGAGGCACTCGGTACGCGGCATCAGCTCGGTCGGCAGCAGCGCGTACCGCGGATCGCCCACCTGCGACCACTCGTCGTCGTCGGCGATCGGCGGCGGCGGGGTGTCGTACGACCGGCGCCAGAGCATGAACTGCTCCTCGCCGTACTCGTCGAGGGTCTGCTTCTTGTTCTTGCCCTGCAGGGCGCCGTAGTGCCGCTCGTTGAGCCGCCACGACCGGCGCACCGCGATCCAGTGCCGGTCGGCGGCGTTCAGCGCCAGCTCGGCGGTGCGGATCGCGCGGCGCATCACGCTGGTGTGCACGACGTCCGGCAGCAGGCTGTGCTCGCGCATCAGTTCGCCGCCGCGCCGCGCCTCGTCCTCGCCCTTCTCGGTCAGGTCGACGTCCACCCAGCCGGTGAAGAGGTTCTTGGCGTTCCAGTCGCTCTCGCCGTGCCGCAGCAGGACCAGCGTCCCGACGGTGGGCCCCTCGCTCGCAGTCATGCGGATCATCCTGCCTCAACCGCTTCCGGGACACGCGGGCACCCGTCGTGACGACCACCACGTGAAAAAGCTGGTGACCAGCGACTCCGCGCCCGACTAGGTTGTAAGGCGCTCAAGTCACATCGGTCATTACTTGCAAGCGGGGGCGCCACGTGCGGACGATGCGGAGCTGGTTCCGGGACACCACCGGCGGCCTGCCAACCACATTCTGGTACCTGTGGACCGGCACGCTGATCAATCGGCTCGGCTCGTTCGTCCTCGTCTTCCTCGCCATCTACCTGACCCAGGAGCGCGGTTTCTCCGCCTCCCAGGCCGGCCTGGTGCTCGGGTTGTGGGGCGTCGGCGGCGCGGTCGGCACCACCGCCGGCGGCACACTGGCCGACCGGTGGGGCCGGCGACCGACGTTGCTCACCGCGCACGTCGGCGCGGCCGCGATGATGCTCGCCCTCGGGCTGGCCAAGGACCTCTGGGCCGTGGCGTTGGGCGCGCTGCTGCTCGGCCTGTTCGCCGAGGCGGCCCGGCCCGCGTTCGGGGCCATGATGATCGACGTGGTGCCGGCGAAGGACCGGTTGCGCGCCTTCTCGCTCAACTACTGGGCGATCAACCTGGGCTTCGCCTGCGCCGCCGTCCTCGCCGGCCTCGCGGCGCAGGCCGACTACCTGCTGCTGTTCGTGGTCGACGCGGGCACCATGCTGATCACCGCGCTGATCATCTTCACCCGCGTGCCGGAGACCCGGCAGAGCGGCCGGGCGGCCGCCGCGGCGAGCGCCCCGCGCGGCGCCCTGCGGACGATCCTCGCCGACCGGGTCTACCTCGGCTTCGTGGCACTGAACCTGTTGGCCGCCCTGGTGTTCCTCCAGCACATCTCGATGCTGCCGATCGCCATGAGCGACGACGGCCTCAGCCCCGCCACCTACGGCTCGGTGATCGCGCTCAACGGCGTCCTGATCGTGATCGGCCAGCTCTTCGTGCCCCGGCTGATCCGTGGACGGAGCCGCTCGCACGTGCTCGCGCTGGCCGCCGTGGTGATGGGTGCCGGGTTCGGGCTGACCGCGTTCGCCGGCACCGTCTGGCTCTACGGGCTTACCGTCCTGATCTGGACGGTCGGCGAGATGCTGAACTCGCCGTCCAACTCCACCCTGATCGCCGAGCTCTCCCCCGCCGAGTTGCGCGGACGCTACCAGGGCGTGTTCTCCCTGTCGTGGCAGATCGCCGGGGCCTGTGCGCCGATCCTCGGCGGCCTGGTGCGCGAGCACGCCGGCAACGCCACGCTCTGGCTCGCCTGTGCCGCGATCGGCGTCGTGACCGCGGTGGCGCACCTGGTGTCCGGCCCGGCGCGGGAGCGGCGCGCCGCCACCCTGCGCCGTACCGGCGAGGCGCTGGCACCGGTCAGCGCCACCCCGCCGTCAACTGCACAGCCCGAGCCGGCGACGGCCTGACCGCGGCCTCGCCGTTGTGACGAAGCGCCCATGATCAGGTAATCGGTGGCGGGTTCCGCGCCGGTTTCCTAGCGTTCAGAGGAAACAGTTAGGAATCCGAACTGTCGGGAGGTCGGGTGCACGCCCTGCGGCGCTGGTGGCACGACACTGCCGGCGGGCTCCCCGCCACTTTCTGGTACCTCTGGGCCGGGCTGCTCATCAACCGAGCCGGCGCGTTCGCCATGCTCTTCCTGTCGCTGTACCTCACCGTCGCGCGAGGAGCCAGCGAGGCGCTGGCCGGCACGGTGGTCGGCGCGTACGGGGCCGGCGGGGCGGCCGGCGTGCTGCTCGGCGGGGTACTGGCCGACCGCTGGGGCCGTCGGGCCACCCTGCTCGCCGCGCACCTGGTCACCGCCGTCCTGATGGTGGCGCTGGCCTTCAGTCGGCCACTGCTGCTGATCGCGGTGCTCTCGGCACTGGTCGGCGTGGTGCACTCGATGCCGAGCCCGGCCTTCGTCGCGGCGATCGTGGACGTGGTGCCCGCCCAGCGCCGCTCACGCGCGTTCAACCTCCAGTTCTGGGCGTTCAACCTGGGCATGGCGGTCGCCTCGGTGCTCGCCGGGGTGCTGGCCGAAGCGAGCTTCACCGCGCTGTTCCTTGTCGACGCGGCCGCCACCCTCACCGCCGCCGCCGTGATCGCCTGGAAGGTGCCGGAAACCCTGCGGCGGAGCACGCCACAGGCCGAGCGGCCGGCGAAGAGCCGCGTCCGGACCCGGGGCCCGGGGCTGCACACCGCGCTCACCGACCGGACCTTCCTGGTCTTCGTCGGGCTCACGTTCGTGCTGGCCGTGCTCACCCTGCAGACCCAGACGATCATGCCGCTGGCCATGCGCGCGGACGGCCTGGGCCCCTCGGCGTACGGGCTGGTCGTGGCGCTCGGCGGCGCACTGATCGTGCTCGGGCAGCTGTTCGTGCCCCGGCTGATCGACCGACACCGCAAGGACGTCGTGCTGGCGGCCTCGACCGCCCTGCTCGCGGTCGGCTTCGGCGTGCTCGCGGCCGCCGACGAACTGGCCGTCTACCTGGGCGCCGCTGTGGTCTGGACGTTCGGCTCGATGCTCGCCGCCCCGCCCAACGCGCAGATCAACGCGGACCTGGCGCCGCCGCAGCTGCGCGCGCGGTACCAGTCGGTCTTCTACCTGACGTTCCCCGCCGCGGCGTTCGTCGCACCCACGCTCGGCGGGGTGAGCCTCCAGTACCTCGGCGACCGGCACTGGCTGATAGTGGGCGGGCTCGGCCTGCTGGCCGCGTTCGGGCACCTACTGGCCGGGCCGTCCCGGGAGCGCCACGTCGCCGCGCTGCGCCGGGCCGCCGACCGGGAGCCGGCACCCTCCGGGGACCCTGTGCCGGCCGCCTGACCGGCCGAACCCACCACGGGGTACGACACACGCAAAGCGCCCACCACGGCCAAAGGTCGTGGTGGGCGCCCGCCGGCGGGGCCGGCGGCGGCGGGCAACACTCACCCCCGTAAGCGTCGCCCGCTCGCGCCGCCGGTCCAAACAGGTGGGCACCGTCCCCCAACGGTTGATCCACCCGTCCCCTCGCGCCTCGCCTGGTGCGCGGATCTGATCGATCCGCCGCTCCCCCGAACGTTTCCAAGCGTGGCGCGGTGCAATAAAGTTAGTTCGCCCGGATTCTGGATTCAACCCAGACCACTGTCTCGCCGGTCACAACTGGCGGGTATCCGCAGTTCGGGCCTCGGTCTGTGGCAACAGCCGCATACCCCTCGCGCATTCCCGCAAACACCTCAACCGTCTTCCCGATCGGGTGATTCGGTCCGGAAGAAGTTGCTCTGCCGGCCGTCGCGCATCTGTTCCTGATAGATCAGGTTCAGCCTGCGCAGATCGAAGGTGTGGAACCACTCATCCCAGGTGATCTCACGGATCCGGCTGCTCTCCCGGTAACCGGGGATGTTGAAGGTCAAAACCCCCGCACGGCCCTCCCGCTCGGTACCGGCGATGGTCGCCGGCTTCGCCCCGCGCTCGCGTGCCCAGCGCTGGATCACCTCGTGGTTCGCGGTGATCAAGCTCCGTCCCGGGCGCTCCGGGCGGTCCGCGATCGACGAGATCACCTGCGAGCTGCGAACCGACCGTCCGGTGCCCCGGCCGGTCCGGATCCCGCCAGCCGCCGTACCGCCGCCGGCCGGCCGGGCCGCCGCGGCACGCTTGGCCGGTGCCGCCCGCTTCGCCGCCGACGGCCGCGCCGCGGCCTTCTTGGCCGGCGCCTTTCGCGCGGGAGCGGTCCGGGCCGTCGTCGACTTACGCGCGGCCGCCGTCTTGCGGGCGGCCGTCGACTTCGCAGCTGTCGTCTTCTTGGCCGCGGCCGTCGTCCTCTTCGCGGCCGTCGTCTTCTTGGCCGCGGCCGTCGTCCTCTTCGCGGCCGTCGTCTTCTTGGCCGCGGCCCGCTTCGCGGGGGCGCTCTTGTTCGCCGGTGCGGCCTTCGCGCGGCTCGGCGCCGCCCGGGTCGCCGCCTTCTTCGTCGCGGCGGCGCGACCCGCCGACGCCCGAGTGCCGGTGGCCCGGCCGGCCGGACCGGTGCTGCGCCGGGCCGCGCCACCGCTCTCGGCGCGCAGCGAGCGCACCAACTGTTTCACCAGGTCGGGCTTACGCAGTGCGGAGATCCCGGAGACCCCGCGTTTGCGCAACTGCCCGCGGATGTCGTCCACCCGCATCCCGGAGATCTCCGACTCGGAGATTCCGGGAGTGTTCGGCGTCTGGTTGCCGGTCTGTCGTTTCGTCCTGGTCGCAGTCCCGCCGCGACCTGAGCTGTTCCGCTGAGCCATGGGACGCTCACGCTCCTCGACACTCCGTCCTCGGCGCGCGGGGGTCCCTTGCCGCACCGCGCGGTGCGGCATACCCGTCAGGATCGCTCCGAACCACCAGCCGGCAACCCGCTTCGGCGGCTTGCGGTCGAGGTGCGACGGGCGGTCAGGCCGGGTCGGAGCCGGAGGGCTCGAAGAGGTGCGCGAAGGCGGCCAGATTGGCGGTCGACTCGCCGCGCTTGACCCGCCACTCGTACTCCCGGCGGATGGAGCTGCCGAAGCCGATCTCCAGCATGGTGTCGAAGGACTCGTCCACGTACGTGAGCACCGCACCGAGGAGCCGGTCCAACTCGTCGGCGTCGACTCCGGCCGGGTTGACCCGCCCGGTCAGGTACACGTCGCCGACCGCGTCGGTGGAGAAGGACACCCCGTACATCCGGGCGTTGCGCTGCAACAGCCAGGCCCACAGCTCCTCACGCCGCTCGTCCGGCTGGCGCATCACGAACGCCTCGATCCGCAGCGCGTGCTCACCGACGATCAGGTTGCAGACCGTCTTGAGCTTGTGGGTGCCCGGCAGGGTCACCGCGTACGAGCCCGGCCCGGTCGACTCGCAGGCCAGCTCGCGCTCGGCACAGACCGACTCGATCAGGGTCGCAAGATCGCTCTTTGGGCTCACCGGACCCACTCTACGACCGGCCGGGCCGGAGCACCGGGTGGCGACCAGCGCCTCCGGTCACCAGGAGCAGGAGAGCGCGGGGTTGCCGGCGAGGTCGGCGACGAGGCGGGCGCGGTGCGCGGCGGTGGCTTCGCCGTAGACGGCGAGCAGGCCGGCGACCGTGCGGTCCCAGGAGAAGTTCCGGGCGTGCTGCTCGGCGCCCCGGGCCAGTGCCGCGCGCCGGGCCTGGTCCGGCAGCAGGCGAGCCAGCGCGAGGGCCCAGTCCACCGGGTCGTGCCCGTCGATCAGCACACCGCTCACCTGGTCCCGAACTGCGGTGACCAGCCCGCCGACAGCGGCGGCCAGCACCGGCGTACCGCAGGCCTGTGCCTCCAGGGCGACCAGCCCGAAGGATTCGTTGTGCGACGGCACCGCGACCAGGTCGGCGGCCCGGTACAGGGCCGGCAGGTCGTCCCCGGTCCGCGGTGGCAGGAAGCGCACCCGGTCGGTGACCCCGAGCGTGGCGGCCAGCTCGATCAGCGCGGTCGGCCGGTCCAGCCCGCTGCCGCTGGGCCCGCCGCAGATCGCCACGGTCACCTGGTCGGCCAGCGCCGGATCGCGCTCCCGCAACGCGGCTACCGCGCGGATCAGCACGTCGGGTGCCTTGAGCGGCTGGATCCGACCGACGAAGGCCACCACGTACCCGTTGACCGGGAGCCCGAGCCGCTGGCGGGCGGCGCGGGCGGCCGCGGTCCGGTCGCCCGGCGCGGGCCGAAACCGGTCCAGGTCGACGCCCGGCTGCACGACGGCGACCTGGTCGGGATCGGCGTCGTACCGCTCGACGAGGTCCCGGGCCTCCACCCGCGTGTTGGCGACCAACCGGTCGGCCTCGGCGACCACCTGCTCCTCGCCGATCACCCGGGCCTTGGGCTCCGGCCGGTCACCGGCCGCGAGCTGGGCGTTCTTGACCTTGGCCAGGGTGTGCGCGGTGTGCACCAGCGGCACCCCCCAGCGCTCCTTGGCCAGCCAACCGACCTGCCCGGAAAGCCAGTAGTGGGAGTGGATCAGGTCGTAGTGCCCGGGCGGGCGGGACGCCTCGGCGCGCAGCACCCCGGCGGTGAAGGCGCAGAGCTGGCCGGGCAGCTCCTCCTTGGTCAGCCCCTCCAGCGGGCCGGAGGTGATGTGCCGGACCTGCACGCCGGGGGCCATCTCGACCACCGGGGGCAGGTCGCCGGAGGTGGCGCGGGTGAAGATCTCCACCTCGACGTTGGCCTCGGCGAGCCGCCGGGCGACCTCCAGGATGTAGACGTTCATTCCCCCGGCGTCGCCCGTGCCGGGCTGGTGCAGCGGGGAGGTGTGCACCGACAGGGTCGCGATGCGACGGGGCCGGGGCCACGGTTGGGCACCCCGCTGACGACCGACGCCGGTGTGCAGTTCCGCCACGTCCGCTCCTTCTGTAACGGTTGATGCCGTCTCGCACGACCGGCGCTTCTCGGTCAACCTGTACGCCGGATGTCATCTTCCCCATCGGCCTACGGAAATTCGCCAGCGCGGCCCTCCGGCGTGACGGACCTCATCACCGCTCACCCTCCATGCCCGCTGCCGGCGGCCGTCACGCCCGCCCGGATGGGTTCAGAGGGCCGGGGTGACAATGACGGGATGACCTCTGTCGCCATCGTGACCGGAGCCTCCAGCGGGATCGGCGCGGCCACCGCCCGCCGGCTCGCCGCCGAGGGTTTCCACGTGCTCGCCGCCGCCCGCCGGACCGATCGGCTCGCCGATCTGGTCGCCGAGATCGCCGCCGCCGGCGGGCAGGCCACCGCGGTGACCTGCGACGTCACCTCGGACGAGTCGGTGGCCGGGCTGGTCGAGGCCGCCGCGCGGGCACCGGGGCCGGTCACTCTGCTGGTCAACAACGCCGGCGGCGCGCGCGGGCTGGATCCGGTGGAGTCCGGTTCGATCGACGACTGGCAGTGGATGTACGACGTCAACGTGCTCGGCACGCTGCGGGTGACCCAGGCGCTGCTGCCGGCGCTGGAGGCGTCCGGCGCGGGCACGATCGTGGTGGTGTCCTCCACCGCCGGCCTGACCGTGTACGAGGGCGGGGGCGGCTACGCCGCCGCGAAGCACGCGCAGACGGCCATCGCCGGCACGCTCCGGCTGGAGCTGTGCGGGCGCCCGCTGCGGGTGATCGAGATCGACCCGGGCATGGTGAAGACCGACGAGTTCGGGCTGGTCCGCTTCGACGGCAACGCGGATCGTGCGGCCGCCGTCTACGCCGGCGTGCCCGGGCCACTGGTCGCCGAGGACGTGGCGGACTGCATCGCGTGGTGCGCCACCCGCCCCGAGCACGTGAACGTGGACCGGCTGGTGGTCCGACCGCGCGCGCAGGCCGCACAGCACAAGGTGCACCGGGTCGGGCAGTGAGGCGCGAGGAGTGAGCCGGGTTTGCGAGCCCCGCAGTCGCGAACCGGAGGCAAAGTGAAGCGCGAGGAGTGAGCGGGGCGGCGCGGCGGCGGCCGCTCGGCGTGGTCACCCGGGGCACGACCAACCCGAACCGACTCCGCCGGGTGGACAACTGGATCGTCTCCACCTGCGCCGACCGGCTACGGGCGGCGGCCGATCCGCTGGTGGTCGACCTCGGCTACGGCGCCACCCCGGTGACCGCTGTGGAGCTGCGGGCCCGGCTGGCCGCCGGGGTCCGTCGGGACGTACGGCTGGTCGGGCTGGAGATCGACCCGGCCCGGGTGGCGGCCGCGACGCCGGCCGCCGACCCACCGGGGCTGACCTTCGCCCGGGGCGGATTCGAGCTGGCCGGGCTCCGGCCGGTGCTGGTCCGCGCGTTCAACGTGCTGCGCCAGTACGACGAGCGGGAGGTGCCGGACGCCTGGCGGACGATGACCGCCGCCCTGGCCCCCGGAGGGGTGCTCGTCGAGGGCACCTGCGACGAGTTGGGCCGGCTCGCCGGCTGGCTGCTGATCGACGCCGACGGCCCCCGGACACTGACCCTGGCCGCGAAACTCACCACCCTGGGCAGCCCCGCCGAGCTGGCCGAGCGGCTGCCCAAGGCGCTGATCCACCGCAACGTTCCCGGCGAGCCGGTACACGACCTGATCCGGGCACTGGAGGACGCCTGGCAGGCCGCGGCCCCGTACGCCACCTTCGGCCCTCGCCAACGCTGGCTACGCGCCGTGACCCATCTGAAGGAGACCGGCTGGCCCGTCCTGAACCGCCCCCACCGCTGGCGCCACGGCGAGCTGACCCTCCCCTGGCCCAGCGTCGCCCCCCGCGCCTGACCCGGTCGGGCCGGCCTGTGGTCAGAGGGTGCAGTTGATCAGGACGGGTTCGGGGTGCAGTGTCACGCCGAAGCGGGTGTGCACGGTGTTTCGGATGTCGCCGGCGAGGGTGAGCAGGTCAGTCGTGCTGGCCGTGCCGCTGCGGTTGGTGAGGGCCAGCGTGTGCTTGCCGGAGATCGCCACGCCGTCCGGGCCGGGGTGGCCCTTGGTGAAGCCGGCCTTGTCGATCAGCCAGGCCGCGCTCACCTTGACCGTGTCGTCGTGGCCGGGCCAGGCCGGCGGCTCACCCAGCTCGGAGGCGCGCTCCCGGAGCAGCTCGTACGCCGCCCGGTCGAGCACCGGGTTGGTGAAGAACGAGCCGACCGAGCGAGTGTCCGGGTCGGCGGCGTCAAGCACCATGCCCTTGCCGGCGCGCAGCCGCAGCACCGCCGCGCGGGCATCGGGCAGCGGCACCCGCTCGCCCACCTCGACACCGAGCGCCCGGGCCAGTTCGGCGTAGCGCACCGGGCCGGAGAGCGGGGACCGGGCGAGCCGGAAGTCGACGGAGAGCACCACCATCCGGTCCCGGTACTTGAAGATGCTGCCCCGGTAGGCGAACCCGCACTCGGCGGCGGGGACGAACTGGCGGCTGTCCTCGGCCCGGTCGTACACCTCGACCCCGGTGATGGTCTCGGCGACCTCCTGGCCGTACGCGCCGACGTTCTGGATCGGGGTGGCACCGGTGGAGCCGGGGATGCCGGAGAGGCACTCCAGCCCGGCCCAGCCGTTGGCCACCGTCGCGGCGACGAGGTCGTCCCACGGCTCGCCGGCCTCGACCCGTACCGTGACCGAATCCGCGTCCTCGGCGACGATCCGCAGGCCGCGGGAGCGCACCAGGACGACTGTGCCGGGGAAGCCGTCGTCGCCGATCACCACGTTGCTGCCACCGGCCAGGATCAGGAGCGGGTCTTCCGTGGCCCGGATGGCCCGGACGATCTCGTCGGCACTGCCCGCAGCCATGATCCGCCGGGCCGGCCCACCCATCCGCAGCGTGGTGTAGCTGGCCAGTGGACCAGTGCTGGCACGATCGGCTTCGGTTGTCGGCTGGGCGTAGGCGTCGGACACGTCTTTCACCTTAGGCTGAGGGGCAGCCGTGGCACCCACTGGTGGCCCGGCACCCCCGGGAGGATGGCGATGAGCAAACTGCAGGGCAGCAAGGATTTCTGGATCGGAGCGCTCCGGGCGGAGGGCCCCGCCTTCGCCTCGGCGGTGGCCGAAGCGCCGCCGGAGACGCCTGTGCTGTCCTGTCCGGGCTGGACGGTCAACGATCTCACTCTGCACCTCGCCGGCATCTATCACTGGGTTTCCTCGTTTGTCGGCTCCGGCCTGACCACCGCGCCGCCCCGTCGGGAGCCGCTCGAGGCGGACCCGGGCCGGAGCCCCCTCCAACTCTGGCAGCAGGGGTACGACCAGCTGATGACCCTCTTCGACGGGCTCGACGCGGAGGCCCCGGCGTGGAACTGGGCTCCGCAGCCGAAGAAGGCCGGTTTCTGGCCGCGCCGGATGGCGCACGAGACGGCGGTGCACCGCTGGGACGCTCAGCTCGCCATCGCCGCCGGTGAGCCGGTGGAGGCGAAGCTCGCCGCCGACGGGGTGAGCGAGGTGCTGGACACCTGGCTGCCGGCGGGCCGGCGGCGGGACCCGGGCGAGTGGCTCGGCGTGGTGCAGCTCTCCGCGACCGACGCCGCGCAGGAATGGTATCTGCGGCTGCGCGGGGAGGGGGTGGCGCTGCTCGACACCGCGACCATCTTCGACCACGACGACCACCATGCCCGGGCGCACGTCAGCGGCACCGCGAGCGACCTGCTGCTGGCGCTGTGGGGCCGGATCAACTTCGAGACGCTGGACGTCAGCGGCGACCGCAACCTGCTCAACGGGCTGCGCACCCGCTGACCGCCGCCCGGGCCGGCCGGGACGATCCAAGGAGGGCGTCACCCCGACGGGGGTGGCGCCCTCGGTCGTGTGGGCGCCTCAGGTTACGATCGGCATTGATGAGAGAGCGCTCTCTTGACAGCCGGCGGACGACCCACCACCACCGCCCGGATGGACGGCTGCGACACCGCCGGACCTTCTGGCACGTGGTGCTGCCCGCGCTGCGCCCGCCCGCCGCCGTGCTCGGCCTGCTCACGTTCATGACCACCTGGGACGATTTCCTGTGGCCGTACGCTGTGTTGAACGACCCGGCGAACCCGACCGTGCGGCTCTCCCTGCGGGCGCTGCCGGACGGGTACTACCAGGACATGTCGCAGGCGGGATCATGGAAGGTGCGGTCAAGGCGTGAATGAACTCCGGTTTCCCGAGCACTTCCTCTGGGGGGCGGCCACCGCCGCGTACCAGATCGAGGGCGCGGCCCACGACGACGGGCGCGGTCCGTCCATCTGGGACACCTTCAGCCGGACACCGGGCAAGGTGTACCAGGGCCACACCGGCGACGTCGCCTGCGACCACTACCACCGGTACGCCGACGACGTGGCGCTGATGGCAGAGCTGGGACTGCGGGCGTACCGGTTCTCGGTCGCCTGGCCCCGGATCCAGCCGGACGGCACGGGCCCGGCCAACCCGCGCGGGCTGGACTTCTACGACCGGCTCACCGACACGCTGCTCGCCCGCGGGATCGACCCGATCGTCACCCTGTACCACTGGGACCTGCCGCAGACGCTTGGTGACCGGGGCGGCTGGACCAACCGGGACACCGCCGAGCACTTCGCCACGTACGCCACTGCCGTGTACGCCCGGCTGGGCGACCGGGTGGACGTCTGGACCACGCTCAACGAGCCCTGGTGCTCGGCGTACCTCGGCTACGGCAACGGTGTGCACGCCCCGGGCGAGCAGGACCCGGCGGCCGCCTTCACCGCCGTACACCATCTGCTGCTCGGGCACGGCCTGGCGACGCGGGCGCTGCGCGCGGCCGGCGCACGCAGCGTGGGCATCACCCTCAACCCCGCCGACGTACGGCCGGCCGACCCACAGAGCGCGGCCGACGCCGCCGCGGTCCGCCTGGTCGACGGCCTGCACAACCGGATCTTCCTCGACCCGTTGCTGGCCGGCGGCTACCCGGACGACGTGCGGGAGCACGTGGCGCGCATCGTCGAGCCGACGTTCATCCGGGACGGCGACGAGAAGGTGATCGCCGCCCCGATCGACCTGCTCGGGATCAACTACTACCAGCCGAGCTACGTCGCCGGTCGGCCCGACGGAGCCGGCGGTGGCGGTGCGTACCCGGGCACCGAGGGCGCTGTGCAGTTCCTGCCAGCGGCCGGCCCGCTCACCGACATGGGTTGGATGATCGAACCGGCCGGGCTGACCCGGCTGCTGGAGCGGATCGCCACCGACTATCCCGGTGTGCCGCTGCTGATCACCGAGAACGGCGCGGCGTTCCCCGACAAGCCGGGCGCCGACTCGCCCGACGGCCCTGGACAGGTGATCGACACCGACCGGATCGCCTACCTCGACGGACACCTGCGGGCCGCGCATGAGGCGATCTCCCGGGGCGTGGACCTGCGCGGCTATCTCGTATGGTCGTTCCTGGACAACTTCGAGTGGGCGGAGGGCTACCGCAAGCGGTTCGGGATCGTGCACGTCGACTACCTGACCCAGCGGCGCACACCGAAGGCCAGCGCCCGGTGGTACCAGGAGGTGATCTCCCGGAACGGGCTGTGACGAGCGGGGGGAAGTCGCGATGACTACGGCGCAACGGCCGACGCTCGAGGCGGTGGCGGCGCGGGCCGGGGTGTCCCGGGCCACCGTTTCGCGCGTGGTCAACGGCTCCACCACCGTCGCTCAGCCCATCCGGGAGGCGGTCAACCGGGCGGTCGCCGAGCTGGGGTACGTGCCCAACCTGGCCGCCCGGAGCCTGGTCACCCAACGCACCGACTCGATCGCCCTGGTCATGCCGGAGGCGGCCACCCGGGTCTTCTCCGACGACCAGGTCTTCCCCGGCATCATCCGCGGAGTCAGCCAGGAGCTGGAGGCGGCCGACAAGCAGCTGGTGCTGATGCTGGCCGGCTCACCGGCCGGGCACCACCGGGTCGAGCGGTTCACCACCGGACGGCACGTCGACGGGGTGCTCTTCGCCTCGCTGCACGGTGCCGACCCGCTGCCCGGCACGCTCGCCCGGCTCGGCATCCCGGTGGTGTGCAGCGGCCGCCCACTCGGCGACGTGCCCGTGCCGTACGTCGACGTCGACCACGTCGGCGGGGTGACCGCGGCCGTCCGGCACATGATCGACAGCGGTCGCCGACGGATCGCCACCATCGCCGGGCCCCAGGACATGGTCGCCGGGATCGAACGGCTCACCGGCTACCGCACCACCGTCGCCGCCGCCGGGCTGCCCGAGCTGATCGCCGTCGGGGACTTCACCCGGGAGTCCGGCGCGGCGGCGATGCACCGGCTGCTCACCGAGCACCCCGACCTGGACGGCGTCTTCGCCGCCTCCGACCTGATGGCGCACGCCGCCCTGCGGACGCTGCGCGAGGCTGGCCGGCGGGTGCCGGAGGACGTCGCGGTGGTCGGCTTCGACGACATCGAGACCGCCGCGTACACCGAGCCGCCGCTGACCACCGTCCGGCAGCCGATCGTGGAGATCGGCCGGCGGATGACCCGGCAGCTGCTCCGGATGGCCGCCGGAGAGACCATCGAGCCGGCTGTCATGCTCCCCACCGAGCTGATCCTGCGCGACTCGGCGTAGCCGGGGGCCCTCCTTGAGGAGGAGAGCCCCCGGGACCCGCTGGCAGTCTCGGGTCCGATGCCCGTGCTGGTCGATCAGCCCTCCGTGTCCCGCCGACGGCGTACGGCGATGAACGTGGCACCGAGCGCCACCGCACCCAGGCCGAGGATGGCCATGGGCAGCAGATCGCCCGCCGACGTGCCGGTGATCGGCAGATGGCTCTTCGTCGGGGTCGCCGTGGGCGGCGCACTGGTGGGCGGCTGGGTGGTGGGCGGCGGCGTGGTGGGCGGCGGCGTGGTCGGCTGACCGCTGGCGGCACAGGTGTGGGTCAGCACGAAGAACTCCGCGGTACCGGTGATCACCGCGGTGGCGTCGGTCAGCGTCCAACCCGCGGGCAGCCGGATCCACGCCTTGCTGGTGCCCATGTCGTTGACGATCGCCCCACCGTCGGTGGGGATCGTCCGGGTCACGGTGCCGTCATTCGGGATGCTCCAGGTGCCGGTGACCGTGACGAACTGACCGGAGGTCTCCGGGTTGCCTGGCAGGTTGAACACCCACACGTCCTGGTCCGGGAACGGCCCACCGCCGAGGTTCGGGTCGCAGTTCTGGGTGAACGCGGCCGCGGTCGTGGGGACGTTGCCCGGGTTGATGTCGATGTTGCTGACTTGAGGCGGCGGCTGGGTCGGATCGGTCGGCTGGGCGAGCGCCGCGCCTCCCACCCCGATCAGGAACGCACCGGCTAAGGCACCGGTTGCGACAAGCTTGACGAGTCCTTCTCTCACGATTCCCCCTACTCTCGACGGCGTTCGTCGCCGCCCAATCGATACGAAAGTAGAGGTCGGTAGGGCATTTCGTATGGTTTCGGACTGTCTAACACCTGGGGGAGGGCCGACGGAGCGTTGATGATCTGACCCAGAGTGACGGGCAATGCCAATACGAGGGTCGCTGAAGTGGGAGGGCACCTCCATACCGGCAGGCGACCGGCACGTCGTCCAGGCACTCGGCCCGCCGGGCGGCGCCCGTAAATCCGTGGCTCCGCTCGCCGGTCGTCGCTAGCGTCACCGGCATGCCGGATTCCGTCGCCCTTCTGCACGTCCCCGCCCTCTCCGACGTCGCCGAGTACGCGTACGCGGCCAACGTCGAGCCGCCCGCCCGGCTGGTGTTCACCGCCGGCGCGTGCCCGCTCGACGCGGAGGGGCGCACCGTCGCGCCGGGCGACCACGCCGCGCAGGCCCGGCAGGTGATGGCGAATCTGGAGACCGCACTCGGGGCCGCCGGCGCCCGGCTGACCGACGTGGTCAAGACGACGGTGTACGTGGCGTCGTCCGAGCAGGCCGATCTCGTGAAGGTCTGGGAGGTGGTCCGGGACTCCTTCGGCGACCACGACCCACCCAGCACCCTGCTCGGCGTTGCCGTGCTCGGCTACACCGACCAACTCGTCGAGGTCGAAGCCGTCGCCGCCATACGGATGGGGGCCTGACATGCGGATTCGTGTGGCGCGGCCCGACGACGCCCCGGCCGTGGTGGCCTTGCGGGCGATGGTCTACCCGTACCTGGTGCGTGGGGTGGAGTCGACCCGGAAGATGCTCGCGGAACCGCCACCGAAGGAGGGGTGGACCGCCTTCGTGGCCGAGGTCGACACCCGGGTGGTCGGCTGGGTGTCCGCCCAGCGCGTCGGCTCGACCTCGACGGCGGACGTCGGCGACATCGCCCTGCTGCACGTGCACCCGGAGCACCGGCGTCGCGGAATCGGCACCGCGCTGCTGGCCGCCGCGACCGACCACCTCGCCCCGCTGGGAGTCCGCCGGCTGCGCGCCTGGGCCCAGCCGGACTCATTGCCGTTCGCCCTCCGGCACGGCTTCGAAGCCAGCCGCGAGCTGCGCTACTCGGCGCTCGACCTGAATCCGGCGCCCGCGCTACCCGAGCCGCCGCCGGGCGTACGACTGCGTTCGATCGCCGAGCTGGACCCGCACCTGCTGTACGAGGCGAACGCCGCCTCGTCGGTCGACGAGCCCGGCGACGTGCCGGTCGACTCGGTCAGCTACGAGAGCTGGCAGTACGACGTCTGGGACAACCTCGGCCTGGACAAGGCGGCCAGCACCGCCGCCGAGGTCAACGGGGAGGTGGCCGCGTTCAGCCTGGTGAAGCGGGACGGGGATCGGATGTGGTCGGACTACACCGGCACCGTCCCGGCGTACCGGGGTCGGGGGCTGGCCCGGTTGGTCAAGACGGTCGCGCTGCACCGCGCCGCCGCTCGCGGCGTCCGCGTGGCGTACACCTCGAACGACGAGGCCAACGCGCCGATGCTGGCGATCAACGTCAAGCTGGGCTACCGGCCGGTCGCGGCTCAGTGGTCCTGCCTGGCCGAGCTGACCTGAGCGGCGTCAGTCGACGCGGGGACGCACCCAGACGAGGAACCGTTCGACGTACGCCGCCGGGTCGGGTGTGAGGCCGAGCTGCGCCGCGTCGGCGAACGCCTCGTCGAGGAGCGTCGTCAGCATCAGGACCATGCCGACCCGGTCGCCTCTCCAACGGGAGAGCAGCGACAACCGGGCAGGGGAGCACGGCCACGGGGCACCGCACCGGGTACAGCGCCAGTGCGGCGCCCCGGGGTGGTGTGGGGTTACGCCGTGACTCACGCCCCCGCCCTCACCGATGTGCGTCGGACGGAACCGCGGGTGGCGGGCTGCGCCACGATCGTCGGGGCCGCGGTCAGTACCCGCACTCCCTCACGCAGCACGAACAGCTCCCGCTTCGCCAGCGCCACACCGTTTCGGCCCAGCTCGTAGCCTTCGACCCAGACCCAACCGTGGTACGTGTGCCGGTCGGCCAGCTCGCGGATGACCCGGATCGTCAACGGGCGCACGAACTGCGGGCTGGCGGCGCGGGTCAGCCTGATCACGTCGCCGGCCCTCAACACCCCGATCATCGCGACACCCAGCGGTGGGCGGGAATGTGTGTCGGTGCCCGTCGCGTGGGCTTCGGCTCCGGTGGCATTGGTTTCGGTCGCTCCTCGGGCATCTCTCCCCCTCCTGTCAGCTAGGAGGGGCCGCCCGTCCCCATTTACCGGTGCGACCCCGCTGCTGGCACCACCACCGGCTTCCTCCACCAGCGGCACCTCATCGGACGGTCGCAGGGAGTAGCGGACGTCTGCACCGTCCGCATGCGACCATCAAGGGACGTCCAGGAAAGGTCCCCTACGATGTCGCGGAACGACGCCCTCAGACACGCCCTCCGATCGGCAGGGCTGACCGTTGCCGAACTTGCCGAGAGATGCGATGTGGACGCGAAGACGGTTGAGCGGTGGCTCAGCCGGGGCCGCGTTCCTCACCCCCGCTCTCGGATGCGGGCAGCCGGGGTGCTGGGGCAGGATGTAGAAGTGCTATGGCCGGAAGTCGTCCGCCGCGCTGTCAAGGTCGGTTCAGACCGTGAACTGGTCGGCGTGTACGCACGCCGCTCCGACCTTCCCCGTTCGCTGTTCCGTGAGTTGATTGACCAGGCCGGCACGCGGTTGTGGTTCGGCGGGTACACGAGTTACTTCGTATGGCTTGAGGTGCCCAATGCCGCCGCCACGCTCGGCGCGAAGGCCCAGGCCGGTGCCGATGTGCGTTTCCTGCTCGGTGACCCGGGCAGCGCCGTCACCACGGCGCGGGAGCGTATCGAGGCGACGCCCCTCACGCTAGCGACCCGTATAGCAATGAGTCAGGCGGAGATCGCGAAGTCGCCCGAACCTCTCGCCGTCCGGCTGTCAGATCGGCACATCGCCATGTCGGTCTGGGTCTTCGATGACGAGGCGATTGTGGCGACGCACATCGGCGCGGGGCTGGGGCAGGATTCGGTGACGATGCACCTCCGACGCCGGGAGGCCGGCGGCCCGTTTGATCGTTACGTGGAGCACTTCGAGTCAATATGGGCTGACGCACGCGCGGCATAGCCGGGAGCATGGTGTCTCCGGGGGCTTTCGCCATACCGGTCAGCCGGCGTCGAGGACCTGGCGCGCAACGGCGTGGATGTCTGCGCCGAAGAGCACCAGACGGGCCTCGGTGACATTCACCGGCGTGGCCGCGCGCAGCACCGACAGGGCCTGACGAACCGCGTCGTCCACCGGCCAGCCGTAGATGCCCGCCGAGATCAGCGGGATCGCCACGGTGCCCGCGCCCAGCTCGTCCGCCACCCGCAGGCTGTTGGCGTAGCAGTCGCGCAGCAGCGCCGAGCGGTCCTCGGTGGCCGACCAGACCGGTCCGACGGTGTGGATCACCCACCGGGCCGGCAGCTCCCCGGCGGTCGTCGCCACCGCCTGTCCGGCGGGCAGGCCCTGGCCGTACCGGGACGCCCGCAGCGCCCGGCACTCGGCCAGGATGGCCGGACCACCCCGCCGGTGGATGGCCCCGTCGACGCCGCCGCCGCCGAGCAGTGACGAGTTCGCGGCGTTCACGATGGCGTCCACCCGCTGGGTCGTGATGTCCCCCTCGACCAGGGTGATCTCCATGTCAGCGCTCCTCGATCGGCTGGCCGAGCGAGCGGCGGGCCAGCAGGGTGGCGCCGGCCACCGCCGCCGGCATGACCAGCACCGCGCCGAGCGGGATCAGGAAGCAGAGGAACACCGCCACCCCGAAACCGAGCGCGGCGGGTCGGTCGGCCTTGAGGATCGACCGGCGCTGCGGCAGCCGCATGCCACGCCGGTAGAACGGGGCGCCGACCAGCTCCACGGCGAGGAACCAGCCACCCACCGCCGCCCCGATGACCGGGACGACCGTCTGGCCGACCACCGGGATGAAGCCGGCGAGGAAGAGCGGGATGCCGACCAGCGCCGTGAGGGCCACCAGCCGTACGGAGTCGGCGAGGCTGCGGCGCAGCGACGACCAGAAGGCCACGTCCACCGCACCCGGCGTGCCGCCGTACCGTTCCTCCACCCGCTCGGAGATCTTCTCGTAGAACGGGTCGCCGATGACCAGGGTGACGGCGGTGAAGCTGACCACGGCGAGCAGGCCGCCGAGGCCCAGGAAGGCCAGCCCGGCGATCACCCGGACCAGGTTGCGGGCGGTTGCCGACCAGTCGTCGGCGAACGGGGTGACCAGGGCGGCGATGTCGTCCACGAAGTACACCAGGGCGGCGAACGCGGCCACGAAGAGCACACCGGAGATCAACGCCGGCACGATGCCGAACAGCATCAGCTTCGGGCTGCGGACGTAGAGGCCGAGCCCACGCAGGAGCAGCCCGGCCCCGGCGAAGAAGCGTCCGACGACCCCGGTCACCGGGTTGGCGATTCTGCTGGCGTCCACGATCCAGCAGCCTAGCGATAGTGCGTACACATCAACCGGTTGGTGGATCGTCGGGGTCAGCCGCCGCCGCGAACGATCATCAACGGCTGGTCGATTCGCCGCCGAGCCGCCGCCGCCAGGCTGAAGAGGTACAGCTACGACGGCGGAGGGCGGCACGATGCCGGTCATTGAGGTGACCAACCTGCACAAGCGGTACGGCGACCTGGTAGCCGTGGCCGACGTGTCGTTCACGGTCGAGGCCGGGGAGATCTTCGGCGTACTGGGCCCGAACGGCGCCGGCAAGACCACCACCGTCGAGTGTGTCGCCGGGCTCCGCGTCCCGAACGGGGGCGGGGTGTCGGTCCTCGGGCTCGACCCCCGCGCGGACGCGGCCCAGCTTCGCCAGCGGGTCGGCGTGCAGCTCCAGGAGAGCCAACTGCCGGACCAGCTGCGGGTTGGCGAGGCGCTGGAGCTGTACGCCTCGTTCTACCGCGACCCGGCCGACCCGGCGGACCTGATCGACAGGTTGGGTCTGGGCGACAAGCGGAACACCGCGTACAAGAAGCTCTCCGGCGGTCAGAAGCAGCGGCTGTCGATCGCGCTCGCCCTGGTCGGCAACCCGAAGATCGCGATCCTCGACGAGCTGACCACCGGCCTGGACCCGCAGGCACGGCGGGACACCTGGACGCTCATCGAGCAGATCCGGGACAGCGGCGTGACGATCGTGCTGGTCACCCACTTCATGGAGGAGGCCGAGCGGCTCTGCGACCGGGTCGCCGTGATCGACCGGGGACGGGTCGTCGCACTGGACAGCCCTGCTGGTCTGGTGTCGACGGTGGCTCCGGAGCAGCGGATCCGGTTCCGGCCGTCCGCCCCGGTCGACGACCGGCTCCTCACCGATCTGCTCGAGGTGACCGCCGTGCAGCGCACCGGCAGCCAGGTGGTGGTGACCGGCACCGGTGATGTGCTGCACGCGGTCACCTCGGTGCTCGCCCGCAACCAGATCATCGCCGCCGACCTGCGGCTGGAGCAGTCCACCCTCGACGATGCGTTCGTCGAGCTGACCGGGCACCGGCCCGCCGAGTAAGGGAGAGCGACATGCATGCCTTCGGGCAGATCCTCAAGATCGAGACGCGGCTCTTCCTGCGGGACTTCGGCTCGCCGCTGACGACTGTCGTGTTGCCACTCGCGCTGTTGCTGGTGCTCGGGCTGATCCCGGCAATGCGCGAGCCGGATCCGCAGTTCGGCGACCTCTCCTTCATCCAGTACTTCGCCCCCTCGTTGCTGGTGATCACGCTCGCCATGTCGGCGGTGAACATCCTGCCCACGGTGCTGGCCACCTACCGGGAACGTGGGGTGCTGCGCAGGCTTGCCACCACCCCGGCCAGCCCCTTCGCGCTGTTGGCCGCCCAACTGGTCATCTCTCTCGCCACCATCCTGGTCAGCGCCGTGCTGCTCATCGCGGTCGGTCGGTTGGCGTTCGACGTGCCGCTACCCCGACGTCCGCTGGGCTTCACGCTGGCCCTCATCCTCGGTACGGCCGCCCTGCTGGCGCTGGGCCTGCTGGTGGGAGCGGTGGCGCGGACGACCAAGTCGGCGCAGGGGCTGGCCGTGCCGTTGTTCATGGCGGTCATGTTCTTCGGCGGCGTCTACGTGCCCCGGTTCATCCTGCCGGATTTCCTGGTCCGGATCGGCGACTACACGCCACCCGGGGTGCAGGCGCTGCTTGACGCCTGGACCGGGATGGCGCCGCACCCGCTGCACCTGGGGATAATGGCGGCGGTCGCGGTGGCCGCCGGTGCGATCGCCGCGAAACTCTTCCGCTGGGAGTGAGAGACAACTGATGACCAGCACCGCGGAACAGGTCGACCGGCTCGCCGTGTGGGAGGCGCGCGAGGCGAACGTCTACCGGGTTGCGCCCTTCCTCGGGCTCCTCGTCGGGACCGTGCTGGCACGCTTCGCTCCGGCCCCGGGCAGCCTGTCGTTCCCACCGACCCTGGCCGTTGCCGTGGGGGCCGGCTGCTGGGTCACCTGGTTCATCACTCTGCACCCGCAGTGGACCACCCGTCGTGCGCTGATGGCGGCCTACTACGTCGGGCTCCTCGCCTTCAGCGCCGTGCTGGTGGTGGCCAGCCCGTGGTATGGCTTCTTCGCCTGGGTCGGTTTCGTGCACGCGTTCCTCGTGCTTCCCGGCCGGTGGCGGTTCGGCGGGGTGGCCGTGACCGGCGTGCTGGTCGCCACGGCGCAGAGCGCGGGCCCACCCACCTCCGCGGAGCACTGGCTGCTCTGGTCGGTGCTGGTGCTGTTCAACGCCGGGGCGGCCGGCGCGCTGAGCTGGTTCGGCACCGTCACCGAACGGCAGAACGCCAACCGCAAACTCCTGGTGGAGGAGCTGGCCGGGGCGAACCGGAAGCTCGCCGACGCGGCCCGGGAGAACGTGGGACTACACGCCCAACTGCTCATCCAGGCCAGGGAGGCCGGCGTGCTGGACGAGCGCCAGCGGATGGCCCGGGAGATCCACGACACCCTGGCCCAGGGGTTGACCGGCATCATCACCCAACTGGAGGCGGCCGAGCAGACCCGCGACCGCTCCGCCGACTGGCGTCGGCACGTGGACAACGCCCTCTCCCTGGCCCGGGAGAGCCTCACCGAGGCCCGTCGCTCGGTACGGGCGGTCCGCCCGGAGCCGCTGGAGACAGCCCGCCTGCCGGACGCCCTCGCCGAGCTGGGCGGGCGCTGGTCGGCCCTCAACGGGGTACGCGCCGAGGTCGCCACCACCGGCACGCCTCGCCCGCTGCACCCGGAGGTCGAGGTGACCCTGCTGCGGACCGGCCAGGAGGCGCTGGCCAACGTGGGCAAGCACGCCAAGGCGACCCGGGTCGGGCTCACCCTGTCGTACATGGGGGACGTGGTCACCCTCGACGTCCGGGACGACGGGGTGGGCTTCGAGGTCGACGACCTGACCGCCCAGGAGCGACCCGACGGCGGGTACGGGCTGACCGTCATGCGGCAGCGGATGGCCCGGGTCGGCGGCGAGTTGGCCGTCGAGTCTGAGCCGGGCGTCGGCACCGCCGTCTCGGCCTCCGTGCCCGCTCTCGCCGGGGGTGCCGGATGACCGGGCCGGTCCGGGTGCTGATCGTCGACGACCATCCGGTGGTGCGGGACGGGCTGCGCGGCATGTTCACCGGTGACCCGGGGTTCGACGTGGTGGGCGAGGCTGCGGACGGGGCCGAGGCGTTGGCCCTGGTCGCGACGCTGGGTCCCGACGTGGTGCTGATGGACCTGCGGATGCCCGGGATGGACGGGGTGACGGCCATCGGCCGACTGACCCGCTCCGGCAGCACCGCCCGGGTGCTGGTGCTCACCACGTACGACACGGACGCGGACGTGCTGCCGGCGATCGAGGCCGGCGCCACCGGCTACCTGCTCAAGGACGCGCCGCGCGAGGATCTGGTGCGGGCCGTACGGGCCGCCGCCCGGGGCGAGTCCGTACTGTCGCCGAGCGTGGCCGGCCGGCTGATGGGCCGGCTGCGCGCCCCGGCCGAGGAACCGCTCAGCCAGCGTGAGCTGGAGGTGCTCACCCTGGTGGCTCGGGGCGCTTCCAACCGGGAGGCCGCCGCTCGGCTGTTCATCAGCGAGGCCACCGTCAAGACGCACCTGCTGCACGTGTACGCCAAGCTCGGGGTCAACGACCGGGCCGCGGCGGTGGCCACCGCGTACGACCGCGGCCTGCTCACCCCCGGCGGACGGTGAGCGGGACCGGGCAGGATGGGCGGGTGCGCGCCTCCCGACTGATCTCGTTGCTGTTGCTCTTGCAGGCACGCGGGTCGATGACCGCGGGCGAGCTGGCGCGGGAGCTGGAGGTCTCCGAGCGGACCGTCTACCGGGACGTGCTGGCGCTCTCCGCCGCCGGGGTGCCGGTCTACGCCGACCGGGGCCGAGCGGGCGGGTACCGGCTGCTCGGCGGCTACCGGACCCGGCTGACCGGGCTGACCCGGGACGAGGCGGAGGCGCTGTTCCTCGCCGGCCTGCCCGGGCCGGCCGGCGAGATGGGGCTCGCCGACGCGGTCGCGTCCGCCGAGCTGAAAGTGCTCGCCGCGCTGCCACCCGCCCTGCGCGACGCGCCGGCCCGCGCCGGGCAGCGGTTCCACCTGGACGTGCCGGGCTGGTTCCGGGAGACCGCGGCACCGCTCTGGTTGCCCGAGCTGGCCCGGGCGGTCTGGGGCGACCGGGTGGTGGAGCTGCGCTACCGGCGCGGCGACCGGGAGGTGACCCGCCGGGTCCAGCCGTACGGCCTGGTGCTCAAGAGCGGGGTCTGGTATCTGGTCGGCCGGGTCGGCGACGATGTGCGCACCTACCGGGTGGACCGGGTCACCGGGGTCGAGGTGGGCGACGAGCACTTCGACCGCGACGAGGGCTTCGACCTGGCCGGGCACTGGCGCGAGCAGGCCGGGTCATTTCTGCGGACCATGCTGCGGGCCGAGGTCGCCATCCGGCTGAGCCCCGCCGGCCTGCGCCAGCTCCGGCACCTGGTCGACGCCCCCTTCGTGTACGACGAGATGGTCGCCGCCGCCAGCCCGCCCGACGGGCAGGGCTGGGTGGTGGCACGGCTGCCCGTCGAGTCGGTCCAGGTGGCGTACCACCAACTGCTGGGGCTCGGCCCCGAGGTCGAGGTCCTCGACCCACCCGAACTGCGGGAGCTGTTCGCCGAGGCGGCCGACCGGTTCCGCGCGCTCTACCGGTAGCCGGTCACGTCCGCCGGCTTGCCCGCGTCGACCACCTCGGTGATGTAGCGGAAACCCTCGGGTTGGCTGCCGTCGAGGTCGGTGAAGCCGTACACCTTGGACAGCGTGCCGGCGTCGACGGATTTGCCGCTCCAGCGGGCCTTGTCCTCGTCGGCGGCGAGCGCGGCCACCGCCCGGCCGACGAAGGCCGGGGTCTCCGAGATGAGGAAGTTCGGGTCGGTGGCCGCGCCGTCGCGCCAGTTCTCCTCGGTCACGCCGAAGTGCTCAAGCATCGCCTCGGAGCGGATCCAGCCGGGGGTGAGCGCCAGGGCCGTGCAGCCATACGGCTTCAGCTCGTGCGCCTGGCTGAAGGCGAGCCGGTTGACCGAGACCTTGGCCAGGTCGTAGAAGACCGACAGCCGGTAGTTCTCGTCGTTGTACGCCTTGGTGCCGTCGCCCATCTCCACCACCAGGCCTCCGGGCCTGCGGATCAGCAGCGGCAGGGCGAAGTGGCTGGTGATGATGTGCGTGTCGACGGCCAGTCGCAGGGTACGGAAGCCGGCGTCGAGCGGCTGCTCCCAGACCGGTTTCTCCCAGGTGACCAGCGGGTCTCCGCCCCAGATGTCGTTCACCAGCACGTCGAGTTGGCCCTGCTCGGCGTCGATCCGGGCGACCAGGTCGCGGACCTGCTCGGCCACCAGGTGGTCGACCTGAACGGCGATGCCGGTGCCGCCGGCCGCGCTGACCAGCTCGGCGGTCTCCTCGATGGTCTCCGGTCGGTCCATCTCGGAGCGGCCGGCCCGGGTGCTGCGACCGGTGGCGTAGACCGTGGCACCGGCCGCGCCGAGCTGAACGGCGATCTGCCGCCCGGCACCACGGGTGGCACCGGCGACGAGCGCGATCTTTCCTGTGAGCGGTTGTGTCATGCCTGCGACGTTGTCAGGAATACCTGACAACCGACGTCCGAATTCGGCACGCGACCTAATCCACCAGTCGGACCCGGACCCGGCGGTTGGCCCGGCCCTTGCTCTCCACCTTGACCACCTGGACCTTGCCGATCTGGGCGGTGGACGCGACGTGGGTGCCGCCGTCGGCCTGCACGTCCAGCCCGACGATGTCGACGATCCGGACCTCCTGCTCGCCCGGCGGGATGAGGTTGGACTGGGTACGGATGATGTCCGGCAGGGCCAGCGCCTCGGTGCGCGGCAGCACTCGCGTGGCGACCGAGCGGTCGGCGGCCACCTCCGCGTTGACCAGCTCCTCGATGCGGCTCTTGAAGTCCGGGGGCACCTCGGGGAGGTTGAAGTCCATCCGGGCCTCGCCCGGCTCCATGTTCCCACCGGTGACGAGCGCGCCGAAGTCGCGGAACACCACGCCACAGAGCACGTGCAGCCCGGAGTGGGTGCGCATCAGCCGGGTGCGGCGCTCGTCCTCCACCGCACCGACGACCTCGGTGCCGGCCGGCGGCAGCGGGTCACCCTCGGCGGGGATCAGGTACGGGTCGTCGCCCTTGCGGGTGCCGACGATCCGGGTCTGTACGCCCTGCCAGAGCAGTACGCCGTGGTCCGGCGGCTGACCGCCACCGCCCGGGTAGAACGCCGAGCGGTCGAGCACGATGCCCTGCTCCGGGTCGGCGTGCAGGACCGTGCAGGTCCACTCGCGCACTGTCGGGTCGGCGAGGTCCAGTCGGTGAGTCCGGCCATGTTGTGTGACGCCCATGGCAGGGGACGTTACTCGTTGAGGAAGCTGGAGATGCGCTCCCGCAGATCGGCGCGTTCCGTCCAGAGCACGCCGGGCCGGTCGTACACGTGCAGGGTGGCCTGGGGCAGCGCGGCGGCAAGCTCTTCGGCGACCTCGACCGGGTGCAGGTCGTCGCCCGCGCAGCCGATCACCAGCGCCGGCGCGGTGACCGCCGACAGGGCCGTGGCGTCGCGCAGCGGCGCCTGATCCGGCAGGGTGGCCAGACCGTCGGCCAGACCGTCGCGGAGCAGCTGGTCGAGCCGCTGCCGCAGGTACGACCAACCGGCCGGAGTGTTACGGACCGCCGTCGGCAGCTCCAGCGAGACCACGTCGGCGACCGCCGAGGCGTCGCCGGTCTCGACCGCCTCCAGCAGGTCCGTGACGCGTTCCCGGGCGACCGGGCCGCGCGGCTGGGCGAGCACCGCCGGCAGGAAGAAGACCAGTTTCTCGAAGCGCTCCGGGCTCTCGGCCAGCAGCCGGCAGAGCGCGCCCGCGCCGAGGCTCGCGCCGAACGCCCGGCTGGCTCCGCCGAGATCCGCGATGGCGCGCAGGTCCCGGGCCAGGTCCAGGTAGTTCCACGGCCCGTCCGGCGCGTCGGAGCGGCCGTGCCCACGGAACTGGAAGAAGACCTTGCGGCCGGTCACTCCACTGCCGAACGGGCGGGTGACGGCGATGCCGTTGCCCAACCCGTGCGCGAACACGGTGACCGGATCACCGGTGCCGGTGACCAGCCGCTCCAGCCGTACGCCGTGCGGGGTGGTGACCAGCTCGGTCTCCGGCTCCGGCAACGCCGGCCGGCCGGTACGCGGCCCGCCCGGGCCGGGGCCCCAGGTGCGGGGCCCGCCGTCCGGCGGGGGTGGCCAGCGGAAGCCTCTCACCAGAACCCTTTGCCGTCGCTCAGGTCGCGCAGGCCGACCCGGACGTCGAGCAGATAGATGAGTGCGGCGGCGATGCCGATCAGTCCGAAGAGGCTGATCGGACCGAAGCCGAGCAGGGTGAGCACCAGGCACACCGCCAGGATGGCGATCCAGCCACCCTTGGGCAGCGTCCCGATGGCGGGGAAGGCGTCGGAGCGCTGCGTGACGGCGTGCACCAGCGCGACACCCTGGATGATCAGCGCGAAGACGAGCAGGATCAGCTCGATCACGTAGCGGACTTCGAACGCGAAGATCGGCGCGGCGTTGGCCATGCCGGCAAGCTTATGTCGACGACCCCGACTACGTCCGACAAGGACGCCGTCGGGGTCGTCGACAGCACGAACTACTCGGAAGCCGGACGGGTCCGCTTGGTGGCCCGGGGCAGCTTCGCCGACGGGGTAGCGGCGGGCTTGGCGGACTTGGCGGCCTTCGGCGCCCGGGCGGCCTTCCTGACGGCGGCCGGCTTGGCCTCGGCGATCTCAGCCACGTCGGCCGGGGTCGGCACCTCGACCAGGGCGGTGGCGGCCGAGGCGGTGGCCTCGACCGGCGTGGCGGCCGCCGGCACGGCCTCGGTCGCCTCGATGTCGGCGTTGACCGTCTCGGCGGCCTCCAGCACGCCGGCGCCGACGACCCGCTCGCCACGGGCGACAAGTGCGCCGTACGCGGCGAACGCCCGCTCCTGTGCGGCCTGGGCACCGGCGACGACCACCGCGGCGTTGCGGGTCGCCGCGGCGCGCAGCCGGTCCAGGTCGGCGACCTCGCGCAGCTTGCCCAGGTCGGCCGACTCGCGCAGCTTCGCCAGGTCCAGCTCGGCCTGGGCCCGGCCGCGCAGGCTCTCGGCGGTCTCATTGGCGGTACGCAGGGTCTCGGTGGCCTTCTGGCGCAGCTCGAAGCCGGTCAGCACGGCCCGGCCGCCCAGGTCGGCGACGACCCGGGTGCCGAGCACGCCGACCACGGCCGGAAGCTTGCGCAGCTGCTGGAGAGCCAGCTCACCGGCGCCGGCGGCGGCGTAGATCGGGGCGGGGATGCGGTTGGTCTTCGGCTCGGTCATGAGGTCTCCTCTTCGGCCGCGTCGGCGGCCTTCCGGACCGCCGGACCGGCGGCCTTCTTCTCGGGGGTGCTGGTGCTGGTCGGGGCGGGTGTGCTGCCCGCCTCGGTGACGGCGACCGACTCGATCACGGCCTCGGTCGGGGTGCCGCCCGCGGTGGTGGGGCCGGTGGCCGCCAGGTTGGCCACATCGGCCGGCTCGTCGGCGACGTCCGTCGGGGTGGTCACCTCGCCCGCGCCGCCGGTGGTGTCCGTGCCGGCGCCCTCGGCGGCGGCCCGGGCCTCGGCCAACCGGGTATTCTCCCGGCGGAACGTCTCGTAGATCTGGCTGAGCGACTGCTTCTGGGCCATCGTCAGGTCGGGGTCCACCGCGATGGCGGCGAGCACACCGTGGCCCTCCTTGTCGTCGAGCAGCCCGGCGCGCAGGTACATCGCGGGAGTGGAGACCCGCAGCGCGCTGGCCAACTGCTGGAGCACCTCGGCGCTGGGTTTGCGCAGGCCGCGCTCGATCTGGCTGAGGTACGGGTTGCTGACCCCCGCCTGCTCGGCGAGCTGCCGCAGCGAGATCTTGGCATTGCGCCGCAGATCGCGGATGAACCCGCCGACGTCGGGGAGGTCCTTCGGTGTGGCCATGACAGCGACGCTAACCGCCCTTGCTAACTCTTGCAAGCAAAACGCTAGCCAGAGTTAGCAAGGTCTCAACATCCTGCTTGCGTGCCGCGCGCGCGATCCGTACCGTCCGTCCGTGCACAAGATCACAGTCAACGGAGCAGTCATCGCGTACGACGAGGCCGGCACCGGTTCGCCCGTCGTGCTGCTGCACGCCGGCATCGCCGACCGGCGGATGTGGCGGAGCCAACTGCCCGCGCTCGCCGCCCGGCACCGGGTGATCGTCCCGGACCTGCGCGGCTACGGCGACTCCGAGCTGCCTCCGGCGCCGTTCGCCCACCACGACGACGTGGCCGGCCTGCTGGACGCACTCGACCTGCCCCGGGCCGCCCTGGTCGGCTGCTCCTTCGGCGGGTCGGTCGCCATCGACACCGCGCTGGCCCACCCGGACCGGGTGAGCGCGCTCGCGCTGTTCGACACGGCAGTCTCCGGGAACGAGTGGTCCGAGGAGGCCAATGACCTCTGGGACGGCCTGGTCGGCGAGGTCGACCCCGACGACTTCGTCGCCGGGGCGGCCGGCGAGGTTCGGTTCTGGGTGGTCGGCCCCGGTCGCCAGCCGGCCGACGTCGACCCCGCGCTCATCGCGTTCGCCCAGGAGATGGACCAGCGCGCGCTCGCCGCCGAGTTGGCGCTCGGCGCGGTGGAGGTGGGCGAGCTGACGCCGCCGGCGATCGGCCGCCTCGGCGAGCTGCGGATGCCCGTCCTGGTCACCGCGGGAGCCGCCGACGTGCCCGACATCAGCCGCCTCGCCGACCGGATCGCGGCCGAGGTACCCGGCGCGGTACGCCTGCCCGACGTGCCGGACGCGGCGCACCTGCTGCCGCTGGAGCGCCCCGAGCCGGTCAACGCCGCCCTGCTCGACTTCCTGAACTGACCCACCCGGCTCCGCCCGCCGGCCCGGCAGACAGGACCGGCGGGTCGGCGGTCACCAGAGCGGACGGACCGTGCCGACCGGTACCCCGCCGCCGAAGAGCGGCAGCTCGGCGTACTCGGCCAGCACCGGGGCGTCCACGCCGAGCCGGCGCAGCGCGGAGACCAGCACCGGCATCCTGGCCCGGTCGGCGCCGTCGTCGATCTTCAACGCGACGGCGCCGACGCCCGGCAGCCCCACCGCGATCACGCCCTCGGCACCGACCTTGGCCAGCAGTCCCGGTACGCCGCGCATCAGCCGGGTGTCGTCGGCCCGGGTGCCGCCGACGATCTCCGGGTGGGCGCGCATGGCATCGGCCACCGTGCGCGGCACCGAGCCGGGTTCGGCGTCGACGAGCCGGAGGTACGCCCCGGCCAGGCCGGTCAGCGACACCGCGAGCACCGGAGCTCCACAGCCGTCCACTCCCACCGCCGCCGCCTGCTCAGCTGTGAACTCCTCGATGGCCGCCCGCAGCCGCTGCTGCAACGGGTGCTCCGGCCGCCAGTAGCCGTCCAGCGGCCACCCGGCCGCCTGACAGGTCAGCAGCATGCCGCTGTGCTTGCCGGAGCAGTTCATCTGCACCCGGGTCGGGCCACCGCCGGCGCGCAGCACCGCCTCGCGGGCCGCCGCCCCCACCGGCAGGTCGGGCGGGCAGTGCAGGGCCGAAGCGTCCAGCCCGGCCCGGTCCAGCAACGCGCCGACCCGAGCCAGGTGGAACTCCTCACCCGCGTGGCTCGCCGACACCAGCGCCAGGTCGGCCGGGTCGGTCAGCGGCAGGCCGGCGCGAAGCATCCCGATCGCCTGCATCGGCTTGCTGGCCGAGCGGGGAAAGATCGGTGCGGTCACGTCCCCGGCGGCGGCCACCGGAACACCGACGGCGTCCAGCACCACCACCGAGCCGCGATGCATACCCTCGACGAACCCGGACCGGACCACCTCGGCGAGCGGCGCGCCGCCCTCGTACGTCTTTCCCACGTGCTGGACGGTACCGACGGTCCGCGGGTGCCCGTCGGCGGGGTGACCTGGTCGTCCACCGCCCGGGTGACAGGGGCGCCGGACGGGCTCGGCCTTACAGCCCCAGCAGCTCGCGAGCCTCGGCGGTGGTCAGCGGGGGACGCTGGGCGAGCTGGGCGAAGCCGACCGCGCGGGCGACCAGTTGCATGTTGGACTCCACCGGGCGGCCCTTGGCGTACGTCACGGTGTCCTCCATTCCGACCCGCAGGTGCCCACCTGTCGACAGCGAGGCCAGCATGACCGGAATCGTGCTGCGGCCGATGCCGGTGGCCGAGAAGGTGGTGCCCTCGGGCAGGTCACGCAGCATCCGGTGCGCCGCCACCAATGTCTCGGTGGTGCCCGGCATGCCGCCCGGCACACCCATCACGAAGTCGACGTGCACGTGCCCACCGGCCGGCGGTCCGTACTTGCCGAGCAGCCGCTGCAACGCGGACAGGTGGCCGAGGTCGAAGATCTCGTACTCCGGCACGATCCCCCGCTCCTGCATCCGCGTGTGCAGGTCGACGATGAACTCCCAGCGGTTGAGGAAGACGTCGTCGCCGAAGTTGACAGTGCCCATGGTGCACGAGGCCATGTCCGGCCCGGCGTCGAGCACGGCGAGCCGGGAAGCTTCCGGGTCGGTCACCGCACCGCCGGAGGAGAGCTGCACGATCAGGTCGGTGCCCTCCCGCAGCGCCGCCACCGTCTCCCGCAGGCGCGCCGGGTCGAGGGTCGGCCGCGCCGCGTCGTCGCGGATGTGGACGTGGATCACGGCGGCGCCGAGCGCCTCACACTCCTTGGCGGTGCGCAGCAGCTCGTCGAGCGTCACCGGCAGCGCTGGCACCTCCGCCTTGGCCGACTCCGCGCCGGTCGGGGCCACCGTGATCAACGTCCCTGTCGTCATGCCGGCGATCCTAGACGGCCCCTGTCGATCGCCAGCGTTAGGAAGGGTCCCTTCCTATACACCAGGCGTTAACAAGGGGCCCTTCCTTACAGGGGGTCGATCGCCGCCGCCGTCTCACCGATCAGCAGCACGGCGTCCTCCGGGACGTTCCGCTTCAGCACCGCGAGCGCGATCTGGCCGAGCTCGTGGTGCAGCACGGCGGTGCCGACGAAGCCGACGGTCCGGCCGTCGAGGGTCACCGGCGTGCCGGCGGTCGGCGGCTGGTCGGTGGTCACCCCGTCCAGGTGCAGCAGCACCAGGCGGCGCGGCGGTCGGCCCATGTTGTGCACCCGGGCCACCGTCTCCTGCCCCCGGTAGCAGCCCTTGTCCAGGTGCACCGCCGGGCCGATCAGGTCCACCTCCGCCGGGATGGTCCGGTGGTCGGTGTCCACCCCGACCCGGGGCCGCCGGGCGGCCACCCGGATCGCCTCGTACGCCCAGAGCCCCGCGACCGGCACACCCGCGCCGCGCAGTTCCGCCACCACCTGGTCCATCGCGGATCGCGGGACCAGCAGATCCACCCCGAGCGGGCCGCGCCGGGCCCAGCCGCCGACGGGCAGCGGTCGTACGTCGTAGCGGACGGTCGCGCGGGGCGGCACGGCGCCGGCGGCGAACTTCGGGCCCGGTACCGCGACCAGGTCCGGTGCCGCCAGCCCGGTCACGCCGAGCGTGCCCAGCGCGTCCGGCGCCGCCGGTCCGACCAGCGACAGCAGAGCCCGCTCACCGGTGGCGTCGCGGGGCTCGACCTTGCTGAAGAACCGCATCTTCTCCAGGTACGCCAGCAGGTCGGCGGTCGCGCCCGGCTCGGTGTCCAGCCAGGTGGTCTCGCCGTCCTCGGCGACCAGGGCGTGCTGCTCGACGTGCCCGTGCGGGGAGAGCACCAGCAGCTCGGTGCCCTCGCCGGCGGCCAGAGTCGCCAGGTGCTGCGAGGTGATCGTGTGCAGCCAACCGGCCCGTTCCTCCCCGGGCACCGCGATGATTCCCCGGTGCGACCGGTCGACCAGGCCGACCTCGGTGTCCAGGATGCGCTGCTCGCGCAGCGGGTCGCCGTAGTGCGCGGCCACCCCCCGCACGCCGGCCGCGGCGTGCGCCGGCTCCGGCTGGTCGCGGCTGGCCTCGTCGATGCTCTCGACGGCCACCGCTCCCGCGATGTCGATCATTTCTGGTCCCCGTTCTCGCAGCGTTCGCAGACGCCGAAGAGCGACACGTGCCCGATGTCCACCCGGAACCCCCGTTGCGCGGCCAACTGGTCGGCGAGCGGACGGAGCAGCTCCGGATCGATCTCGTCGATCGCGCCGCACTCCCGGCAGACCAGGTGGACGTGTTGGTGCTCACCGGCCGCGTGGTAGGTCGGCGAGCCGTGCGAGAGATGGGTGTGGGTCACCAGGCCGAGCCGTTCCAGCAGCTCCAGCGTGCGATAGATGGTGGTGATGTTGACGCCGGCGGCGACCTCCCGGACCGCGGTGTGCACCTGCTCCGGGGTGGCGTGGCCCAGATCGAGCACCGCCTGGAGCACGAGCTGCCGCTGGGCCGTCAGCCGCAGCCCACGGGCCCGGAGCATTTCCGCGAGGGAGGATTCGGACACCGTCCGATCATAGTTCGGCAACCATGCCAACCTCCGCACGCCGACGGACCGCCGCTACGCTCGACGGTCATGGTGCTGTCGTCCGTCGGAAAGGTCGCGGCCGATACGACCGCGCGGATCGCCATGCTCGGGCGCGCCCCGGTCCCGACCAGTGAGCCCGTGCTGCGCGGCGACGACCTCGGCGTGCTCCGCGGCGACGGCCTCTTCGAGACCATGCATCTGCGCCGGGGCCAGCCGTGGCTGCGCGACGAGCACCTGGCCCGGCTGGCCGCTGCGGCTGCCGCCGTCGAGCTGCCCCTGCCACCCGTCGCCGCGCTGATCGAGCTGCTCGACACGGTGCGCGCGGGGTGGCCGGTGCAGGTGGAGGGGGCTCTGCGGCTGGTCTGCACCCGGGGCCGGGAGGTCGGCGGCCCACCGACCGTCTACGCCACCCTGGCCGAGGTGCCGGCGTCGTCCCGCGCGGCCCGCCGGGACGGGATCAGTGTGGCGACCCTGCCGCTGGGGGTGCCCGCCGACGCGCGCACGGGGCTGGAATGGCTGCCGGCCGGGATCAAGTCGACCTCGTACGCGGTCAACAGCGCCGCCCGCCGTTGGGCCCACCGGGCCGGGGTGGACGACGTGCTCTGGATCTCGTCGGACGGGTACGCGCTGGAGGGCCCGACCGCCAACGTGGTGTGGCTCACCGGCGACACGCTCTGCACCGTGCCCGCCGCCACCACCGGCATCCTGCCCGGTACGACAGCCGCCTGGCTGCTCGGGCACGCCGGCGAGCTGGGCCTGGCCGCCGCCGAACGGATGGTCACCCCGGCCGAACTGCACGGGGCAGACGGCATCTGGTTCAGCTCGTCGGTGCGCGGGATCACCGAGGTGCACACCCTGGACGGGATGCGCCGCGACCGGTCCCCGCACACCCCCGCCCTGCACGCTCTGCTGGGTTTCGCCGTCGCCTGAGGGTCAGCCGCCGACCCGAACGAGCCGGGCGGAGAGGTGGGCGCTGAGCGGGTGCCCCATCGCGGCCATCTCCTGGGCGTAGAGCAGCGCACCCTCGACGATGCCGAAGAGCCGGTGCCCGCCGGTCACCTCCTTGGCGGTCGCCGTCCGGACCACCGCGTCGGTGGCGAACTCGACCTGGGTGCCGGTGCGCTTGCCCAGGTGCAGCTCCATCACCCCGGTCGGGGTGGTCAGCAGGGCCTCCAGCTCGTCGGTGGCCCGGCCGTCCACCAGCACCGGCCGCCACCAGCCGACCTCGCGTCCGGCCGGGCGGACCGGCTGGCTCTGCTCGTCGAGGATCCAGGCCCGCGACTCGTAGTGCAGGAACGGCCGACCGTCGTGGCTGATCCGGATCTCCTGCGCGTAGTCGAAGTCCTCGATGGTGGGGAAACCGCCCTTGCCCCGGCCGCGCCACAGCCCGATGTAGGGCAGCAGGCCGTCCAAGGCGGGATGCAGCTTCGGCCCGACCCGCAGGTCGTGACTCTCCTCGAACGGGTACGGGTCGACCGGCGGCGCGTTCAGCCACGGGGGCTGCAGCGGGTTCTCGTCGCTCACCAGCGTCACCAACGTCCTCTCGATATGCGTACGGCGAGGTAGACCAGGCCACCGGCGAGCCCGCCCAGGCCGGCGACCAGCAGGCTGACGAACCCGATCTCGGTAACCATCCCGACCATCCTATGCTGGGCCCCATGGCCCGTTCTCTCGTCGTCAAGGCCACCGCTGGGGCGGACGCCCCGGAGCGGTGCGCACAGGCGTTCACGGTCGCCGCGACCGCGGTCGCGGCCGGGGTGGACGTGTCGCTCTGGCTGACCGGCGAGTCGACCTGGTTCGCGCTGCCCGGCCGCGCCCAGGAGTTCGAGCTGCCGCATTCGGCGCCGCTGGCCGAGCTGCTGCACGTCATCCTCACGAGCGGCAGGGTGACCGCCTGCACCCAGTGCGCGGCGCGCCGGCAGATCGGGCCGGACGACGTGCTGCCCGGCGTCCGGATCGCCGGCGCCGCGGTCTTCGTTGAGGAGTCCCTGGCCGAGGGAGCGCAGGCACTGGTCTACTGACCGGTTGCGCGGCTGGGCGGCCGGTGGGGGCGGAGTGCGGATACCGACCCGACATCTCGGACGGCTGCCTACGATTCGGTTGTGACCGAGGTGACGGAGAGGTTCTTCGAATCACTGCCGGCGCGCGCCCCGGAAATCCTCGTCGGCCTGGCCGACGGCACCCTTCAGATCGACCTCGGCACCGACAACGTGACCGAGCACTGGCTGGTCCGCATGCGGCCGGGGGCGGTCCACGTCAGCCGTCATCGCGGGCCGGCCGACGCCATCTGGTACAGCAGCATGGCGCTGTTCGATCGTCTGGTGACCGGCGAGGCCCAGGGGGTCGCGGCGGTGCTGCGCAACGAAAGCACGTTCAGCGGGAACGTGGTGCTCTTCCTGGCCTTTCGGCGTTTCTTCCCGGACCCACCGGGCACCCGCGACCCGCGCGAGGTGGCCCGGGAACAGGCCGGGCGGCAGGCGTGAAGGATCTGGTCAGCATCCTGGACGGCAACACCTTCCTGGTCAGCGACCGGACGGGAGACATCGAGCCGTCCTACGACTTCCCGACCGGGCTGTTCTCCTTCGACACCCGCTTCCTCTCCAACTGGGTGCTGACCGTGAACGGCGAGCGGCTACACGTCCTCTCGATGGACGACGCCGAGTCGTACCGGACCCGGTTCTTCCTGGCCCCCGGTGAACCGACGCACTACCTGGACGCCAGGACGTCGGTGATTCGCAACCGGGCGATCGTGGGCGGCTTCGAGGAGGAGCTGACCATCCTGAACCACGCCGGCGAGGAGGTCGAGTTCACCGTCCGGATCGAGATGGCGGCCGACTTCGCCGACCTCTTCGAAATCAAGAACGCCCGGCAGAAGGTCGGTCGGACGACCACCTCGGTAACCGACAGGGAGCTGCGGCTGACCTACCGGCGGGAGGCGTTCCACCGCGAGACGGTGATCAGCTCGAGCACGCCGGCAATTGTCGACGCCGCCGGAATGACCTTCCGGATCCGGGTGCCGCGGAACAGCGAATGGACCACCACCCTGCACGTGTCCACAATCGTCTACGGGGCGCGGGGGGAGGACATCCGGGCCACCCTGCCGTACGGCGGCAGCCGCAGCGCGGACGCCATCCGCGCCGAGCAGCAGGAGCTGATCGACCGCGCGCCGAAGCTCGGCTGCGACTGTGAGCCGTTGGCCGGGGCGTACCGGCGCAGCCTCAACGACCTGGCCGCGCTGCGCTACGAGTCGATCGCCCTGGGCGTGCGGCTGCTCGCCGCCGGGTTGCCGTGGTTCATGACCCTGTTCGGCCGGGACAGCATCATCACCTCGTTGCAGGTGCTGCCGTTCCTGCCGGAGCTGATCCCGCCGACCATCCTGATGCTGGCCGGGTTGCAGGGGCACCGGGTGGACGACTTCCGCGACGAGGAGCCGGGCAAGATCCTGCACGAACTGCGATACGGGGAGACGGCCGGTTTCGAGGAGCAGCCACACTCGCCGTACTACGGATCGGCCGACTCGACACCACTGTTCATCATCCTGCTCGACGAGTACGAGCGCTGGACCGGCGACGCCCAGCTGATCCGGCGGTTGGAGCCGCATGTCCGCGCGGCGCTGAACTGGATCGACACCTACGGCGACCTGCTCGGCACCGGCTACCTCTGGTACCAGACCCGCAACCCGGAGACCGGCCTGGGGAACCAGTGCTGGAAGGACTCCTCGGACTCGATCTCGTACGCCGACGGTCGGATGCCCGGCTTCCCCCGAGCCACCTGCGAGCTACAGGGCTACGCGTACGACGCGAAGATCCGGGCCGCCCGGCTGGCCCGGACGTTCTGGGGGGACCCGGCCTACGCCGACCGGCTGGAGCGGGAGGCGGCCAGCCTCAAGCAGCGGTTCAACCACGACTTCTGGATCGCCGACCGCGGCTACTACGCGCTCGCCCTGGACGCCGACGGCCGGCAGGTCGACGCACTGTCGTCGAACATCGGACACCTGTTCTGGAGCGGCATCGTCGACGAGTCCCGGGCCGGCAAGGTGGTCGAGCACCTGCTCGGGCCGCGACTGTTCTCCGGCTGGGGGGTGCGGACCCTCGCCGAGGACCAGAGCCGGTACAACCCGATCGGCTACCACGTGGGCACCGTCTGGCCGTTCGACAACTCGATCATCGCCTGGGGGCTGTGGCGGTACGGCTTCCGGGACGAGGCCGGGCAGATCTGCGACGCCATGCTGGCCGCCTCGCGCTACTTCGACGGGCGGCTGCCGGAAGCGTTCGCCGGCTACGCCCGTGACCTCACCGACTACCCGGTGGAGTACCCGACCGCGTGCAGCCCGCAGGCCTGGTCGACCGGCACCCCACTGCTGCTGCTGCGGGTGATGCTGGGGCTGGAGCCGCAGGGCGAGCACCTGATCATCGATCCGTCCGTGCCACCCGGCATGGGCCGGATCGAATTGCTGGACATTCCCGGTCGATGGGGTCGGGTCGACGCGCTGGGCCGCAGTCGCGACCCGGAGTAGCCGCCGGACGGGCCGACCTGGCGGGATCAGCCCGGGCAGCCGACGGTGGCGGCCAGCCGGGCGGCGTCCGGCCTGAGTTCGGCCAGCACCGTGACCGGGCCCGCGCGGTACGCGTACACCGGGGGGTTGTCCAGCAGTGGGGCGTTGCCGGCCAGCGGGGTGAGCCCGCCCGCAGACCCGGCCGCGCCGGGGCTGGCGGCGAACCGTGCGGTACGGGCCAGCATGCCGCCCGGACAGGGCGCGGTGACCAACTCCGGGGCGGCGCCGGCGGGCTGGCCGAGCGCTCGCAGCGCGGCCGTCAGGGCGGCGGTCTCCGGGCCGGCGTCGGTGGCCGGTGACGGCGCGTAGCCGGAGCCGACCGGCCGGCAGCCGGTGTCGACGGTCAAACGGATCCGACCGTCCCCGGTCGGCCGGCCCTCGACGGCGACGAACTCCCCGGCGTCGGCGCGCAACTCCGGGCCGTCCAGCCCGGGCCCGACGCCGGCCCGCCAGCTCGCGGGAAGTCGGTCGGCGATCCCGGACAGCACGGCCCGCTCGGTGCCGGCGGCCGCGAGCACGCCGACCTCACGCCGCAGCGTGGCGCCGTCGGCGAACGGGGTGACGCGGCAGCCCGACTCGACCCGGGCCGGCCCCAGCTCCAGCAGCCCGGCCACGCCGGACGCCCGGGCCAGCTCGCCGACCGCCCGGTCGACCACCGGACCGGCCTGGTCGAGGGAGCGCTGCTCCCGCACGGTCGGTGCGTCGTCGCGGACCGACGTCCAGGCGAGCACGGCCAGCAGTACGGCCCAGACCGCGGTCGCGACCAGCAGCCAGCGCCGCCGCCGGGCAGGTGCCGGGGCGGCGGGACCGGTCGACGGGGCCCACCCCGTCCGGACAGCTCCGCTCACCCGGCCATGGTGTCACGGGCGGTCCGGCGGCGATCGACGGCGTCGGGCGAGCTGGCCGTCAGGCGTGCCGGGGCGGCGGATCGATGCGGTACCCGACCCCCCGCACGGTGTGCACCCGCGGCCCGCCCGGCAGGCCGCGCAGCTTCTGCCGGAGTCGCTTGACTGCGGAGTGCAGGATCGCGGTGTCCCCCAGGTACGCGCTGTCCCAGACCGCGGCGAAGAGCTGTTCGTAGCTCCACACCACCAGCGGCGGGCCGATCAGCCGGGCGAGCAACTCCCGCTCGGTGCGGGTGAGCGGGAGCGGATCGCCGCACCAGGTGACCAGATGCCCGGCGCGGTCGACGACCAGCTCACCCCAGCTGACCGGCCCATGCTGGGCCGCGGGTGGGCTGACCGGCGCGACGGTCAGGGCTGCATCCCGTGGCGGTGACGGGAGCAACATCGCCCGCAGCTCGCTCAGGTCGGCGCAGCTCACCACCGGACCGACCCCGTCGAGCTGGCGCACCACGCGCTCGCGCATCGACACGTCCGCGCTCACGCAGACGACGATCGGGACCTCTTCACCGGACACGCCGCCTCCACCCGCACCAACCGTATTGAGCGTGACTTCCACCCGACGATAGTGACGCATGCCGATGGATTCCGGGGGGCTGTCCACGATCAGAATTGCGCCACGTCACCGGCCAGCTACTGAACGACGTTATCGACAGGCGGCGGCCTACTGAACCCTTCAGGAGCGGCCGGGGCCGGTCACCCATGAGGGTGACCGGCTCCGGGCCGGGCAGAGGTTGGGCTGTCAGGCGACGGTGACGCTGACCTCGTTGATGCCCCGACCGGCGGTGACGGCGGTGTCGCCGTTGCCGTGCCGGGAGAGCGCCCGCAGCGTCCAGGCACCCGGCGCGGCGAAGAACCGGAACTGCCCGGCCGCCGAGGTGACGACCTCAGCCGTGAACTCACCGGTCGAGTCGAGCAGCCGGACGTACGCGCCGGGCACCGCCTCGTCCGCCGCCGAGCGCACGATGCCGGTGATCACCGTTTCCTTCTCCAGGTCCAGGCTGGCCGGCAGGGGCGCGGCCTGGTCGGGCGCGGCGCAACCCGCAGCAGTGGGAGCGGTCATGATCAGGCCTCCCCTGGCTCGTCGCCGAGCGCGACCGGCACGCCGACCAGCGAGCCGTACTCGGTCCAGGATCCGTCGTAGTTCTTGACGTTGCGGTGGCCCAGCAGCTCCTGCAGGACGAACCAGGTGTGCGAGGAGCGCTCGCCGATCCGGCAGTAGGCGATGGTCTCCTTGCTGTCGTCGAGGCCGGCGTCGCCGTAGATCTTGCGGAGCTCGTCGTCGGACCGGAAGGTGCCGTCCTCGTTGGCCGCCTTGGACCACGGGACGCTGATCGCGGTGGGGATGTGACCGGCCCGCTGCGCCTGCTCCTGCGGCAGGTGGGCGGGGGCGAGCAGCCGACCGGCGAACTCGTCGGGGCTGCGCACGTCGACCAGGTTCTTGGTGCCGATGGCGTCGACGACCTCATCGCGGAAGGCCCGGATGGAGGTGTCCGGCTCCTGCGCGACGTACTGCGTCGCCGGGCGGGTCACCGTTTCGGTGACGAGCGGGCGGGCGTCCAGCTCCCACTTCTTGCGACCGCCGTCGAGCAGCTTCACGTCGCGGTGGCCGTAGAGCTTGAAGTACCAGTAGGCGTACGCGGCGAACCAGTTGTTGTTGCCGCCGTACAGGATGACGGTGTCGTCGTTGCTGATGCCCCGCCCGGAGAGCAGCGCCTCGAACTGGGTCTTGTTGACGAAGTCCCGGCGGACCGGATCCTGCAGGTCGGTCTTCCAGTCGATCTTGATCGCACCGGCGATGTGGCCGGTGTCGTAGGCCGAGGTGTCCTCGTCGACCTCGACGAAGACGACGCCCGGGGCGTCGAGGTTCTTCTCGGCCCACTCGGCCGAAACGAGTGCGGTGTCGCGACTCATCGAATCACTCCCTGGTGAGGATGGATGGTGAGCCAACGCGCGAGATCGATGGATGTAACTGTCGCACCACGCGCGGGACCCAGCGGAAGGACGGGATCACGGGTTCGTGCGACGGCGCCGCTGCCGGGCTTTCGGTGGGATCACCGGAGGGTGGAAGGACCCTGCGTGCCGGTGGCCGCCGTCAGGCGGCCGGAAACAGCCCCGCCGTCAGATGACGGGGCGACACAGGCAGGTGGCCACGCGGCACAGGTCGACCGCGCGCCGTTTGGTGAGGTGGGTCCCCATGGCCAGGGAGCCTACCAGCCAGTGCGGGGCCTGCCACCTGACCGACCAGCATCCGGGAATCGCCCGGGCGCCCGGCAGGCTCGGCATCTGATCGCCGGCGGCCCGCTCAACCTGCGGAGTTGATCGGCACGTTCTTCGCGTCGGCGGTGACCGCCAGGCCCTCGGGCAGCGGCCGGACCTCCCGGACGGCAAGCTGGAACGGCAGATCGGGCAGGGGCACGTCGACGGAGATGCCCTTGGCGTAGTTGTTCAGCAGGGTGCGGGCCAGCGGCAGGTTCGGCAGGCCCGCGGCGTCCAGGTCATTGAAACGCAGGGCGACGGCGCCACTCTCGGCGACTGTGACGTCGGCGGTGCCGCTGACGGTGAGCTTCTGGCCGAGGATGTCGACCGGGGCGGTGACCGCGAGCTTGCCGCCCTGCTCGCCGAGGGTGAGCCCGGGCCGGTCCAGCAACGCGGCGAGACTGTCGTAGCTGATCGTGCCGGTGCCGTCGACGGTGTCCGCCACGACGTCGCCCTGACCGGTGCGCAGGGTGTCCAGCGACGCCCGCACGTTACGGGCGTCCACATCCAACACCGGCAGCCGCAGGGCGTCGCCCTCCACCGAGGCCTGCACGTCCCGCAACTTGATGGAGATCCGCTGGTACCGACCGTCGAGCACCTGGGTGAGGAACGGAGTCCCGCCGACCTCGACGTCGGGTTCGGCGGACTGCGCGCCCTGCTTGGTGACCTCCTGGCTCACCCGGTCGGCGATGGCCCGCTCGGCCACCCCGACCGCCACCCGGTCGGCGATCACCAGCAGCACTGCCACCAGCACGAGCAGGACGATCAGGCCGACGAGCAGCTTGCGACCGCGCCGTCGGGGACGGGCTTCGTCCGCCGGATACTCCTGGGCCACGCCGCCGCCTCCTGTCTCCGCCCGCCGCGTCGCGAAGGGCCGTCCGTACCGGCGCCGCAGGGCGGCGTACCCGTACTACCCGACCGGCTCCCGGCTCAACCGTGGCTCACAGGAAGAGCATGCACATGGCGTACGCGGCCGGGGCGGCCAGGGCGAAGCCGCCGAGCGGACCCTGCATGTGCCGGGCGACCCACATGGTGGGTGGTTCGCCGGCCATCAGCCGGCCCGCCTCGGCGTACCCGACGGCAAGGTCGGAGAGCACTGCGGTGACCGCCGCGACCAGGCCGATCACCGCGGCCCGCGTGGGCGTGAAGGGGGCCACCAGGTAGCTGCCGAGAACCGCTGAGACCAGCGTGCCGACCATCGCGCCGACGACCACGCCGGCGGCGCCCCGGGGCACCTGCGGGGCCAGCCGGGGCCAGGGCAGCACCGCGTCCGTGAGCCGGGCGACGGTCAGCGCGACTCCGCTCGCGGTCAGGCAGACCGTGATCGCCTGGGTGCCGGCCGGGATCCGGCTGAGCACGATCAGGGTGCCGAAGGCGACCACCCCGACCACGATGAGCAGCGTGGCGCCGAGCGAGTCGGTGACCCGGACCCGGTCGACCCGGCGGACCAGTTGACCGAGCACCGCGGCGAGGAACCCGCCGGCTGCCAGGTAGCCCAGCGGCGCCAGGCCGGCGATGTCGGTCTGCACCGCGGCGATGTCGGCCACCGCGGCGACCGCGGCGCTGATCCCGGCGACCAGCAGCAGCGCGGGTGGGCGCATGGCCATCGTCCAGGCGAGCACGAACAGCAACTGGACGCCGAAGATGATGAAGGCGAACGGCAGCCGGTGGCCGGGGCCGGAGGTCTGCGCGCCGAGCACCAGGCCGACACCGAGCAGCGCCGCGAAGCCGGCGATCGTCAGCGCCAGCGGGCGGCGCACCTCGACCGGGGGTACGACCTCCTCCTCCGGCTCGTCGATCTCGTCCTCGGAACGGCGGGCCGGCTCTCCGGCACGGCGGGCACGGCGAGGCCCACCCCGTTCACGGCGTTCGCCGTCGATGACCGGTGGCCCGGTGCGCGGCGCGGGCGGGTTGCCACGGGTCGGCGCGGCCGGGCCCGGGCGGGGCCCGTCGGGCCACGACTCGCGGCCGGCGTCGGGCGAGGTGGAGGGAAACACGCCCCGATCGTGCCAGACCGACCGCCCGACGGGGTGGTCACGGTTTCGGCAGCGTTAAAACCTGCGCCACGATCAGGGGCAAGGGAGGACAAACGGGAAACGACCCGACGGCGCAACCGAGGCGATCAGTTACGCTCAAGCCGTTACCCGCCCGTCAGCGACGCCGGGACCACGCAATTTCTCAGCGCACTTTCCGAAGTGCGTCTGGTCGCGTGCGGCCGCGCGCCGCCGGGACGGAGGTGATCGTGGAGATCCTGCTGCTGGTGACCGCACGTGCAGGGGAACCGTCCGCTGTGCTGCCGGCACTCGACCTGCTGCCGCACTCGGTCCGTACCGCGCCGCGCGACGTCCGCACCCTGGTCGCCGGCCCCAGCCCGGACGCGGTGATGGTGGACGCGCGGTCGGAGCTGAGCGAGGCCCGCGCGACCTGTCGGATGCTGCACGCCACCGGGCTCGGCGTGCCACTGGTCGCCGTGGTGACCGAGGCAGGTCTGATCGCGTTGAACGCCGACTGGGGTGTCGACGACGTCATCCTCGCGTCGGCGGGGCCCGCCGAGGTGGAGGCGCGGCTGCGGCTCGCGGTGGGCCGGCTGAGCAACGCGACCGCCGGCGCCGGCGGCTCGATCCGGGCCGGCGAGCTGACCATCGACCCGGACACCTACGCCGCGAAGCTGAAGGGGCGCCCGCTCGACCTCACCTACAAGGAGTTCGAGCTGCTGAAGTTCCTGGCGCAGCACCCGGGCCGGGTGTTCACCCGGGACCAGCTACTGCGCGAGGTCTGGGGGTACGACTACTTCGGCGGCACGCGGACGGTGGACGTGCACGTCCGGCGGCTGCGCGCGAAGCTCGGCTCGGAGTACGAGTCGATGATCGGCACCGTCCGCCAGGTGGGTTACAAGTTCGTCGTTCCGCCGTCGCGGTCGCTGCCCGAGGCGGAGCACGCGCCGCTGCACGTCTGACCTCGAGTCAGCCGGGGGACGATTCCCCATATGCCCTTTTTGCGCAGCTCGTCAGCTCTATTCTGACTGCCGGGTTTGTCGGAGAAAGGGGCGACGGTGCGCGCAATGACCACGGGGGCGACGGGCCGGCGTGACCGGTCAGCCGGGCGGAAGCCGTGACGCCGGGCAACCCGACGGTCCGGGCAGCGGGAATCGTGACGTTGGTGGCGGCAGCTCTGCTCGGCTCGGCGTACGTGCTGGGCCGCAGCCTCGTCCCCGACCAGCCCCAACGGCAGGCCACCGGGGTCACCGCGAACGCCGACGAGCCGCACTACGCCGACCAACCCACCGGCGACGAACCAAGCGGAACTCCGACCCCCGGCCCCAGCGGCGGCCCCACCGAGACGGGTCAGGACGGGTCGGGGCGGGATGCCCAGGGTGACCAGCTGTTCGGCGCGCACTCCACCACCGGCACCGCGCGGCTCGCGCTGACCTTCGACGACGGGCCGGATCCGCGCTACACCCCGCAGGTGCTCGCCACGCTGCGCGAGTTCGACGTGAAGGCCACGTTCTGCGTGGTGGGCGAGAACGCGCAGGACCACCCCGATCTGATTCAGGCGATCGTGGCCGATGGGCACACCCTGTGCAACCACTCCTGGCACCACGACGTCACGCTGGGCAACCGGTCGACGGACATGATCCGCGCCGACCTGTCGCGGACCAACGAGGCGATCCGGGCAGCGGTGCCGGACGCGCCGATCGTCTGGTACCGCCAACCCGGCGGCGCCTGGACCTACCCCGTCGTCTCGGTCGCGCAGCAGCTCGGCATGACTCCGCTGCACTGGTCGGTGGACCCGTCGGACTGGGAGGCGCCCGGCGCGGGCAAGATCGCCGCATCGGTGGTCACCCAGGTCGAACCGGGCTCGGTGGTCCTGCTGCACGACGCCGGTGGGGACCGGCAGGGCACGGTGGACGCACTGCGCCGGATCCTGCCCGATCTGACCCAGCGGTTCGAGCTGGAGGCGCTGCCCGCCGATCCGACGTGAGCCGGCCCCGCACCGCGGGCAGGGATCCCGGCGGACCGCGCTTCCCTGCGGCTACGGTGACGGGATGAGCAGCGCCGAGCCGACCAGCGACCAGGTGACCCGGACCGACCGACTGACTCCGGCGGAGATCGCCGACGTGTTGGCTCTGGCCGGTTCCGCCGGCGACACAGACGGCGCGGACCCGCTCGACGAGCACGTCCTGCTCCGGATGCGCGACCCGGACGCCCCGGCCGTGCACCTGATCGCTCGCGGCGACGACGGCGTTCTCACCGGGTACGCGCACCTGGACACGACCGACCCGGTGGGCGGGATCGGGGTGGAGCTGGTGGTCCACCCCACGTACCGGCGGCGGGGCACCGGGCGGGCGCTGGCGCGGGGCGTACTCGCCTCGGCCACCGGGCCACTGCGGGCCTGGGCGCACGGCGACCACCCCTCGGCCGCCGCACTCGCGGTCGACCTCGGGTTCACCCGCGCACGGGTGCTCTGGCAACTGCGCCGGCCACTGGCCGCCCCGCTGGCCGAGCCACGACTGCCCGACGGAGTGGTGCTGCGCGCATTCCGGCCGGGAGCCGACGACGCCGCGTGGCTGGCCCTCAACGCGCGGGCCTTCGCCGAGCACCCCGAGCAGGGCCGCTGGACCTCGGAAGACCTGCGGGTCCGCCTCGCCGAGCCGTGGTTCGACCCGGCCGGCTTCCTGCTCGCCGAGGAGACAGCCAGCGGCCGGCTGCTCGGCTTCCACTGGACGAAGGTGCACGAGCGCCCGGGGTCGGCCCGGATCGGCGAGGTGTACGTACTCGGCGTGGAGCCGACCGCGCACGGCGGTGGGCTCGGCCGCGCGTTGACCACCGCCGGGCTGGCGTACCTGCGGGACCGGCGTGGACTGGACCGGGTGATGCTCTACGTGGACGAGTCGAACGCCGGGGCGGTCGCGCTCTACGAGCGGCTCGGCTTCGCCCGCTGGTCCGCGCACATCAACTACCACCTCGGCTGACCGGGGGTCGCCGCCGCGGCCGGGTCACCGGCGGGTAACGGCCGCGCCTCGGCGAGATGACACCGTACCGGAATATGCCCATAGTTCCGACAGGCGTACCCGGGTTCACTTAACGGACAACTCACCCTCAGCGAGCGGTCACCTCGGGGGCCGTACGTGTTCACCCTGCGTTCACTTGCGACCGGCGAACCGGCTACCTGGCACTTCTAACTTTCGTATCAGCCGGTCAGTGCCGGTTCTTCGGCCCCCGGGATCGGGGCGCCAAGTCAGACGCGAAGGGAAACCCCTCAGGTGAAGCTCCAGCGGTACGGCGCTATTGCCGGCCTCGCTCTTGCCGCGACGCTCGGCCTCAGTGCATGCGGCTCGGACAACAACGAGCCCACTCCCGGCGCCAGCGCTTCGGGCTCGGCCGCCGCGGTCGACTGCGCTACCGGCACGCTGAACGCGCAGGGCTCGTCGGCGCAGAAGAACGCCATGGCCGAGTGGATCAAGGCGTACCAGCAGAAGTGCCAGGGCACGACGATCAACTACGAGCCGACCGGCTCAGGCGCCGGCATCCAGGCGTTCATCGCCGGGACCGCCGACTTCGCCGGCTCCGACTCCGCGCTCAAGCCGGAGGAGCAGCCGCAGGCCGACGCCAAGTGCGTCGGTGGCAAGGCCATCCACCTGCCGATGGTGATCGGCCCGGTGGCCGTCGCCTACAACGTCAGCGGGGTGGACAACCTCCAGCTCAAGCCGGCCACCCTGGCGAAGATCTTCGCCGGCAAGGTCACCAAGTGGGACGACGCGGCGATCAAGGCCGACAACCCGGACGCCAAGCTCCCGGCGACCACCATCCAGACCGTCCACCGTTCGGACGAGTCGGGCACCACCGACAACTTCACCAAGTACCTCTCGAAGACCGCTGAGGCGGACTGGACCCTGGGCAACGCCAAGGCCTGGAAGGCCTCGGGCGGCACCGGCGCCAAGGGCTCGGACGGCGTGGCCAGCTCGGTCAAGGGCGCCGACGGCTCCATCGGCTACATGGAGTGGTCGTTCGCCGAGAACGCCGCCCTGAAGATGACCAAGATCGGCAACGGCAACGGCGAGTTCGCCGCGCTGACCGCCGAGGCGGCCGGCAAGACCATCGCCGGTGCCAAGGTCGACGGCCAGGGCGACGACCTCAAGCTGTCGATCGACTACAACACCAAGGAGGCCGGGGCCTACCCGATCGTCCTGGCGACGTACGAGATCGTCTGCAGCAAGGGCCTCGCCGCCGACAAGCTGCCGCTGGTCAAGGGCCTGCTGGGCTACGCGGCCAGCACCGAGGGCCAGGCTGCCATGACCGAGCTGGGCTACGCCCCGCTGCCGGAGAGCGTCCGCACCAAGGTCGAGGCCGCGGTCAAGAACATCTCCTGACCGACACCACTCCGCAATCGAATCGAGCGAGCAGATGGGTGAAACCCCCCACCGCTCGGCCGACGCCGGCACCGGCGGGACGCGCGTGACCCAGAGTCACGAGTGGCCCGTCGGTGCCTCGGCGCGTGTGGCCGAGGCACCAGTCAGCACCCGTTTCCCGGGCGATGCCGGGCTGGGCGGCGGCGGCGCGCTGCCACGTAGCCGGAAGTTCGACGCCGAGCGCGCCTTCCACGGTCTCACCCTGGCCGCCGGGACCGCCGTCCTGGTCATCATCGCCGCCATCGCGATCTTCCTGCTCGCCAAGGCGGTGCCGGCGCTGCGCGCCAACACCGAGAACTTCTGGTCCTACGAGGGCTGGTCCCCCAACGAGACACAGCCCAAGTTCGGTATCGGCACGCTCGCCTTCGGCACAGTGCTCAGCTCGGCGCTGGCACTGCTCATGGCGGTGCCGGTGGCGCTGGGCATCGCGCTCTACCTGTCGCACTACGCGCCGCGCCGGCTGGGCACCGCGCTCGGTTTCCTGATCGACCTGCTCGCCGCCGTGCCGAGTGTGGTCTTCGGCCTCTGGGGTCGGGACATCTTCATCAACCCGGTCCGGGACTTCTCGGTCTGGCTCAACGAGTACTTCGGCTGGATCCCGATCTTCGGCGGCGACGGCCCGTTCGGTAAGTCGATCATGCTGGGCGCCCTGGTGCTCGCGATCATGGTGTTGCCGATCATCACCTCGCTCTCCCGCGAGGTGTTCCTCCAGACGCCGACCGCGAACGAGGAGGCCGCCCTCGCCCTGGGCGCCACCCGCTGGGAGATGCTCCGCACCGCGGTGCTGCCCTACGGCCGCCCCGGCATCATCGCCGCGGTGATGCTCGGGCTGGGCCGCGCTCTCGGTGAGACCATCGCCCTCGCGCTGACCCTCGGCATCACCTTCGGCATCTCGTTCAACCTGATCCAGAACGGCGGCAACACCATCGCCGCCAACATCGCCAACGCGTTCGGCGAGGCGAACGAGACCGGCCGCGGCGCGTTGATCGCCTCCGGTCTGGTGCTCTTCACCATCACGCTGCTCGTCAACATCACCGCCCGGGCGATCATCTACCGCCGCCGGGAGTTCACGGAGTCGGCCGCATGACCACCACCGTCACCTCCCACCGCACCCGTCCGCCGGCCCAGCCCGCCTCGCTGCGGGCCCGGCGGCTGCCCCGGTACGCCGCACCCGCCATCGCCGTGGCGGCCCTGGCGCTCTCCGCCGTGGTCGTCTACGGCGCCGGCATCGGCGGCCCGGTCCTCGTGGTCGCCCTCGGCGCGGCCCTGTACCTGATCGGGCTCTTCGCCGCGGCCAACGCGGTCGAGGGGCGCCGGTCGGCCCGCAACCGCACCTGGAGCGCGCTGATCCACTCCGCGTTCGTGCTGGCGGTGCTGCCGCTCGTATCGGTGGTCTGGACGCTGGTCAGCAAGGGCGCCGAGCGGCTGGACATCAACTTCTTCCAGACCTCGATGAACAACATCGGGGCCCGCGACCCCGAGGGCGGCGCGTACCACGCGATCGTCGGCACGCTGGAGCAGGTCGGCATCGCCACCCTGATCACCGTGCCGCTCGGCATCCTCTGCGCCATCTACATCGTCGAGTACGGCCGGGGCAAGTTCGCCTTCGCGATCCGGTTCTTCGTGGACGTGATGACCGGCATCCCGTCGATCGTCTCCGGCCTCTTCGTGCTGGCGTTCTGGGTGCTGGTCGTGTCGCCGTGGTTCAACGACGGCCGGCCGAGCTTCTCCGGCTTCGCGGCCGCGCTCGCGCTGAGCGTGCTGATGCTGCCCACCATCGTCCGGTCCACCGAGGAGATGCTCCGCCTCGTCCCGGCGCCACTGCGCGAGGGCGCGTACGCGCTCGGCGTACCCAAGTGGAAGACCATCCTGCGGGTGGTGCTGCCGACCGCGCTGCCCGGCATCGTCACCGGCGTCATGCTCGCCATCGCCCGCGCGGCCGGCGAGACCGCACCGGTGCTGCTGGTCGCCGGCGGCGGCGCCGCGATCAACACCAACCCCTTCGAGAACAACCAGTCGTCGCTGTCCCTCTTCGTCTACCAGCAGGCCGGTGACGCGTCGAGGTACGCGCCGGCACGGGCGTGGACCGCCGCACTCACCCTGGTCGCCCTCGTGCTGATCCTGACGATCGCGGCGAAGCTGCTGGCCCGCCGTAACCGGCTCAGCCGATGAACCCCGGAGGTACCACCATGGCCAAGCGCATCGAAGCCTCGAACGTCACCGCCTACTACGGTGCCTTCAAGGCCATCGAGAACATCAACCTGACCGTCGAGCCGAAGACTGTCACCGCCCTCATCGGCCCGTCCGGCTGCGGCAAGTCCACCTTCCTACGGTCGATCAACCGGATGCACGAGGTGCTGCCGGGGGCTCGGGTCGAGGGCAGCCTGACCATCGACGACCAGGACATCTACGACCGGGACGTGGACGTCACGGCGGTCCGGCGCACGATCGGCATGGTCTTCCAGCGGCCGAACCCGTTCCCCACGATGAGCATCTTCGAGAACGTGGTGGCCGGGTTGAAGCTCAACGGCGTCCGCCGCAAGTCGATCCTGGAGGACGCGGCCGAGAAGGCGCTGCGCTCGGCGAACCTGTGGGACGAGGTCAAGGACCGGCTGGGCAAGCCCGGCGCGGGCCTCTCCGGCGGTCAGCAGCAGCGGCTCTGCATCGCCCGGACCATCGCGGTCGAGCCGCAGGTCGTGCTGATGGACGAGCCCTGCTCGGCCCTGGACCCGATCTCCACGCTGGCCATCGAGGACCTGATGTTCCAGCTCAAGGACAAGTTCACGATCATCATCGTGACGCACAACATGCAGCAGGCCGCTCGGGTGTCGGACCGGACCGCCTTCTTCTCGATCGAGAAGACCGGCGACCCGGGCCGGCTGATCGAGTACGACAACACGCAGAAGATCTTCAGCAACCCGAGCGTGAAGAAGACCGAGGACTACATCACCGGCCGCTTCGGCTGAGCCGCTGGTTCCTGCTCCGCGCGGGGCGTCGGTCGACCTGACCGGCGCCCCTTGGCGTATCCCGGGCGGGTCAGCCGAGCACGAAGCGGGGCTCGCCGTCGGCCGGGAAGTCCAGTCGTGGGGTGACCGGGGTGGCGGCATCCCGGTCGGCCGCCGCCTGCGCAACCCCGGCCAGGTCGCCGGCGGCCGCAACCTGGGCCAGCGTGACGAGAGTCGGCGGCAGCATTGTCAGCTCGCCGGCCTCGGCCCGGGCCAGCGCGTCCGCCGGTCGGATCCACAGCGTGTGGTCGGCCTCGCCGGAGACGTCCCGGGTCCGCTGCCCGGCCGGCAGCAGGGCGACGAAGAAGTACGTGTCGAAGCGTCGCGGCTCGAACTCCGGTGTGATCCACCGGCTCCAGGGCAGCAGCAGGTCCGAGCGCAGCGTCAGGCGCCGGTCGGCGAGCAGCGCGGCGAAGCCCAACCGGCGTCCCTCCAGGTCCTGCCGGGCCGCCTCCCAGTCGTCGCCGCTGACGTCACCCACCACGGTCGCCGGGTCCGGGCCCGCGAGCAGCACGCCGGCCTCCTCGAAGACCTCCCGGGCGGCGGCGCAGACGACCGCCTGGGCGGCGTCCGGGGCCACCCCGAGCCGCCCCGCCCACGCGCTCGGTGCCGGGCCGGCCCAGTCCAGGTGTGCGGCGGAGTCGGAGCGGTCCACGCCACCGCCGGGGAAGGCGTACATCCCGCCGAAGGTCATCGCGGCGACCCGGCGGATGACGTACACCTCGAAGTCGGCGCCGGACGGACGCAGCAGCAACACGGTGGCCGCGACCCGGGGCACCGCCGGGGTGCCGCCCTCGGCCCGGAACCGCCGCGCGTGCTCGACCAGGGCGGCCGGGGCGGCGAAGCCGTCACTGTCGATCGTCATGTCGCGAGCCTAGTTCCCCGACCGACCACCCCGGCCCGGCCGGTGTGCCGGTCGGCGCCCCTCGGACCGCCCTTTGCTCTGCTTCAGCCCACGCAACAGAGACGGCCGGTAACTGTTGCGCCCGTGTAAGCAGAGCAAAGGGGGACGTGCAGGGGTGGCCAGCCGGAGCGGCGCGGCGCGGCGCGGCGACCAGTACGTGCACCGCGGTCCCGACGGATGAGCCGGCGGCCGCCGGGCGTTCGGTCGTTCACCCGGCTCGGCTAGCGTGCCGACATGACTCGTTGGGGCATCCTGGCCACCGGCCACATCGCCAGCCGTTTCGCCGAAGACCTCCGGCTGGTGCCGGACGCCGAACTGGTCGCGGTCGGCTCCCGCGCCGCGGACAGCGCGCAGCGCTTCGCCGACAAGCACGGCGCGAAGCGCGCCTACGGCTCCTGGGTGGAGCTGGCCGCCGACCCGGAGGTCGACGTGATCTACGTGGCCACCCCGCACGCCGCGCACCACGAGGCGGCGATGACCTGCCTGACGGCCGGGCGGGCCGTGCTCCTGGAGAAGCCGTTCACCCTCGACCTGGCCAGCAGCAACGACCTGGTGGACACCGCCCGCGCCGCCGGGGTCTTCCTGATGGAGGCCATGTGGATGCGGACCAACCCGCTCATCCTCCGGGCGGCCGAGCTGATCGCGGAGGGCGCGATCGGCACGGTGAGCAGCGTCCGGGCCGACTTCGGGGTGTCCGGGCCCTTCCCGCCGGAGCACCGGATGCGGGCCCTGGCGCTGGGCGGAGGCGCCCTGCTCGACCTTGGGGTCTACCCGATCAGCCTGGCCCACCTGCTGCTCGGCGTGCCGCAGCACATCCGGTCCTGGGCGAAGCTCGGCCCGGAGGGGGTGGACGAGAACACCGGCATACTGTTCGGCTACGACACCGGCGCGCTGGCCACCCTGAGCTGCGGCATGGTCGGCTCGAGTGGCCTGTCCGCCTCGATCACCGGCAGCACCGGCCGGATCGACCTGCCGGAGCCGTTCTTCCGGCCGGGCTCGCTGACCCTGTGGCGGGACGGCGCCGAGCCGGAGACGATCACCGCCGACACGGCCGGCAACGGCTACCAGTACGAAGCGATCGAGGTGCAGCGCTGCCTCGCGGCCGGGCTGACCGAGAGCCCGCTGGTGCCGCACACCACCACCCTCGAGGTGATGGCCCTGCTGGACGCCGTACGCGAGCAGATCGGCGTGCGCTACCTGTGAGTGAAAGGAAGGGCCCCTTATTAACGCCTGGCGTTAATAAGGGGCCCTTCCTTTCACTTGGGTGCGCGGTGCGCGGTGCGCGGGTCAGCCGAAGAGCGGGCGGACCAGCAGGTACGAGATGCAGGCGAAGAGCGCGGCGGCCGGGAACGTGATGATCCAGGCGATCACGATGTTGCCGGCGACGTTCCAGCGGACCGCGGAGAGCCGCTTGGTCGCGCCCACGCCCATGATCGCCGAGGTGATCGTGTGGGTGGTGGAGATCGGTGCCTTCAGCACCAGGGCGTTGAAGTAGAGCACCGCGCTGGCCACCGTCTCGGCGGCGAAGCCCTCCGGCGGACCGAGGTCGATGATCTTGCGGCCGAGAGTGCGGATGATCCGCCAACCCCCGGCGTACGTGCCCAGGGCCAGCATGGTCGCCGAGGTCCAGAACACCCAGCCGGGGATGTGCGTCTTGTCGTCCTGGAAGCCACCGGTGTAGAGCGCCAGCACCACGATTCCCATGGTCTTCGCGGCGTCCTGCATGCCGTGGCCTACCGACATGGCCGCCGCCGAGACGGTCTGCGCCCAGCGGAAGCCCCGGTTGAGCTTGCCCGGCTGCCCCTTCCGGAACAGCCAGAGGATGGCCAGCATCAGCAGGTAGCCGAGGGTGAGGCCGACGATCGGCGACAGCACCATCGGCAGGAGGACCTTCTCACCGATGGTGACCCACTGCACCACACCGCCGCTGGACAGCAGGGTGGCGCCGACCAGGCCGCCGAAGAGCGCGTGCGAGGACGACGACGGGAGACCGAAGTACCAGGTGATCAGGTTCCAGGCGATCGCGCCGAGCACCCCGGCGAAGACCACCCCGAGGCTGCTCACCCCGGTGGGCAGGATGACCAGGCCGTCGCCGACGGTCTTGGCCACACCGGCGCCGAAGTGGGCGCCGACGAAGTTGCCGACCGCGGCGAGGCCGAGGGCGATCCGAGGGGTCAGCGCCCGGGTGGAGACGCTTGTCGCGATCGCGTTGGCGGCGTCGTGGAAGCCGTTGGTGTAGTCGAACGCCAGGGCTACCCCGATCACCGCCAGCACGGCGATGAGTTCGGGTGTCAGAGTCACTGGTTCAGGACTCCTTGACCGCGATGGTCTCGACGGTGTTGGCCACGTGCTCGAAGGCGTCGCAGGCGGCCTCCAGCTCGTCGGCCACCTCCTTCATCTTCAGCACCGTCAACGCGTCGTACTCGCCGGAGAAGAGGCGGACGAGCAGCTGCCGGTTGATCCGGTCGCCCTCGTTCTCCAGCCGGTTGCACTCGATCCAGTAGTCCTCGAGGTCCTTCATCGACTTCAGCCGGGGCATCGCCTCGGCGGTCAACTTGGCCTGCTGGTCGAGCACGTTCACCATCTCGTGCAGCTCGCGCGGCAGCGCCGGAAGCTCGGTCAGCCCGTACAGGTAGAGCAGGTCGCCGACCGCCTCGAGGTGGTCCATCACGTCGTCGAGCAGCGAGCCGAGCCGGTAGATGTCCTCCCGGTCGAACGGCGTGATGAACGTCGAGTTGATCTTCTTGTACAGCTCGTGGGTGATCTGGTCGCTGTCGTGCTCGACCTCGGTCAGCCGCTCGCTGACCGACTGCACGTCGACGCCGGGCAGGGCCAGCTCGTTCAGCAGCTCGGTGCCCCGGACCAGGTTCTGCGCGGCCCTGGTGAAGAGCTCGTAGAAGGCGCCCTCGGTGGGGCGGAAGGAAAACTTCACAGCACAGACCTCGTCGCGTCGGTGGAAGGGGTGGGCACCCTACGGGTGCCCGCTCGGTGAATGCTAGGAAACGCCAGAACCGCGAATTCGTCGGCCCACCCCTGGTCAGGCCTGGTTCACCGGTCGTTCACCTGCCGTTCATCTCCGCCGTCTCATCCGTCACCGCTCCCCCAGCACGCAACCGTTCGCGCTCGCGGGCCACGTCGAAATCGGCAGGCGGATACCCCAGATCGAGGGTGTCGAACGTCTCCCGCAGCAGGTGGGCCACCGCCCAGTCCCGGTACCACTTGCGGTCCGCCGGCACCACGAACCACGGCGCGGCGTCCGTGCCGCACCGGCTCAGCGCCTCGGCGTACGCGGCCTGGTAGTCGTCCCAACGGGCCCGGGAGTCGACGTCCGAGGGGTTGTACTTCCAGTGCTTGCGGGGGTCGGTGAGCCGCTCCAGCAGCCGCTCGCCCTGCTCGGCGTACGAGATGTGCAGCATGACCTTGACCAGGGTCACGCCGCCCTCGACCAGTTCCCGTTCGAAGGAGTTGATCTCGTCATAGCGGGCCCGCCAGGTGGCCTCCGGCACCAGCGAGCCGACCCGGGCGATCAGCACGTCCTCGTAGTGCGACCGGTTGAACATCCCGACGTACCCCGGCGGCGGCAGTGCCCGGCGGATGCGCCACAGGAAGTCGTGCCGCAACTCCTGCGCGGTGGGCGGTCCGAACGAGCGGATGTGCAGGCCCAGCGGGTTCATCGCGCCGGCCACCCGCTTGATCGTGCCGTCCTTGCCGCCGCAGTCCATCGCCTGGAGCACCAGCAGCACCCGGTGCGCCGGCCGGTACGAGTCCGCCTTGGCCATCGCGAAGAGCATCTCCTGCTGTTGGCCCAGCTCACTGCCGACCAGCTCCACCTGCGCCCGGGCCCAGGCCTTGCGGTGCTCTCCGGTCACCTCCGCCCCGGGCAGGCCGGGCGTGGACCGGGGGTCGATTCCCGGGAGATCCACCGGCGCGGCGACCCGCAGCAACTCCCGCACCGGGCCGCCGGCGGGCGCCACGATCTGCGCTTCCTGGGGTGCGCTCATCCTCGGATCATCGCCCACCCGCCGACCAACCGCCCGCCGAGCGCCGCCCGGCCCCGGTCGGGCTGTCACGTTCGGGGCTTCCGGCGCGTCCTGTTGGCGGGAGGATGTATGCCGGGAAGGCGCCGAACGGGGAGGGTGGTGGGTCGTGCGGGACCTGGCGACGGAGTTCGAGGCCGAGCGGGGCCGGCTGCTCGCGGTGGCCCACCGGATGCTGGGCAGCCGCAGCGAGGCCGAGGACGCGGTGCAGGAGACGTGGTTGCGCTACGCCGGGGCGCTCGCAGACCCGGCGGCCCGCGCCGAGATCCGCGAGCTGTCCGCGTGGCTGACCACCACCTGCGCCCGGATCTGCCTGGACGTGCTCCGCTCGGCGCGGGTCCGGCGGGAGGCGTACCCCGGGCAGTGGCTGCCGGAGCCGGTGGTGGGTCAGGTGGGCGCCGCGGCGCCGACCGACGGGTACGCCCCCGACCCCGCCGAGCGGGCGGTACGCACCGACCAGGTCGGCACCGCGCTGCTGGTGGTGCTGGAACGGCTCGCGCCGGAGCAGCGGGTCGCCCTCGTGCTGCACGACGTGTTCGCGGTGCCGTTCGCCCGGGTCGCCGACGTGCTCGGCACCACCGAGGTGGCCGCCCGGCAGCTCGCCTCCCGGGCCCGCCGGGCGGTCACCGCACCGGACGTGCCCCGGCACACCGCCGACCCGGCCGAGCAGCGGCGGGTGCTCCAGGCGTTCGTCGCCGCCACCGAGTCCGGCGAACTGGACCCGCTGCTCCGCCTACTCGCGCCGGACGTCGTCTTCGTCGGCGACTCGGGTGGGCACTTCCCGGCCGCCCGTCGGCCGGTGGTGGGGGCCGACGCGGTGGGTCGCTTCGCGCTCGGCCTGTTCGGCCGGGCCGGCCGGTACACCCACCGGGTGCTGGCCCGGCCGGTGCTGGTCGACGGTGTGCTCGGCCTCCAGATAGAGACGACGCACACCGACGGCCGGCCGATCCGCATGGTCACCGCGCTCGCCGTGCACGAGGGCCGGATCACCGGCGTGTTCAACCAGCTCAACCCGGAGAAGCTGACCGACCTGCCGCCGTTGGGCGACGACGACCGGTGGCCACCGCGCTGGTGAGCCGGCCGCCGGGCGCCCGCGCGGGCTCAGACCACCAGGGCCAGCCACTTGCGGTAGGAGGTGGCGAACGGCTCGCTGCCGTCGCCGAGCGCGCCGAACAGCCAGCGGGCCGCCGCCTCGGCCTCGACCACCACGTCCTCCGGGTAGCCGTAACGGGCCCGGTGCTCAGCGAACTCGTCCTCGTCGAGCAGCTCCACCAGACCGGTGGCGCGGCGCCGGACCACGTCCAGGTCCAGGTCGATCAGGTGGACGACGTCCTCGGACTCCCAGTGGGCCGGGGTCGCGATGTCGCAGTAGACCTCGCTGGTCCGCGGTGGCGGGTTGAACATCCCCGTCCACCAGGCGTGGTGCGGCACCAGCAGGACGAACGGGATCCTCTCCACCGACGGGCGGCCGTGGTAGACCGACTCGGTGCCGACCGGCACGCCGAGCCAGATGCCGAGGTCGTCCTCGGCGAGCCGGCGGGCCGGGTAGTCACGGTGGGCGCTGCCGTCGTACTTGCGGTAGATCACTCGGACCACGTCGCTCGGCATGATTCGCACCCTAACCGATACTGCCCACGCGTCGTAGCGCGGCCGTAACCGGACGCCGACGGACGCATCGGCGGACCGACGGCTCCGCGCCACGCGGACGGATGGGCGCAGCCCGTGTCGGCCGCGGCGGGTACCGTCGCACGGTGACTCCGCCCCGCACCGCCACCGGTTCCGCCACCCCCTCGGCCCGTGCCGGGAGCCGGCGACGGGGCGCGCGACCCAGCGGGGCGGAGCTGCTCGCGGCGGCGGTCGGCGCGGTGCCCGGCGGCGCGGCGCGCCCCGGCCAGCAGGAGATGACCACCGCGATCGAGGAGTGCGTGACCAGCGGCGAGCACCTGCTGGTCCAGGCGGGCACCGGCACCGGCAAGTCGCTGGCCTACCTCGCGCCGGCGCTCACCGTGGACGGCCCGGTGGTGGTCTCCACCGCCACCCTGGCATTGCAGTCCCAGCTGGTCGACCACGACCTGCCGCGAATGGCCGACGCGGTCGAGCCGCTTCTCGGCCGCCGACCAACCTTCGCGGTGCTCAAGGGCCGCCACCACTACCTCTGCCTGGCCCGGCTGGACAACTCCACAGCCGACGAGCCGGAGGACACTCTCTTCGACGCTCCGGCCACCCGCCCGGGCGGCGGGACGAAGTGGCTCGGCGAGGCGGGTCGGCTGGGCAAACAGGTCGAGCGGCTGCGCGACTGGGCGGAGAAGACCGCCACCGGCGACCGGGACGAACTGGACCCGGGCGTCGACGACCAGGCCTGGCGGTTGGTGTCGATGCCGGCCCGGGAGTGCGTCGGGGCGACCCGGTGCCCGTTCGGGGCGGAGTGCTTCGCCGAGGCGTCCCGGGCCCGGGCCCGGGAGGCCGACATCGTGGTGACCAACCACAGCCTGCTCGCCGTCGACATGCTGGCCGACCGGCACATCGTGCCGCCGCACAAGCTGCTGATCGTGGACGAGGCACACGAGCTGGCCGACCGGGTCTCCTCGGCGGCCCAGGCGGAGCTGGTGCCGGAGTTGATCGACCGGTCCACCCGGCGGGCCCGTCCGCTGCTGCGGCCGGAGACCGCCGAGGCGCTCACCGCGGCCGGCGACGCCCTCGCGGTCGGCTTGGCCGAGGCGCCCGCCGGGCGCCTCACCGCCGGGCTGCCGGCGCCGTTGCGGGAGGCGTGCACGCTGCTCGACGCGGCCACCCGCGCCGCGCTGGACGCGATCGGCGACGTCAAGTCCGACGATCCGGACCCGGTTCGCAAGCAGCAGGCCAAGGCGGTGCTGGACGAGCTCTCCACTACCGCGCAGCGGCTGCTGGAGGAGGCCGATCACGACGTGGCCTGGGTGGAGAAGAACGACAGCGGCAGCCGGCGGGCGCTGGTGGTCGCGCCGCTGTCGGTGGCCGGCACCCTCGCCACCCACCTGTACGACGAGCGCACAGTGGTCGCCACCTCCGCCACCCTGGCGCTGGGCGGCCGGTTCGACACGGTGGCCCGCGCCCTCGGGCTGGACGCGCCACCGGTCCCGGCGTCCCCGGCCGCCGCCTCGCTGGCCGCCCGCACCGGCCCGGGCCGCCCGGCCGCCGAGACGCCGGGGCGCCGGCTGGCCGACGCCGCCACCGTTCCGGCGACCGAAGGGCCGGGTTGGCGGTCGCTGGATGTGGGGTCGCCGTTCGACTACGCCCGGCAGGGCATCCTGTACGTCGCGGCGCACCTGCCCCGGCCCAGCGTCTCCGGGCTTCCCGAGGCGGCCGGAGAGGAGCTGCTCGCGCTGGTCGAGGCGCTCGGTGGTCGTACTCTCGGGCTCTTCTCCTCGCGGCGGGCCGCGCAGCAGGCGGCGGAGCTGCTGCGCGCGCGGACCGACCTGCCGGTGCTGCTGCAGGGTGAGGAGGCGCTGCCGCTGCTGGTCCGCCGGTTCCGCGAGGAGCGTTCCAGCTGCCTGTTCGGCGTGATGTCGCTCTGGCAGGGGGTGGACGTGCCGGGCGACGCCTGTCAGCTCGTGGTCATCGACCGGCTGCCCTTTCCGCGGCCGGACGAGCCGCTGGCGGCGGCGCGCGCGGCGGCCGTGGACGCGGGCGGCGGTTCGGGTTTCGCGGCGGTCAGCGTGCCGATCGCGGCGGTCCGGCTGGCCCAGGGCGTGGGCCGGTTGATCAGGGCGACCGGTGACCGGGGGGTGGTCGCCGTGCTCGACTCCCGGCTGGAGACCGCCCGCGGCTACGGGCCGTTCCTGCGTCGCTCGCTGCCGCCGTTCTGGTACACCACCCGTCCTGAGGTGGCCCGCGGCGCGCTGCAACGCCTCGCCGGCTCCTGACCGCCCGCGCCGGCCCCACGCTCCGCCGGGGCGCCGGTCAGGGAGCCTGCGCGGCGACGACGACGGCGTCGGGCGGGGTGTCGGGGACCGTCCGGGCGGCCAGCCGGCGGACCGCGGTGTTCAGCACCGCGATCAGCGGCACGGACACCAGGGCACCGGTGATCCCGGCGAGCACCACGCCGGCGGCGATGCCGATGATCACCGCGAGCGGGTGGATGGCCACCGCCCGGCCCATGATCAGCGGCTGGAGCACGTGCCCCTCCACCTGCTGCACCCCGATCACCGCACCGAGGATGATCAACGCGGTGACCGGGCCGCTGTCCACCAGCGCCACCAGCACCGCCACGACACCGGAGAGCGCCGCACCGACGATCGGGATGAACGCGCCGAGGAATACCAGCGCGGCCAGCGGGAAGGCGAACGGGACGTCGAAGATGACCAGGAAGATGCCGATGCCCACCGCGTCGATGAAGGCCACCAGCACGGTTGCCCGGACGTAGGCGCCGAGCGTGTGCCAGGAGGCGCGGCCGGCGTCGTCGACCTTCCAGCGGGCGGCCACCGGCAGCAGCCGGACCAGGAAGCGCCAGATCCGGTTGCCGTCGCGCAGGAAGAAGAACGTCGCGAAGAGCACCAGCAGCGTGCCGGTCAGCACCTCAGCCAGCGTCGCCGCGGTGCTCAGCGCACCGCTGGTGAGATCCGAGGTGTTGGAGTTGATCCAGTCCTGCGCCTCGTCGATGTAGCGGTCGAGCTGGGTGTCGGAGAGGTGCAGGGGACCCGTCTTCAGCCAGTTCTGGATCTGCCGGACGCCCTGCGAGGACTTCTCGCTCAGCTCCGGCGCCCCCTGGATGAACTCGTTGACCACCAGGGTCAGCGTGCCGATCACTCCCACCAGGCCGCCGACCAGCACCACCGCCGTCGCCAGCGACCGGGGAAGCCGGGCCCGCAGCAGCCAGCCCACCGCCGGTGCGAGCAACGCCGAGAGCAGCAGGGCGATGGCCAGCGGGATGATCACGATCTTGATGGTGCCGACGATCCGGAGCAGCGCCCAGGCCACCACGCCGATCACGATCAGCCGCCAGCACCAGGCGGCGGCGATCCGCAGCCCGTGCGGGACGTCCGCGTCGTCGCGGCTCGCCGTCGAGCTGTGCACGTCCGCCGGAGGTGCCGCGCCGACGACCGTGGCCGACGGCGGCGCGGCCGGCCCCGGCACGGCGGGTGTGGCCACCCGGGTCTCCGAGCCGTCGCTGGGCGCGCTCCGATCGGCGCGTACCGACTCCCGTCCCGACTGGTAGGCGCGGCGGAGCCGCCCGCGTACCCGCTCGAAGCGGCTCAAGCGCACCTCCTGGCAGAGAACTGGTCCGCCCACAGCGACAGGTCGGACAGCTTACGTCCGCTCCCGACACCATAGGGCAGTTCCGCGACACATTGCCCCGCCCGCCTCGGGCGTAACCACCGTCGGGCCGGCCGTCGGCGACACGGTAGCGTCTGCGGCGTGACCGCAGACCAGGATCTCGACGCCGGCCTGCCGATCCGCCTCCTGCACGACCGCGTGCTGGTGCGGATGGAGGGCAGCGAGGGCGAGCGCCGCTCCACCGCCGGCATCGTCATCCCGGCCACCGCCGCGGTCGGCAAGCGCCTCGCCTGGGCCACCGCCGTCGGGGTGGGGCCGAACGTCCGCGCCATCGTCTCCGGCGACCGGGTGCTCTTCGACCCGGACGACCGCTCCGAGGTCGAGCTGCACGGTCGCGGGTACGTGCTGCTGCGGGAGCGGGACGTGCACGCCGTGGCCGCCGAGCGGATCGAGAACGACTCCACCGGCCTCTACCTCTGACGCGTCTCCCCCGGCCACCACGCACCGTGCGCCGTTTGCCGGGCCGCACGGCGGGAAGCCATCCGGCGACAGTGGCCCTGGGGAGGGACGATGCCGGTATTCGTGAAGAAGCTGCTGGCCTGGGGCAGCGTCGCGTTCCTGATCTACTTCATGGCGTTCCGGCCGGACGGCGCCGCGCAGATGTTCAAGGCGATCGGGGCCATGCTGGTGGCGATGGCCCAGGGCCTCGGTGACTTCCTCACCACCCTGATGACCTGAGCCGTCCGCCAACCGTCACCGGTGACCGGACGGCCAGGACCCCGCCGGCGGAGGGCCGTACCAGCCGGGCTGGGCATATCCCAGCGGAGGCGGCGGCGGGGCCAGCACCACCGGGATCGGCACCACCGGCTCCTCCGGCGCGGCCACCGGACGCTGCGAGCCGTCCGGGAAGCGCAGGTGGTAGCGGCTCCCGTCCCAGACCCCGGCCGGGGCCTGCGGGTCCCGCCCCACGAAGAACGACCGGTACGCGGTGATCGCCTCCAGCAGCTCCCGCTCCTCGGCGGCCGTCCGTTCCCGGTCGGCGGGCTTGCGATCGAGGCCGCGCAGCGACCCGTCGCGCAGCAGGGCCAGCCGGGTGGCGGCGAACTGGTACCCGCGCATCGCCCGCACCCCGGCGTCCCCGGCCACCCGACGCGCCCAACTGCGTGCCGCGTGCCGGCGACCGAGGCTGCTCAGCGCGGCCACCTCGGGTGGGCTCAGCCAGCCGGCGCGCACGTAGTCCGGCAACGTGCGCTCGGTGAGCCGTCCCTCCCACGCGCGCAGCCACACCGCCAGCCCCACCATGCCGAAGAAGATCGGCACCATCAGGCCCAGGAAGCCGTACAGCATGATCAGCGCCTCCCCGGTGGCCTGGGTGAGCGTCGGCAGCAGGTTCCAGGTGCCGTGCAGCATCATCGCCAGCAGCAGCCCGGCGACCGGGGCGAGCACCCGCACCCGCCGGTCGGCGGTCCGGGCCGCGACACCGAGCCCCACACCGGTCATCGAGGTGAACAGCGGATGGGCGAACCCGAACAGCAGGATCCGGACGATGAAGATGGCGATGACCTGCTGGGTGCCGGTCGCCGGTCCGTACCGGTCGGCGCCGGCCGCGTAGCCGTACCCGCCCAGGTAGAGGATGTTCTCCACCATGGCGAAGCCGACCGCGGAGAGCCCGCAGTAGACCAGCCCGTCGGTGATCCCCGACCACTCGCGGCGGCGGAACACCAGCAGCAGGATCGGGCCGAGGGCCTTGGTCAGCTCCTCGATGAACGGCGCCACCAGCACCCCGGTGAGCGCGGCCGGCAGCCCCCAGTCGGCGAACCGGGCGGCGGCGAACTCGTTCACGGTGAGCGCGGCGGCGGTGGAGACGAACGCGCCCCAGGCGAAACAGAAGATCAGATACTTCAGCGGCTCCGGTTCGTACCGGTCGAGCCAGAGGAAGCAGGCGACCAGCACCGGCACCGGCAGGATGGCGGCGACCACCCCGATCAGCAGTGCCCGCACGCCGAGCGACTGGCCGAGCGTGAAGACCATGAACACCGCGCACCCCGCGATGAACAGCACCACCCCCGCCAGCACCAGGAATCGCCGCCAGCCCAGTCGGCGCAGCGGCATCCGGGGCGTCGCGCCGGCGGACGGGGCTGCGGACGCGGGCGGCGACGGCAGGGGTGCACCGGGCGGGGTGTCGGCCATGCGGTCAGCGTAGCCATCCGCCGCCGGCTGGTCCGGGCCCATCGGCAGCCGCTATGCTGCCGGCAGGTCACGAGCGCCAGCGTCAAGCCCCGGCTTGCTGGCCGGCAACCCTCGTCGAGTTCGCGGTGGGGTGCCCCGGGTGATGACCGGGCCCAGCCCGATCGGTGTGCTGGGCAAGCGCGGACCCCGTCCCGACGTCGCACCCGGGGTCCCTGACCCCGGAGGTTCCGGCGTGTCCGTCACCCTCGTACCCTCGCTGCCCGCCCGGTCCGGCACCACGCCCGCGCCGGCCCCGTCACGGCCGCTCGACGTGCTCGGCGTACCGGGCGAGATCAACCTGGACTACGCGGCCAGCGCGCCGTGCGCCCGGGCCGCCGCCGACGCGGTGGCCGAGCTGCTGCCCTGGTACGCGAGCGTGCACCGGGGCGCGGGAGCGCTGTCCCGGCGCTGCACGCTGGCCTACGAGCGGGCCCGGCAGACGGTGGGAGACTTCTTCGGCGCCCGCGCCGACGACCACGTGATCTTCACCCGCAACACCACGGACGCGCTCAACCTGCTGGCGCGGGCGGTGCCCGCAGGCACGACGGTGGTCACCTTCGCCGGTGAGCACCACGCCAACCTGCTGCCCTGGCCGCGCGGCTCGGTACGGCTGCCGGTGCCCGCCGGTCCCGCCGAGGCGGTACGCGCCCTCGCCGCCGCCCTCACCGAGCTGCGCCGGGACAGCAACCCGGCGCTGCCGGTGCTGGTCGCGGTGACCGGGGCGAGCAACGTGACAGGCGAGCGCTGGCCGGTCGCCGAGCTGGCCCGGGTCGCCCACCGGCACGGGGCACGGATCGTCCTCGACGCCGCGCAGCTCGCCCCGCACGCACCGGTCGACCTGCTCGCGCTCGACGTGGACTACCTGGCCGTCTCCGGCCACAAGCTGTACGCGCCATTCGGCGCGGGCGTGCTGGTCGGCCGGGCGGACTGGCTGGACGCCGCTCCGCCATACCTGGCCGGCGGCGGCGCCACCACCCACGTCGGGCCGGCCACGCACGATGTGACCTGGGCGACCGGCCCGGCACGGCACGAGGGCGGCACGCCGAACCTGCTCGGCGCGGTGGCACTGGCCGCGGTGTGCGCGGCGCTGGCCCGGGTGGACCGGGCGGCGCTGGCCGCCAGCGAGCAGGCGTTGCTGACTCGGCTGCGGACCGGCATCGCCGCCCTTTCGCACGTGGTGGAGCTGCGCACCTTCGGCCCGGACGCGCCCCGCGTCGGCATCGTCTCGTTCGTGGTCGCCGGGTGGGACTCGGCCGAGGTGGCCGCGCGGTTGGCGGCCGACCACCGGATCGGCGTACGGGACGGGCTGTTCTGTGCCCACCCGCTGGCTCGGCGGCTGCTCACCGAGGCGGCCGGGCGCACCGGCCGACGGGATCTGCCGCCCACCGCACTGCGCGCCAGCATCGGCCTGGGCAGCACGCCCGCCCAGGTGGACCGGCTGCTCGCCGCTCTCGCCACGCTGGGGTGAGCCCGGCCGGCGGGCGGCGCGGTGGACCGGTCAGCCGACCGGTGGGGCGGTGGGGGGTTTCGGCGTCTCGCCCGGCTCGGCCGGTTCACCGATCGGCCGCTCCTGCTCCCCGAACGCGGTGCGGATGCACCGGTTCGCCTCCTCCTGTTCGATCCCGGAGGCCACCAGCAGGTCACTCGCCGCGGTACGGATCTGGGCGACCACCACGCTGCCCGAGAAACCGACCCCGGCGCCGTACGCCCGGCCGGCTTCACTGACCGCGCGCAGCGACCGCTCCCGGGCCTTCTGTGGTTCCTCGCCCACGGCGAACTCGTGCTTGAGCAACCGGACCGACTCGGCGAGGTGGTTGATCGCGTCGGGCATCGGATCCGGCGCGGGCTCCTCGTCCTCGATCAGCGTGACGGACCGGCGGATCAACGTGCCGGCGTTGCGCATCGCCCGGTCGATCGGGTCGGCCGCCTCCGCGTAGTGGGTCAGCTCGTCCCGCCGGTGCCAGCGGGCCGGGGAGAGGGTGGCGGTCTCCTTCGCCCCCTCGATCGCCTCGGCCAACGTGGCCAGCTCCTCCTTGTTGTTCCGCAGCCGCTCCAGTGCCTGCTGGATTGTGGCGCGGTCCCGTTTGCGCAGCCCGTCGGCGGTGGCGTCGAGCTGGGCGGCGAGCAGGTCCAGCGCCGGTCGGGCCGCGCGATTGATCACCCGGAGCGGGTTCAGCGGCAGCAGCACCGCCGTCACCAGCAGCGCGATCCCACCGCCGAGGAACGCGTCGACGAAGCGCGGAATCTCCAGGTTCTGGGTCGACGGGCTCAGCGTGACGATCAGCACCGCCGTGGCCGCCGCCTGGATGACGATGGCCACGCTGGCCCCGGCGAAGATGGTGAGCAGGATCGCCACCGTGACCACCAGGCCGAGCTGCCACGCGCCGGTGCCGAGCAGGTAGATCAGGAGGTCGCCGATCGCCACCCCGATCCCCACCCCGACGATCAGCTCCACGGTCCGGCGGAACCGCTGGCCGACCGACGCGGCCAGGGTGCCGACAGCGGAGATCGGCGCGAAGACCGGCTGCGGGTTGCCGAGCAGCCGGTGCGAGACGAAGTACGCCAGCGCGGCTGCGAGCCCGGCCTGCACCGCCAGACCACCGGCCATCCGCACCCGGTGCAGCCGGTCGTGCAGGGTGGCCCGGCCGCGGTGCCGCAGCTCCTCGGTGGCCTCGGCGATCCGCGCGCCGTCGATGTCCACCAGCCCTTCACGCAGCGCGGTGCGCCGCACCATCGGAGGTCGTTTGTCCCGGGCCACGGCCATGGGCGCGACTACCCAGGGCGCGCCCGCTGAATCCTCCCGCTCGGCACATGGCGGGCGGATGCGGCAGACTCGGGCGGTGGCCGATCTGCTGGACCGGTGGCGGGCGGCGGCCCGGGGCGCCGGGGCGAAACCCGGCGCCGGCTCGACGCGGGCCGGGGAACGGCTGCTCGCCCGTTGGCGGGAGCCGCACCGGCGCTACCACACGGTGGCACACCTGACCGCCGTGCTCGACGTGGTGGACCGGCACGCCGGGCTCGCCGAGCGGGCCGACCTGGTCCGGCTGGCGGCCTGGTGCCACGACGCGGTCTACGACCCGCGGGCCGCCGGCGACGCCAACGAACGGGACAGCGCCGCGTTGGCCGGGAACGTGCTCACCGGGCTCGGCGTGCCGGCGCCCGCGGTGGCTCAGGTGCGCAGGCTGGTGCTGCTCACCGCCGGGCACGCGGTGCCGCCGGGCGACCGGGACGGCGCTCTGCTCTGCGACGCGGACCTCGGCGTGCTGGCCGCGCCGCCAACCGTGTACGACAGCTACGCCGCTGCCGTCCGGCAGGAGTACGCACACGTGCCGGAGCCGGCTTTCCGGGCCGGGCGGGCCGCAGTGCTCGGCGGACTGCTGGCGCTGCCCGCGCTGTTCCGGCTGCCACCGCTGGCGAGCCGGTGGGAGCAGCCGGCCCGGGCCAACCTGCGCCGTGAGCTGGCCACGCTCACCGGGCCGCCGGTGGGCGCGGGCTGACCAGATGCTTCGGGCGACGCAGGCCGGCGTCGCGGAGCAACCGCACCAGCTCCCGGCTCGGCACCACCCGGGCCCCGAGCCACACCGCCGCCGCGAACCGGTCGGCCGGGATGTCGTAGTGATCACGGTCGAAACCGCGCAGGGGCGCGCCCAGCGTCTCGGCGAAGGCGTGCAACTCGGCGTACGAGAGGTCGCTGATCAGGTGTGACCAGAGCCGACCGCGCCACGGCCAGGCAGGCCGGTCCAGGTAGAGCATGGTGCCCAAGCTAGCCCGCGCAGTCGATCATGTTGATGATCGGCGGCGGGCGACCTAGCCTCAGCTGCATGGCCCCCACTCCACTCCTCGACGAGCTGCGCGCCGCGCTGGGCGAGAACGCCGTGCTCACCGACCCGGACCTGCTGCGCATGCACGAGCGGGACGAGGCCGACCTCTGCGCGGCCGGCACCCCGCTCGTGGTGACCCGCCCCCGCGACACCGAGCAGGTGGTCGCGGTGATCCGGGCGGCGGCGCGGCACGGCGTACCGGTGGTGCCGCAGGGCGCGCGGACCGGGCTGGCCGGCGCGGCGAACGCGGTGGACGGCGCGGTGGTGCTGAGCACCGTCGCGATGGACGAGATCCGGGAGATCGACCCGGTGAGCCGGATCGCCGTGGTCCAGCCCGGGGTGGTCAACGCGACGCTGGCCGCGGCGGTCGGCAAGCAGGGGCTCTGGTACCCGCCCGACCCCGGTTCCTGGGAGTCGTCCACCATCGGCGGCAACGTGGCCACCAACGCCGGCGGCATGTGCTGCGTCAAGTACGGCGTGACCACCGAGTACGTGCTCGGCCTGGAGGTGGTGCTCGCCTCCGGCGAGGTGCTGCGCACCGGCCGGCGTACCGCCAAGGGAGTGGCCGGCTACGACCTGACCCGGCTCTTCGTCGGCTCGGAGGGCACCCTCGGGGTGATCACCGAGGTGACCGTGGCGCTGCGGCCCGCACCGGCCGACTCGCTGACCCTGGTGGCGGTCTTCCCGTCCACCGCGGCGGCCGGCGCGGCGGTGGCCGCGATCGCCGCCCGAGGGCTCACTCCGAGCCTGCTGGAACTGCTCGACCAGACCCACCTGCGGGCCATCGAGGCGTACCAGCCGATGGGGCTGCGGACGGACGCGCAGGCCCTGCTGCTGGCAGCCACGGACACCGGCAGCCGGGCCGCCGACGACCTGGCCGGCCTGGCCGAGGTGTGCGAGGCGGCCGGGGCCGACGAGGTCTACGCGGCCACCGACGCGGTGGAGGCGGCGGCGCTGCTGCAGGCCCGGCGACTCGCCCACCCGGCGATGGAGAAGTTCGCCGCCGACGCGTACCCGGGTGGCAACGGCGGTCTGGTGATCGACGACGTGGCGGTGCCGCGCGGTTCGCTCGCCGCGCTGCTGGACGGGGTGGCCCGGATCGCGGCGGAGTGCGAGGTGCCGATCGGCGTGGTGGGGCACGCCGGGGACGGCAACATGCACCCGAACATCGTGGTCGACCGCGCGGACCCGGCGAGCGTGGAGCGGGGCCGGCGGGCGTTCGACGAGATCATGCGGCTCGGCCTGGCCCTGGGTGGCACCTGCACCGGCGAGCACGGGGTGGGGCTGCTCAAGCGGGACTGGCTGGCGCAGGAGATCGGCCCGGTCGGGGTCCGGGTGCACCACGCGATCAAGTCGGCGCTGGACCCGGCCGGCCTCCTCAACCCCGGCAAGGTGCTCTGACCGGGCCGGCGGCGCGGGTCAGCCCTTGACCTCGGCCGGGGTCGCCTGGGTGAGCAGCAGCAGGATCTCCCCGGCGACCGGCGGGCGCTCCTCGCCCGGGCAGTCCTGCGAGGTGATCAGCCCGGCGGAGGTGAGCAGGCTGGAGGTCAGCGCGTCGATGCAGGTGACCCGGTACTTCCGGACCTGATCGGTCTCGTTCGCCAGCTTCGGGTCGGCCAGCAGCACCTGGAGCCGTTCGGTCTGCTCCGGGGCGAGCCTGCCCCGGGAGGTGACGCCGTCACCGGCGCAGTCGAGGCACTGCCAGGTGCCGTCCCGCTCGACGCTCAGCGTGCGTATCGGGCCGTCCGCGCCGAGCCGCTGCAGGAGGCTGACCTGACCCATGTCGACTGTCGTCGGGATCTCCGGCACCGGCCCGCCGGCTGCCGCGCCGACCGGCGGTTGCGCCGCCGGTCGGCTCCCGGTGTCCCGGTCGAGCAGCGAGCACCCGGTGAGGGCGCCGGCGAGCGCCGTGGCGAGAAGCGGAATGAGCAGACGGGAGCGCGCGCGTGAAAGCACGCGCGGAAACCTACCCCACCCTAGATAGCAGCCGAAACCACCATCCGGGCCGGTATCGATGGTTACCCTTCGGTAACGTTATTTTTCGTCACCGAGCGGACGGGCGCAACTCGGCCTGATCGTCGTCGCCACCCCGGTCAGCCGCGAAACCCCGTACATCCGGGGCGCCCAGCCGGACCGCGTCCGCCGCGGCGTCGTCCGGCATCAGCTGAGACTGCCGTTCCGCCTCCACCCGGGCGCGGTAGTGCTCGACCTCGCGGGACCGGGTGGCCGCGTCCCACCCGAGCACCGCGCCCATCAGCTCGGCGGTGTGCTCCGCCGACTCCAGCCCCCGGTGGCTGGTCTCGAAGGAGATCCGCGTCCGCCGGGTCAGCACGTCCTCCAGGTGCAGCGCACCCTCGGCCCGCGCCGCGTAGGCGACCTCCGCGGCCAGGTACTCCGGTGCGCCGGCCAGCGGGGAGGCGAGCAGCGGGTCGGCGTCGATCAGCGCGAGCAGATCCAGGGTGAGAGTGCCGTACCGCTCCAGCAGGTGCTCCACCACACCCACCGGCACGCCGTGCCGCCGGGCCAGGTCGGCCCGGTCCCGCCACATGGCGGGGTAACCGTCCGCGCCGAGCAGCGGCAGGTCGGCGGTGCGCGACGGGCGGGTGCCGCCCAGCCGGCGGGCGGCCCGGTCCACCACGTCGGAGGCCATGACCCGGTACGTCGTGTACTTGCCACCGGCGACGAGCAGCAGCCCGAGCATCGGCTCGAAGACCGCGTGCTCGCGGGAGAGCTTCGAGGTGGAGTCGGCCTCACCGGCCAGCAGCGGCCGCAGCCCGGCGTAGACGCCCTCGATGTCGGCAGTGGTCAGAGGCCGGTCCAGCACGGCGTTGACCTGCTCCAGGAGGTAGTCGATGTCGCGGGCCGACGCCGCCGGGTGGGACCGGTCCAGCCGCCAGTCGGTGTCCGTGGTGCCGATGATCCAGTGCCCGCCCCACGGTATGACGAAGAGCACCGAACTCGCCGTACGCAGGATGAGCCCGGTCTCGCCAGTGATCGCCGAGCGGGGCACCACCAGGTGCACGCCCTTGGAGGCGCGCACCCGGATGCCGGGCCGCAGGCCCACGTCGTTGAGCATCCGGGACATGTCGTCGCTCCACACGCCGGTGGCGGCGATGACGGTGCGGGCCTGCACCTCGAACTCGGCGTCCGGGGAACCGGCTGGCGCCTCCAGGTCGCGGACCCGGACGCCGGTCACCTCACGGGCCTGCCGGATCAGCCCGACCGCGCGGGCGCTGCTCACCACCGTGGCGCCGAGGCTGGCCGCGGTGCGGGCCAGGGTGACCACGAGCCGGGCGTCGTCGACCTGCCCGTCGTAGTAGCGGATCGCTCCGGCCAGCGCGTCGGCCCGCAGGCTCGGGAAGATCCGCCGGGCCCCCTCCCGGGTCAGGTGCCGGTGCAGCGGCATACCCCGGCCGCCGCCGAAGACTCCGGCGAAGGCGTCGTAGGTGGCCACGCCGGCGCCGTAGTAGGAACGGCGGAAGATGCGGGCGGGCAGGTCCCGCAGGCCGTTACCGGCCGGCAGCGGCACCAGGAACGGCACCGGGCGGACCAGGTGCGGCGCGAGCCGGGTGGCCAGCAGGCCCCGCTCGGTGAGCGCCTCGTGGACCAGGTGGAACTCCAACTGCTCCAGGTAGCGCAGGCCGCCGTGGATGAGCTTGCTGGACCGGCTGGAGGTGCCCGCGGCGAGGTCGCGCGCCTCGACCAGGGCCACCTTCAGACCCCGGGACGCCGCGTCCAGGGCGGCGCCGGCACCGGTCACCCCACCCCCGATGACCAGCACGTCGAAGCGCTCCGCGCGGAGTCGGCGCAGGTCGGAGGCGCGGCGCAACGGCGAGAGCTGCCCGGCGACGGAGCGGGAGATGTTGGGGTCACGCACCTGTCCACCGTAACCGCCGCGCCAGCGTGTCGGCATGCGCCGCCCGCCCCGTACTGTGCGAGTCATGCAGGTCGGCTCTCCGTCACCCGCTGGTCAACCACCACCCCACCAGCCGTCGCCACCGGGCCGGTCCAACCCGTGGCCGGTGGTTGCGGCCGTGCTCGCCGGCGGCTGGACGGTGGCGGTGACAGTAGCCACCCAGGCGGGTGGCTGGCTCACCGACCAGGTGCTGCTCGGCTTCGGACGGGACCGGGTGGGCTGGCTCTGGCCGGTGCTGGGCCTGGCCACCGTCGTACTGGTGGGCACGCCGGCGCTGCTGCTGGCCCTGCTGCCCCGGTCGGCCGCGGTCCGGGCCACCGGGCGGGCCTGGCTGGCTGCGGCGCTCGCGCTCGGGGTGCTCACGCTGGCGCGGGTCGTACCGCCGGTGCACCACGAGGCGTACCTGGCCGCCCTGGCCGGCACGGCGGCGCTCACCGCGGTCGTCCTGCGCTGGTCGGCACGCCGGTCGGCTTCCGCCGGGCCGGCCGGCTCGGGGGCCCGCGCGGCGACCCGTCCGGTTCCCCTGCTCGCGGTCGCCGCCGGGCTCGCGCTGCTGCTGCCCTGGGCCTGGCTTGGCGCGCTCGGCGGGCTGCTGGAGACCGCGCTCGCCGTGCTGGCTGCCGCCGCGCTCGGGGTGCTCGCCGCGACGCTGCTGGACGCTCCCTTCTGGTCCCGGTTCGCGGTCGGCCAGCCGCCCCGGCCGGCCCGGTTGGTGCTGGTCGGTGGCCTGGTGGCCGGGGTGGCGCTGCTGCTGCTCGCCGCCGGCGCCGGCCAGTCCGGTGCACAGCTCCCCGCGCTGCTGACCCTGCCGCCGGTGGGCTTCGCGCTGGCCGCCCTGTGGGCCGCGGCCTGGCGTCCGGCCGCCGACGGCGCGGCGCACACGCCCGACCGGGCGACCGACGCCGTACACGCCGGCCGGGCCGCCACCGGCTGGCTGGTGGGCCTGGCCATGCTCGGCCCGCTGGCCTTCACCGACCCGGAAGAGATCACCCTGCTGCTGGTCGGCACCCGCGACGTGCCGTTCTGGGTCGCGGCCACCGCCGGTGCCGGCCTGGCCGTCGCGGCCGTGGTCGCCATCGGGTACGCGGTGCTGCTGGCCCGGCGCACGGCCCGCACCCCGAATCGGCGGGTGGCCGCGCTCACCGCGGTGGTGCTGCTGATCGCGGTGGGCGTGGTCGACCTCGGACCCGGTCAGCCCGGCCTGCACGGCGAGCGGCTGCTCGTGGTGCTGCGCGAGCAGGCCGACCTGACCGGCCTGCCGGCGGGCGCACCGGGCCGCGCCGGACGGGACGCCCGGGCGGCGGAGGTCTACCGGCGGCTCGTGACGACCGCCGACCGGAGCCAGGCCGACCTGCGCCGGGAGCTGAGCCGGCTGCGGCTCGATCCGGTGCCGTACTACCTGGTGAACGCCGTCGAGGTGGACGGCGGTCCGGCGGTGCGGGCCTGGCTCGCACGCCGTCCGGAGGTGGCCCGGGTGCTGGTCAGCCAGCGACTGCGGCCCCTGCCGGCCCCGGCCGGGCAAAATCGCGGTACCGCGGCCGCGCCGACCGGCCCGGAGTGGAACATCCGCCAACTCGGTGCCGACCGGGTCTGGTCGCAGCTCGGCGTGACCGGCGCGGGCATGGTGGTGGGCAGCTCGGACTCGGGTGTGGACGGCGCCCACCCGGCGCTGCGGGCCGGGTTCCGCGGCGGGGACGACTCCTGGTACGACCCGTGGGACGGCACCCGGACCCCGACCGACCAGGGCGGGCACGGCACCCACACGGTGGGCAGCGCGGTCGGGCGGGGTGGCATCGGGGTGGCGCCGGACGCGCAGTGGGTGGGCTGCGTCAACCTGGACCGCAACCTGGGCAGTCCCGGGCACTACCTGGACTGCCTCCAGTTCATGCTGGCGCCCTTCCCGGCCGGCGGCGATCCGTTCACCGACGGCCGGCCGGAGCGCGCCCCGCAGGTGCTGACCAACTCGTGGGGCTGCCCGCCCATCGAGGGCTGCGACCGGAACGTGCTGCGGCCGGCCACCGCGGCGTTGGACGCCGCGGGAATCTTCGTGGTCGCCGCGGCCGGCAACACCGGTCCGTGGTGCGCGTCGATCGACGACCCGCCGGCACCGTATCCGGACGTGCTGACCGTGGGTGCCGTGGACGCACAGAGGCGGGTGGCCGAGTTCTCCTCGCGTGGGCCGGTGCGGGGCGGTCCGGCCAAGCCGGACGTGCTGGCGCCGGGCGTGGGCGTGCTGTCGGCCATGCCGGGCGGCGGGTACGCCAAGCTGGACGGCACCTCGATGGCGACCCCGCAGGTGGCCGGGGTGGTCGCGCTGATGTGGTCGGCCAACCCGGCGCTGGTCGGCGACCTGGCCCGGACCCGGCAGATCCTGCGGGACACCGCGACGCCGGCCGTGCCGACCTACCGTTCCAGCAACCCGGCCGACGCGTGCGGCGGACCGGCGAACGTCACGGGGGCCGGCCAGGTCGACGCGTACGCCGCCGTCCAAGCCGCCCAGCGGTAAGGAAGGGCACCTTGTTAACGCCTGCGGTGGTAGAGGGGCCCCTTATTAACACGACGGGCGGGAGCATCTAGGGTCGGCGACCATGGACGCCGAGATCACCGTCACCGAGCTGACCGCCGACCTGGCCCCCGCCGCGGTGCGGCTCTGCGAGCAGGCGCTCGACCTGCCCGAGGACGCCGTCGAGGCGGCCGCCATCGTGGACGCGCTCTGGCCCCGGGCCGCCGCCGACCGGACGGTGGTGGGGCTGGGTGCGTACCGGGACGCGGATCTGGTCGGGGTGCTGCTCTGTTCGGTGTCGTCGGCCGACCCGGCTCTCGGGCACGTGGACCTGGTCGCGGTGCTCCCGGACCAGCGTCGTCGGGGCGTCGGGCGGGCGCTGATCGAGCGGGCCGAACGGGTGCTCGCCGAGCACGGGGTGACCGATGTGCTGCTGGCCGGGAACCCGCCGTATTACGCCTGGCCGGGCATCGACGTGCGCTACACGCCGGCCGTCTGCGCCGCCCTGGCACTCGGCTACCAGCAGGACCGGACCGCCTGGAACATGACGGCCGACCTGTCGTACGACGGGTCGCCGGCGTTGCGGTCCACCGAGGCGGCCCAGCGGCGGCTGGCCGGGCAGGGAATCACGGTACGCCGGGCGGACCCGGCGGACCTTCCGGCGCTGACGGCGTTCGCCCGGTCCACCTTCGGTGGCGCGTGGGACGGCGAGTTGGCCGGGTCGGTGGGTCGCGACGGCGCGGGTTGCCACCTGGCGGAGCGGGCGGGCGAGTTGCTCGGCTTCGCCGCCTACGGGTCGTCCCGGCCGAGTTGGTTCGGGCCGATGGGCACCGCGCCGGCCGCCGAGGGTTCGGGCATCGGCGGGGTGCTGCTGCGTCGCTGTCTGCGCGATCAGCGGGAAGCGGGGCTGGACCGGGCGCAGATCGGCTGGGTGGGGCCGGTGCCGTTCTACTCCGGCAGCGCCGGCGCCCGAATCGAGCGGGTCTTTTTCTTGTATCGCCGGACACTGAACACCAAATAAGGGCGAATAGGATATAGACCCAGATAGTGCCATTCGCCCGCGTCGGGCATCGACGCCCCCTACCGTTTTCGGTAGAGGAGGCAGCCATGACCACGGATGACGACCAGACCGAGGACGGCCCGCAGGTCACCTGGAAACCGGTCGGCGAACTCCCCGGCCAACTGCCGCTCGACCGCCTCGACTACGGCGACGCCGAGCAGTTGGCCGAGATGACCACCAACGGCGAGCCGGTGGCCGACGAGCCGCAGGAGATGGTGGACGCGCCGATCCAACTGCGCCCGCCGTACGACCGGGCGCAGAAGCGGCGCAACCAGCGCCCGCTACCCACCTGACGACGAACGGGGCGGACCGCGTCAGCGGCCCGCCCCGTTCCGTGTCGGAACTGGACTCAGAAGTCCATGTCCCCGCCACCCGGGCCAGCCGGGGCAGCCGGGGTCTTCTCCGGCTTGTCCGCGACGACGGCCTCGGTGGTGAGGAAGAGCGCCGCGATGGAAGCGGCGTTCTGCAGCGCCGACCGGGTCACCTTGGCCGGGTCGATGATGCCCGCGGCCAGCAGGTCGACGTACTCGCCGTTGGCGGCGTTGAGGCCGTGACCCGCTTCGAGGTTACGAACCTTCTCCACCACGACGCCGCCCTCGAGGCCGGCGTTGACGGCGATCTGCCGCAGCGGGGCGTCCAGCGCGACCTTGACGATGTTGGCACCGGTCGCCTCGTCGCCGACCAGGTCCAGCTTGTCGAAGGCGGTCTTGCCGGCCTGCACCAGCGCGACGCCACCACCCGGGACGATGCCCTCCTCGACGGCGGCCTTCGCGTTGCGAACGGCGTCCTCGATGCGGTGCTTGCGCTCCTTGAGCTCGACCTCGGTGGCCGCGCCGACCTTGATGACCGCAACGCCGCCGGCCAGCTTGGCCAGCCGCTCCTGCAGCTTCTCCCGGTCGTAGTCGGAGTCGCTCTTGTCGATCTCGGCCCGGATCTGGTTGACCCGGCCCTGGATCTGCTCGGCGTCGCCGGCACCGTCGACGATGGTGGTCTCGTCCTTGGTCACCACGACCTTGCGGGCGCGGCCCAGCATGTCGAGGCCGACGGCGTCCAGCTTGAGGCCGACCTCCTCGCTGATGACCTGGCCACCGGTGAGGATGGCGATGTCGGCGAGCATGGCCTTGCGGCGGTCACCGAAGCCCGGCGCCTTGACGGCGACCGACTTGAAGGTGCCCCGGACCTTATTGACGACCAGGGTGGCCAGAGCCTCGCCCTCGATGTCCTCGGAGATGATCAGCAGCGGCTTGCCCGACTGCATGACCTTCTCCAGGATCGGGAGCAGGTCCTTGACCGACGAGATCTTGCTGTTGACGATCAGGAGGTAGGGGTCGTCGAAGACGGCCTCCATGCGCTCCGGGTCGGTCATGAAGTAGGCCGAGATGTAGCCCTTGTCGAAGCGCATACCCTCGGTGAGCTCCAGCTCCAGCCCGAAGGTGTTGCTCTCCTCGACGGTGATGACGCCTTCCTTGCCGACCTTGTCCATCGCCTCGGCGATGATCTCGCCGACGGTGCTGTCGCCAGCGGAGATGGAGGCGGTGGAGGCGATCTGCTCCTTGGTCTCGACGTCCTTGGCGAGCTTGGACAGCTCCTCCGAGACGCTCGCGACCGCGGCCTCGATGCCCCGCTTCAGGGCCATCGGGTTGGCGCCAGCGGCCACGTTGCGCAGGCCCTCGCGAACCAGGGCCTGGGCCAGGACGGTCGCCGTCGTCGTGCCGTCACCGGCAACGTCGTCGGTCTTCTTGGCGACCTCCTTGACCAGCTCAGCGCCGATCTTCTCGTACGGGTCCTCGAGCTCGATCTCCTTGGCGATGCTCACACCATCGTTGGTGATGGTGGGGGCACCCCACTTCTTCTCGAGCACGACGTTGCGGCCCTTGGGGCCGAGGGTCACCTTTACGGCGTCGGCGAGCTGGTTCATGCCCCGCTCGAGGCCGCGGCGCGCCTCTTCGTCGAACGCGATCATCTTGGCCATACGGCGTTGTCCTCCTGGACACTCACGGGCCACCCGGATGTGTCCCCGGATGGGCCGCCTGGTGTACGCACCTTGGGACGTCGCCACCTGGCGACGACGACGTCCTTCGGCCGGGCCGGATAGCCCGCGACGACCGGCCATGTGTCACCCCGGCGTCTCCACACCGGCGCGACCGTGGCCCCACCGTCCCGACCATTGGCACTCACGGTATGCGAGTGCCAATGACTTGTTTAGCACTCTCCCCTGCCGAGTGCAAGCACGAACGCCTGGGTCAGCCGAGTTCCGCGGCCATTCCGGCGGCGTTCACCGGCCTCTCATGGGCCCGCTGCTCGGCGTACGTCACCAGCAGCCCCACCAGTTGCGCGAGATGGGCGGGGAGGGCCAGCACCGCGCCGACGGCGATCACCAGGACCACGCCGACCGCCGAACCCGGGGTGGCGAGCGGGTCGGCCCCGAACGGGGCGCTGCCGACCCCCTCCAGCACGCTGGCGACCAGAGTGCCGACGATCACCGCCGCCGCCACCAGCGCCACCCGCCCCAGGAACAGCCCCAACCGGTCGTGGAACATCCGGAACGACCGGCCGATGGGATTCTCCCGCTCGAAGAGATAGACCGGCCCGGCCATGCTGAGCGCGAAGGCGAGGTAGATGCCGGGGAGGACGCAGAAGCAGAGGCCCAGGCCGACGATCACGCCGATCAGCAGCGTCCAGCCCCAGAGCCCGAGCGCGCGGCGCAGGCCGTAGCGCAGCGCCTCACCCAGGCTGACCGGCTCACCGACCGCCTGACGGGTGATCACCCAGGTGCCGGCCGCCCAGCCCACGGCCTGCACCAGCCCGATCAGCAGACTGCCGCCGATGAGCACCAGGAACACTGTCGCCAGGTCGGTCAGGAAGGAGTCCGGTAGAGCGGTCGACTGCTCGACGGCGGTCGTGTCCCACTTCGCGGTCGGGTCCAGCCCGAGCGAGAGCACCGACAGCACCGCCGCCGGCAGCACCTGCGTGAGCAGCAGGATGGGCAGCAGCAACCTCCAGCCGCGCCGGACCGCGCCCAGGCACCTGTCGAACCAGGCGCTCAGTCCTGCACCGGGTGGGGTGACCAGCCGGTCCGCCGGGTCAAGGCCCGGCGGATACCACCCGGCGGCCGGCGGTCCCGGGTACCAGGGCTGACCGCCGTACGGCCCGACGCCGACCGGGTAGCCGCCGGTGGGCGGGAACACCCAGCCCTGGGGCGGCGCGCCCGGTGGCGGCCCCCAGCCGGGCGGCACGTTCGGGTTCCAGCCGGGAGGGGTGCCCGGCGGCGGGCCCCAGGGGGACGGCGCGGTCGGGTCACCAGCGGGAGGCGGACCGGGCTGGTTCGGGTGCGGGCCGGACGGGTCGACGCCACCGGCATGCGGACCGGACGGGTCGGGCTGACCTGGGGGTGGGACGGCCGGGGGCGGCTGGTCGGACATGAACCCTCCTCAGCGACGGCTGGAATGGTTCAGGATCTTCCAGGGTCCGGCCGCGTAACGCAGCCCCGGCCCCTCCGGGTAGCTTGCGTCGGCTCTCAGGCGATGACGCGCACCCGCTCCGCCTGCGGGCCCTTCTGGCCCTGCGCGATGTCGAACTCCACCCGCTGACCGTCGTCCAGCGCCTTGTAGCCGTCCATCTCGATCGCGGAGAAGTGGACGAACACGTCCTGACCGCCATCGACGGCGATGAAGCCGTAGCCCTTTTCGGAGTTGAACCACTTAACGGTGCCCTGTGCCACGGTGCACTTCCTCACTCTGCGCGGCGTTGCCTGCCCCGGCGCGCGGCATGGCCGGGCGCCTCCGGGCCACCGCTCCGACGATCGATGACGGCCGTTGAAACGGGTGACCGAAATCGCACGCTACACGAGGAGTGACGGCCGCGCACGACCACAAATCGGGCATATTTCGATCGCTCCGACCCCGTTCCGTCGACCCGGGTTCCCGATCATCCAGATTCACGCCGATGATTGCCTCGGAGTGGCGTGGACGGGCGACGCCGGGCGCGCAGACCCCGGAGCGGGGTTGTCGGAACAGCGGTCCGTGGCGGGAGGCGCACGGCACCCCGGCGACCGGGCTGTCGAAGCCGGCCGATGGTGGCCGGGCGCGGCCGGAGTCGCCGTCCGCCGCTGTGATAGGCATGCGGCATGACCACCTATCCGCGCGGGGCCGCCCCACGGCTGGCGGAGATTCGCCGGGTCCTGCCGGCGGACGCCGCACGGATGCGGGCGCTGCGCCTGGAGATGCTCGCCGACGCGCCGCTGGCTTTCCTGGAGACCCTGGCCGACGCGGCGGCCCGACCGCACGCCGACTACGCCGCCCGGGTCGCGTACACCTCGATCGGGTCCGACACCGCGCAGTTCGTCGCCGACCCGGGCGGCCGGCTGGTCGGGCACGCCGGAGGCACCGTCACCCCGACCGAAGCCGGCCTCACCGTCATCTACGCGGTCTACGTGACCCCCGCCTGGCGGGGCGGTGGGCTGCTCGCGGAGCTGGTCGACGCGGTGGCGGCCTGGTCACGGGCGTGCGGGCGGCCCGAGCTGATGCTGGAGGTGGTGGTCGGCAACGACCGGGCCTACCGGGCGTACCAACGACTCGGCTTCGTCGACACCGGCGTGCGCGTCCCGCACCCCACCATCCCCGCGCTCACCGAACTCCAGATGCGCCGCCCCGCCTAACCCCACCCAAGAAGACCACCAAAGAGGCAGCGCCCCGCTGATGCACACCCACGGCCGGGCAGCCTCCCGACCAGCGTGCCCCGAGAGGGTTTCCGGGGCAGCCCGCCCCGCGCAGGGATCAAGCCTGACCGCCCGGAGCGGGGCGGGCTGCCCCGGAAACCCCAACCGCAACCAAAAGCAAGATCAGACGGGACGACGAGACTGCACGATCCGGAACCGATTCGCCACGTACGCCCCGTCGGTCAGCGCGGAGTTGGCCGCCGGGTTGGCGCCGCTGCCGTGGAAGTCGGAGAAGGCCGCGGACTGGTTCACGAAGACCCCGCCGGTCAGGTTGCAGGACAGGTGCACCCCGACGTCGACCGCCACCGCCTCGGTCGCGTCCAGCACCGCTTCGTCGGTGGAGTAGACACCCGCGGTCAGCGCGCCCTTCTCGCCGACCGTCCGACGCAGCAGCTCCAGGCTGTGCGCGGTGGACTCGGTGGCGATGGCGAACGAGATCGGCCCGAACCACTCGCGGCCGTAGGTCTCCGCGTCGTCCGCGGCCAGCTTCACGATGGTCGGGGTACGCACCACCGCGTCGGCGTACGCCGGGTGCGCCACGGCCCGGGACTCCAGCACCGGCTCGCCGACCTTGGTCACCTCGGCCAGCCGCTCCAGCACACCGTCGTTGACGATGGCGCCGGTCAGCTCCACACCGCGGGCCGGGTCGGCGGTCAGCTTGCCGACCGCAGCGGCGATCCCGCCGGCCACCTCGTCGAAGCTCTTGTGCCCCTGGTCGGTCTCGATGCCGCCGGCAGGGATGAGGATGTTCTGTGAGGTGGTGCACATCTGGCCGCTGTACAGAGTCAGCGTGAAACCGAGGTTGCGGCACATCCCGGCGAAGTCGTCGGTGGAGTCGATCACCACCGTGTTCAGCCCGGCCTTCTCGGTGTAGACCGCCGCCTGCCGGGCGTGCGTCTCCAGCCAGTCGCCGTACTCGGTGGAGCCGGTGAAGTCGACGATCTTCACGGACCGGTGCAGGGCCAGGTCGCTGGCGAGCTTCTCGCCGGGCGCCTCGGCGGCCAGCATGATCAGGTTCGGGTCGAAGCCCGCCTCGGCGAGCACCTCCCTGGCGTACTTCACGGTGATGGCCAGCGGCAGCACCGCGCGCGGGTGCGGCTTGACGATCACCGGGTTGCCGGTGACCAGCGAGGCGAACAGCCCCGGGTACGAGTTCCAGGTCGGGAAGGTGTTGCAGCCGATCACCAGCGCCACCCCGCGCGGCACCACGTGGAAGGTCTTGGTCATCCGCAGCGGATCGCCCTTGCCGGCGGCCTTCTCCCAGCCGGCCGTCCCCGGGTGGCGGGTCATCTCGGCGTACGCGTACGCCAGTGCCTCCAGCGCCCGGTCCAGCGCGTGCGCGCCGCCGGCCTGGAAGGCCATCACGAACGCCTGCCCGCTGGTGAACTGCACAGCGTTGGCCAGCTCGAAGATGTGCTTGTGCAGCCGGTCGAGGATCTCCAGGCAGACGCCCACCCGAGCCTGCGGGCCGGCGTCGCGCCAGGCCGGCAGCGCGGCCGTGGCGGCGGCGATCAACTCGTCGGTGCCGGCGTGCGGGTAGCGCACCGCCAGCTCCACTCCGAACGGGCTCGCCTCGGTGGCGACCCGGTCGCCGGCGCCCGGCTGGTCGAGCGGGAAGTCGCCACCCAGGTACGCCTCGAAGGCGGCCTTACCGTCCGCGGCGGCGGTCTCACCGTAGACGCGAGGGCTGGGGGATTCGGGATAGGCGGACCAGTAGCCCCGCTCCGTGATCGCGGTCAGCGCACGGTTGAGGGTGTCGGCGTGCCTGTCGTACAGGGGATGCGGGGTCTCCGTCATGCCCGCCATCATGCCGCAGCCGTATCCGGGAGCAGAAGCGCCAATGCCCGACAGCGCGGCAGGCGGCATTCCCCGCCGGCGGATGGGCTGACGGCCGGCGCCACCCGGGCCGGTTCCGGTGCCCGAGGGGCGCGGCGCCGCGATTGGCCCCGACGGCAGCGGGTAACCGCCGGGCTCGGGCCAGGAAAGGGCGACGCGTGGGGATCACCGAGATCCGGGTGCACGGGGTGGCCGACAAGGGTCCGGAGACGATCCTCGACCGACCCATCGTCGTGCGAATCGCGGGAGACGACGACGCGGGCTTCTACCGACCCCGGCCGGGCTTCGGCGACCCGGCGGACCCGGGCGGGGCGACGGTCGAGGCGTACCGCTGGAGCCGGCTGACCGGCGGCACAGCGACCCGGACGTTCTCGCTGGTCCTGCTGCTGCCGTTCATGCTCAGCAACATCGCGGTCTGGATGCTGCCGGTTCCCGGTCGGGGCGGCGCCGCGGCCCGGTCGGTGTGCCGCCTGCTGGCCGCGACGATGACCGCGATGTACGTGCTCTCCACCGTCGGGGTGTCGCTCGACCTGATCGCCTGGCAGTGTGCGGCGTACCCGAGGTGCCTGGAGGGGCGCCGGGAGGTCTCCTGGCTGGGTGACGTGCCGCCGGGCCAGCGGCTCGCGTTGCTGGCCGTGCTGCCGATCATCGCGATCGCCGTGGTCTGGCGGCTCGGCGCCCGGACCTGGCAGCTCCCCGAGGACAGCGCCCGGACGCCGGGGGTGGGCGCCGACAGGCTCGACACGCCCGGCTTCTGGGACACCCGCTCCTTGCTGCGCCGTCTGCGCTCGATCCACGTCGCGCTGGCACTGGGCACGCTCAACGCGACGCTGCTGCTGACCCTGGCCCCGCACGACGCCGCGCCGCCCGGTTGGCTGCTGCTGGCCGCGGACGTGGTGCTGCTCGCCGGCGCGGTGGTGCTGCTCTGCCGGCCGGCGATCGAGCGGCGCGGCGAGCAGGACCAGCGCGGCGCGTCGACGATCCGGTGGGTGGCGGTCGCGCTCACCGCGCTGACCCTGGGGTACGCGCTGACGCCCCGGCCTCCGTGGTCGGCTGAGGGGACGCTGCCCGGGTACGACGTGTTGGTCGCCGGGCTCTTCGCCGGGCAGATGGTGCTGCTCGCGGTGTTGGGCCTGGTGGTCCTGGTGCAGCGCCGTCACCTACCGCGGCCACGCGCCCTGTCCACCGGGTTGGGCGCGCCGGTGCTGATATCCGTCGCGATCGGGCTGGGCGTCGCGTACTCCTCGGGCCTGACCTACGGCCTCGCGGAGTACCTGGACCGTGGTTCCAGCCCGACGCCCGCCCGGCCGCTGCCGCCCGACGCGCCACCGCTGGCGCCACCGATCGCCTACCGCTGGGTCACCCTGGGTTTCTCCCTGGCGGTGCTCGTGGTGATCGCGGTGGCGCTGCTCGCCCCCCGGATCGGCCGGGACCGCCGCCGCCGGGCGGCCGAGGAGCTGGTCCAGCGGGACTACCCGGAAGCGTCGCGGGTGCCACCGGAACGCGCTCGGGCCGTCCGGGACGCGCTCGTGTGGGCCCGGCTGGCGGATCGGCTCGGGCCGCTGTTGTCCTTCGCGTACGTGGTGCTGGCGGTGCTCACCCTGGCCGCGGCCGGGCTGTCGGTGATCGGCCTCGGGCCGGGCAGGCTCGCACTCTCGCTCGGCGGCGAATCGCTGGCCCGTCCGGTGGTCTTCGTGACCGACCTCGGCGCCCTGCTGATCGGCCTGTTCGCCCTGACCCTCGCCGGGATGGGACTGTTCGCCTACCAGTCCGGCGCGATCCGGCTCGTCGGGGTCCTCTGGGACCTGGCCACGTTCTGGCCGCGCGCCGCGCACCCGCTCGCCCCGCCCTGCTACGTCGAGCGGGCGGTCCCCGAGCTGACCCGCCGTATCAGTCAGCTCATCGCTGACGGGGAGTGCGTGGTGCTGTCCGGCCAGAGCCACGGCAGCGTGCTGGTCGCGGTGACGGCGCTTCAACTCCCGGACGACTGCCGACGTCGGGTCGCGCTGCTCACCTACGCCTCACCCCTGGGGAGCCGGTACTGCCGGGTCTTCCCGGCGTACGTCAACGGCGAGGTGTTGCGGAAGGTGGGCGACCAGTTGTCCTGGCGGTGGATCAACCTCTGGCGGTACACCGACCCGGTGGGCGGGCCGGTGTTCGCTCCGAGGCCCGCCATGACGAATGATCCGGCGGCCCGGGTCGACCGCCGGGTACTCGATCCCAAGGGGTTGCTCATCCCGCCGACCGACACCGTGCCGCCCCCGGTGCACGGGCACCGGTTCATCCCCGACGGGGACTTCCACGCCGCGATCCGCGACCTGGCCGGACAGGTGGACCGGCCGGACGGCTGACCGCCCGGATCAGAGGGTGAGCTGCCAGTCGGTCCACGAGTCCACCGGGCGGAAGCCGAGCCGCTCGTTGATCGCCACCATGTAGCTGTTGCTGGCCGCGTTGAACGTGTCGATCACGCGTACCGCCGGCTCGTGGGTGAGCAGGTGGTGCAGGTTCTCGACCTTGGCGAGCAGACCGAGGCGGTGGCCGCGGTGGTCCGGGTCGACGATGGTGATCTGCTGGAACGCGTGCCAGTCGGCGGAGGCGCCCACGTCCAGCAGGGTCCAGGCGACCAGCCGGCCGGACGCCTCGTGCCGCACCCCGAGGTGGTAACGCCGTCGGCCCCGGGCGTCCAGCGACCGTTCGTTGCCACGGATGCGCTCGGCGTCCACCTGCTCCGGCTCCCACTGGACGTCTCCCATGGGCGCATCCATGAGCAGCCGGCCATCCAGGTAGGCGATGTCCGCGACGTACTCCTGCGGGGTCGCCCCCTGCCAGCAGACCGACCGGTAGCCCTCGGCTCGCGGGCGGGCCTCGGCCAGCGCCGCTCGCAGCGCCATCCGGTCGATTTCACTGATGTCGAGCCGGCGACGTACCTCGGCCAACGCGGCCTGGGCACCGGTCGAGGCGGCGAACGCGTCGCCCGCCACCGATCGGGCCGGCCCGTCGGGCAGCGCGGAGACAGTCATCGCGACCACCCGCTTGCGCCCGTGCTCGCGGAGCAGGCGCACCGCGTACTCGTGCAGTGCCCGGCCGACGCCCCGCCGCCGCAGCTCGGGACGCACCACCAGCTCAACTGTGGCGTTGTCGGTGTTGTCCAGTTGCGGAAGCTCGAGCTGGAGGTAGCCGGCCGGCACGCCGTCCAGCCGGGCCAGCGCCCAGAGGGTGTCGGTGCCCGGCATCGGCGTGTGGAAGAACGCGTCGAAGCGCCGCCGGCAGAAGGGCGGGAAGTCCGGCAGATCGGCGTCGTTGGCCTCCGCGCCGATCCGGTACGCCTCGTCGACCGCGGCCCGGTCGGCGCCGTCGAACGACGCGATGGTGATGCTCATGCCGCCGAGCGTGCACCCCGGAAACGCGATCGGGCCAGCGAATTAATCGCTGGCCCGATCGGACGTGGTCGGGAGGGACACTCGCACAACGCCTCCGGCGTTGGGTCGCAAGAACTTCAAAAGTCTCCGGCGAAATGCCCTCCCGCACGGAGCATCTTGCGCCGTCCGGTTCCTGCCGTCAAGTCCAGAGCGGCGGGTTTTCCACACTCACAGCTAAAAGCCAGTTACCCGGCGGATCGGCCCGATCCCCCGTCCGGGCGATCCCCCATCCCCCACCCGCCCGCCGGGCTCAGCCGAGGAGGCCGGCGTCCCGGGCGGCGCGGAGGGAGGGCTTGATGTGGTGGGTCGGGCCGACCTGGTTGGCTACCGCGTCGATTGTCTTTAGGCCCTCGCCGGTGTTGAACACGACGGTTTCCGCAGTGGGGTCGAGCCGGCCGGACTCCACCAGCTTGCGCAGCACCGCCACGGTGACCCCACCCGCGGTCTCGGCGAAGACTCCGGTGGTACGTGCCAACTGTCGGATGCCGGCGCGGATCTCGTCGTCGTCGGCGTACTCCATCCAGCCGTCCGTGCGGCGGACCGCCTCCAGGGCGTAGAGGCCGGCGGCCGGGTCACCGATGTTGAGCGACTTGGCGATGCCGGTGGGCTTGACCGGGGTGATCGTGTCGGTGTCGGCGTGCAGGGCGGTGGCGATCGGGTTGCAACCGGCGGACTGTGCACCGAAAACCTTCCAGCCGCCGGCCGGCGCCTCGACCAGACCGACCTCGACCAGCTCGGAAAACGCCTTGTCAATCTTGGTGAGCAGCTCGCCGCTGGCCATCGGGATGACCACCTGGGCCGGGATCCGCCAGCCGAGCTGCTCGGCCACCTCGTAGCCGAGTGTCTTGGAGCCCTCGGCGTAGAACGGCCGGACGTTGACGTTGACGAAGGCCGTGTCCTCGAACTCGTCGGTCTCCACCAGCTCACCGCAGAGCCGGTTCACATCGTCGTACGAGCCGTCGATGGCGACCAGGTCGCCGCCGTAGACCGCGGTGGTGATGACCTTGCCCTGCTCCAGGTCGCTGGGGATGAAGACCACCGAGGGCACCCCGGCGCGGGCGGCGTGCGCGGCCACCGAGTTGGCCAGGTTGCCGGTGGAGGCGCAGGCGAACCGGGTGAAGCCGAGTGCCCGGGCGGCGGTGAGCGCCACCGAGACGACCCGGTCCTTGAACGAGTGGGTCGGGTTGGCGCTGTCGTCCTTTACCCAGAGCGGCGCGGTGATGCCCAGCTCGGCGGCGAGGTGCGGGGCCGCCACCAGCGGGGTGAGCCCCGGGTTCAGTGTGACGCGGGTGGACGGGTCCTGACCGGCGGGCAGCAGCGCCGCGTACCGCCAGATGTTGTCCGGGCCGGCCTCGATCTGCTCACGGGTGACAGTAGCCAGGGCTGCGGCGTCGTAGTCGACCTCCAGCGGGCCGAAACACTCGTAGCAGGCGTGCTGGGCGGCGAGCGGGTAGCGGGCCGAACAGGCACGGCAGACCAGAGCGCGGGCGGGGCTGGCGGAGGTGTCGATGCCGGAGGCGGCGAGCGTCGACGTCATGTCGAGGGTCCTCTCATCTTTCCCCGCATCGCACGGTGCGGCGGGGACGGAATTGGCACCTGCCCCGCGGGGCGCTCAGCGGTGAGCGCGCGGGGTGGTTGCCGGGGCGTCGTCGGGCCGTATCCCTCAGCCCCTCTGGATGAGGTATTCAGTTGTGCCGCCGAGTTTACGCATCACCACGCAGGGCGCTCACGCGCGTCCCGCGTGGTGAACAGTGGCCCGGGCGAGCCGCCGCACCCCGGCCACCGTGCCGTGCGTCAGTTCCCCGGGTAGGGGTCTCCGCAATCGCGGCCGTTGGCGTAACCGGGAACGTTGACGAAGGCGATGGCGTCGTACGCCACGTCAACCGTGCCTTCCGCGCCCGCGACGATGTTGTCGAGTTGGACCTTGGCTCCCGGGTAGAGCCAGGTCCACCCCAGCGACACCCACTTGTCCTCCCAGTTCGCGGAGTTCTGGTCGATCGAGCAGACGATCTGGTGATCGGAACCCCCGGCACCTCCGTCGCCCTGCGAGATGATGTAGTCGACCTGCTCGTTGGCGCCGTGCGACGGCAGGTGAACGACGATCTCGTAGTCGTCCGACGGCAGATCCGTCGTCCAGGTGCCGAGCACCCGGTGACGCTTGAACTCCTCGCTGCCGCCGGAGTCACCGTCGTACGAGTGGGTGAACCAGGTGTGCCCCAGGTAGCCGGCACCGACCTGGTGCAGGTCCACCTGCCCGTGCAGGGCCGCGTACGACCCGAAGGGGCTGCCGGTACGCAGCGTGAACTTGCCGCCCCGGGGCTGCGGTGCGCACCCCAACCGGTTCAAGCTGGAGTCCCCGTTGGTGTCGTCGATGACTGCGGCGACCGTGCCGATGTCGGCCTTGAACGGCGTGCAGGCGGTCGGGTAGACCCGCAACAGCGGTGGCTCGGACGAGCTCAGCGAGTACGCCAACCGCTCCCTGGCGCACTTGGCGGCACACCCGTCGCTCCAGCTCGTCGTGCCGTGCCACCAGCAGTTCGAGTTGTCGGACGGGCACGGGCTGGCGACGTTGGGAGTGCAGTAGTTGACCGTCCCGCAGAACTGGTAGCGACCGGGCAACTGAAGCTGGTTGTTGGAACCGGCGCCGAAGGCCGGCGTCAGGTACTTCGTCAGCGGGTCGATCCACTGCCACTGCGGCACCTCCGCCCACCCCATAATCTTTTCCGGGTAGGACCAGTCGGCCGGGTGGCTCGCGTCGTCCTTGTCAACCCGGAGGAACGGGTCCCTGTTCGCCTTGTACTGCGGGTTGGCCGGATTGTTGAACCAGCCGACGCCGTACGGGCCGCCGGTGTTCTGGTACACGCCGGAGTTGTAGCCCCACACGGCCAGGTACCAGTTCTCGATGAAGGCCGGGTTGCCGTTGTTGACCATGGATTGGGTCTGCGCCACCTCCAGCCACTTCGCCTGCAGGATCGCCATGCCGGCGGCGATGTTGGCCTGGTAGTCCATCGCGATGGCCTGCTGTTGGAACGAGTTGTACGTGGTCTGGCCCCTGGCCATGCCGTCGGTCACCTGGGAGATGCCGTAGCCGCAGTCGGCCGACGAGTAGTCGATGATACGAATGTCCTCCTCGTGGGCCCGGTGACCGTAGTAGTCCGAGATCAGCGGGTTACCCGCGTCCCCGGGCACGGCGTGCCACGACGCCTGGGCCAGGTTGGTTTCCTGCGCGAGGATCGCCAGCATCAGCTGTGCCGGCACGTTCGGGGCGTTCGTCGGCTTCTTGAACATCACCTGCGGCTTGTAGGTTCCGCCGGTGCCCGGAATGGACCGATCGATCGTCAGCACACCGTTGGCCGCCCGATCGACGGCCCATTCGACCTGATTGGCACTGGGCTGCAGAACCTGGGTGAACAGGTCGTTGCGGCCGATCGCGCACTTCGGGTCGCCCGGATCGGTGATCGGCGGCAGGTCGTCCAGCAGGGCGGCCGCCGTGGGACCGGTGAAGGTCGGCCGAGCCACGTCGGCGGGAGCCCGGCGCTCGGATCGCACAGTGCCCGACCGTGTCTCGCCGCTGACGGGCGACTCGACCGTGACCCGCAGAACGCCAGCTGCCGCCCGCCGGCCCGCCATGCGCTCCCGCGTCTGCTCGACCGACATCCCCTGCACGACGAGGTGCCCCTGCCGCGACACGCCCTGGGCGGGTCGGCTGCTGCTCAGCAGCTGCAGGTCGCGGGCGGCGCCAACGGCTATCCCGGTCACGTCCCCGACCAGCGCGTTGCGTCCCTCTGCCAGGCCGAACAGTTCGAGCTGCTTGCCGGGCGAGGTGCCGAGATGGGTCAGTCCGCCAGCCCGATGCCGGTAGGCGGCCGATCGCTCGACGCCGCCCTCCGACTTGAGCGTCACCAGGTCGAGGGCGGCGTCGGCCGTGGCCCGCAGCCCGTAGGGCTGGCCGCCCGGCCGCGCGACCACGGTCGGCCGGCCGTTCTTGGCGACCCGGACGACCTCGCCGCGGATGACGCCGTAGTCGCCGCCCGGCCCGGGCGCCGGATTGGTGAGCTGCGCCTGCACCCGCCGGGTGGTCAGGACCTTGCCGGCGACCGCGTCCACCGTCAGCAGATCCGTCTGCTGCTGGTCCCGGCCGATGGCCCGGGTGAGCAGGACGCGGTCGTCCGGCCCACAGCCCGGGTTGAAATAGCTGAGCTGCACGTCGTGGGCGACCTGCCGGGCGACGCCGGTGCGGACGTCGACCACGGCCGCGTGCGCCCCCGCGCTGACCTGGTCCGGCTTGTTGGTGGCGATGACCGGCGCGTAGACCACTGCGGCGTACCGGCCGGAACCGGTCAGGCAGACGTAGCCGGTCCAGGCGCCGGCCTCGGTCCGCCCGCCGTTCAGGGTCGCCAACCGCGACCAGGCGAAGGCGTCCTTCTCCCGGGCAATGTAGAGGTGGAAACCGTCGGTGTCGCCCGATCCGGTGACCAGGACGTCGGAGGACGACTTCCAGTCGTCACCGAGAACGCGGGCGGGGTCGGTGACGGCGGCCTGCCGGCCGGCGTCGGGTGTGGACGGGGTGGGGGCGGCGGAGGCGGTCTGGGGCGCGACGGTCACACTCGCGGTGAGCGCGATGGTTGCCAGGACGGCCCGCAGGCGCGAGGCGAGCATGGGGGACCCCTTCGGGCGGCGGCGAGTTCGGAGGATCGACACGTTCACTGCCATGTGGAACACGCTCCCGACGGACCGTCGCCTGTCGTGTCCGGGTCCGGGTCGTACTCGTTGCCGGGAATCTGGTAGCCGTCACCGAAGCACAGCTTCACCGAGTTGTCCCAGCTGACCAGGACCGTCCGGTACGTCTTGGTGGTGCCGGCGACGAGGGTGTTGTGCTGGCCGGACCCGTTACGGATGATCCTGCCCTTCCCGCCATAGGCGGGCTGCGCCCAGAGGTGCAGGAAGAGCCACGAGTAGTCCGGCGCCGTGGTGAAGTCGAAGTCGGCCCAGGCGGCCCCGCAGGCCCGTGACCGGTAGATGGTCGCCTGCCCTCCGCCGAGGTGGTCCATCGCGACCTGTTTGACCGCGACCTGATCGGCTCGACAACCCTCCTCGCCGGGCCATCGGCCGTCGCACTTCCAACCGTTGCAGTTGACGGCCGCTTGGGCCGGGGTGGCCTGGACCACCGTGCCCGCGCTCGCCATCAGGACGAGCGCGGCAAAAACCGCATGCAGACGTAGTCGCACCTGTACACCCCCGTGAGCGAAAGGACGAAACCTTGGGTCACGCTAGCCTCACCGTCGGTGGCCGCGACAGACTTGAGTCTGTCGATGTCTCGTGATAGACATCGAGCGCACCCCGACGGCTCGGCGGGGCGGATGAAACGGGGATCGGGCATGGTGGGGCATGGTGGCAACCGCATGACCATTGAGCACGCCACCGCGCACCCTGCGGCCGACCCTCCAGAACAGCACCGGCGTCGGCGACCGTTGTGGTGGCTGGCTCTCGTGCTCGCCATCGCGGCCCTGGTCACCACGGCGGTCGTCGTCGCCCGGCAGACCTCCGACCCGCCGGTACGGCGCGGTGCCGAGCGGAACACGCCGAGCGGCGGCGCTGCCGCCCCCGGCACCCCGGGCGCGGTCGGGCCGGGCACCGGTGCGCCGACCGCGGAGGCCCCCGCGGCGCCTGGCGCCGCTGTGGACGGGGACAAGCCGGCGCCGACCCGCTCACCCTTCGACAACGGCGACACGGTCTTGCCCGGCGTCGATCCGCAGGCGCTGATGAGACGGCTGACACAGCGGTGGAAGCTGCGGGTCTACACCAATCCGTACTTCGGCTCGGCGACCCGCCAGAGTGGCACGGCCGGCGACCCGGCCGGCGGAACCCGCCAGGTGACGCTGTTTCTCGACCAGGAGAAGCGGCTACGCCGCGTGTACTGCGGGGCCAGTGGACCGGGCGGTCGGCCGCTCACCAGCGAGGGGCGGCGGTTCATCGACGACTGTGCCCTCGGGGCCCTCGCCGCCGGCACGGACCGCGACAGCCTCGACGCCTGGCTGGACCGCCGGATCACCACCAGCGGGGGTGCCCAGCCCGAGCGGGAGGAGGGTCAGGTCGGCGACTACCTGATCGTGCTGAACCGCGTCCCCGGTCTGGTCGCCGTCGAACTGACCCGGCCGGCCTAGCTAGCGGTTCACCACCGCGACCGGGTCGACGACCGCCACCCGGTCGGCGACGGCGGTCGCCTGGTATGCGGGGGCGGTGCGGGCGCGGGTCGCCACGTTGGCGGCGACCAGGGCGGCGATGGTGAGCGCCACCCCGGCCAGCTCAATCCCGACCGGCCGGTAGCCACGGGCGATCTGCACCGCGAAGGTGGTCACCGGGACCAGGTTCATGAACAGCGCGGCGTTGGCGGTACCGAGCCGCTGCACGCCGGTGTTCCAGGCCAGCACCGCGACCACGGCGCCCAGGATCACGGCGTACGCCAACTGCGGCGCGACCGCCACCAGGTCGGCGGGGGCCGGCGCGTGCTGCCAGCCGACGCCGTCGGCGAACACGCTCGCGGCGAGCATGGCGGCCGTGCCGGTGAGCGCGGTGAGGGTGGTGTAACGCAGCGGCGACCAGCCGTCGAACCGGCTGGCGCCGTGGGTGTAGATCGCCCAGCCGAGCACCGCGCCGACCATCATCAGACCGCCGAGGCCGAACTGACCGAGCCCGGCCAGGCTCCCGCGCGTGATCACCAGGCCGACGCCGAGAAGCGCCACCAGGGAGAGGGCCAGCAGGAGCGGCTTCGGGCGTACGCCGTCGCGGACCCAGCGGACCAACTGGGTGATGACCGGGGTGGTCGCCACGAAGAGGGCGACCAGCTGCGGTGCGGCGTGCCCGAGCGCCAGGTTGGTGAGCACGTTGAAGCCGGCGAAGCCGACCACGCCGAGCACCGCCACCTCGACCGCCCGCCCGCCGAGCCGCAGCGCGCCGGCGCCCTCGCGGAGCAGCAGGACGCCGACCAGGATGACTGCGGCCAGCAGGTAGCGGGCGGTGGTCAGGTTGAGCGGGTCGACCCAGGTCAGCGCGCTGGCCAGGATCGGAAACATCGCTCCCCAACTGAGCACGGCGAGCAGCGGGTAGGCGGCGGCGCGGGATCGCATCGTCAGCTCCTATGTTCGAGTATCGTCGAACCAACGGCACCGACCCTAGGACGTTGTTCGACAATTGTCGAACAACGGTTACACTGGTCACATGGAGCTGCACGAACCCGACCTGGCCGCCGTGCCGGTCACCGCCGTGCTGGCCGCGCTCGCCGACGACGTACGACTACAGATCGTGCGGGCGCTCGCCGAGGGCGGCGAGTACGCCTGCAACACCTTCGAGATCGGCGTCTCCAAGGCGACCCGCAGTCACCACCTGAAGGTGCTGCGCGAGGCCGGCCTGACCCGCACCCGGGCCGCCGGCACCAGCCGCTACGTCCGCCTCCGCCGCGAGGAGTTGGACCGCCTCTACCCCGGCCTGCTGGACGCGGTCCTCGCCCCCCGCCCACCGGCCTGACGCCACGTCAGCCTCGCGCGCTGCGACGACGCCCGCGCGCTGCGCGCCGGATGGGCACGCACCATCCGAGCGCTTTGGAGCTGAGTCGTTTACGACATCGCCAGAGCGGCGGCTTCGCGGGCCTGGGCGACTCCCTGCATGATCCACTCCGTATCGCCGACGTTGCGGCGTCCAGGTCCTGTGGTTACCGAGATGTCGGCGGAACGAAGTGGCTCACCAGGCCGGTGTCACCTGACCCCGGCGGCGATGTCCCAAACGATTCAGCTCCAAAGGCACACCAGGAGCCGGGCCGGGCCGGGCGGCGACGGGACGCTCGGATGGGTGAGGATGATCGAATGGCTTCCCGCGGCACGGCAGCACGGCGCACCATCCCCAGCGCGGCGGCGTTGACCGTTCTCCTGGTCGGCGCATGCGCTCCCGCCGACCATCGGGGCCAGGCCGGGGACGGCCCGAACGCGCGGCCCGGGCTCACCACCGCGGCGAGTCCGACACCGTCGGCGTACGTCAGCCCGCCGTTCTGGTGCCCCGAATCGGGCGTCCGGATCCGGTCGACCGGATCGGACGCCGCCATGGGGCTGCGCGCCCTCGGCCTGGAGCTGGTCAACTGCGGTGACCGCCCCTACCGGGTCAAGGGATACCCGGCGCCGCGGGTGCTGGACGAGGACCGCAAGCTGATCATCCTGCGCGTGCTGCCCGGGGCGAAGGGGATCACGCCGGGCTTCGACCAGCCGCCCCGGGAGGTCACCCTGCAAGCCGGGGAACGGGCCACCGCCGTGGTGCTCTGGCGCAACCTGGTCACCGATTCGACGGTGGTGGCCACCAACGGGGAATACCTGCGGGTCGCCCCCGCCGCCGGGCAGCCCGCCGAGGACGTCGACCCGGACGGCCCGATCGACGTGGGCAACACCGGCCGGATCGGCGTCAGCGCCTGGAAGAAGGCCGACCCGTACACGCCGGTACCGACCCGGCCGGCCCCGCCGCCGCCGCCGCCGCCAACACCGGACAGCCGGCTATGAGGTGATGTCCTTGCGGGTGAAGCGCCAGAACGCCAGTCCCCAGAACAGCGTCGCGTAGCTGATCGCCGAGATGCAGCCGCGCACCACGTCGTCGGTCTGCACCGGGGTGGAGAGCAGCCCCAGCCAGGCGGTGCTGAAGTGGGTGGGCAGGAAGTCACGCAGCGCGCCGAGGGCGGTGATCTGGTCCAGGATGCTGGACAGGATCCAGAGCAGCACCGCGCCGCCCACCGCGCCCAGCGCGGCGTCCGTGGTCACCGACAGCAGGAACGCCAGGCCGGCCACCGCCAGCAGCACGACCGCCAGGTAGCCGAGCACGGCCAGCAGGCGGAGCAGCCCCTCGGTCGGCTCCAGCTCGGCGGCGACCGTGCTGCGCAGCGGCGACCAGCCGTATCGCAGGGTGCCCGCGGCCAGTGCGGTGCCGGCCAGCAACAGCAGGGCCAGCCCGGAGTACGCGAGCGCGACCACCAGCTTCACGGCGAGCAGCCGGGCCCGGGGCACCGGGATCGCCAGCAGGTAGCGCAGACTGCCCCAGCTCGCCTCGCTGGCCACCGTGTCGCCGCAGAACAGCGCGACGACGACCACGAGCAGGAACGACGCCGACACGAAGATCGAGAACAGGGTGAAGTTGAGCCCGCCGGACGTGGCCAGGTCGACCAGGCTGGCGAACTCGTTGTTGCCGTTGTCGTCGTCGCCGCCCGAGTTGAACTGGAAGGCGACCAGGATGATCAGCGGCAGCAGCACCATGAACCCGAGCGCCAGCTGGGTCCTCCGCCGCGACGCCTGCCGGCGGAACTCCGCGCCGAACGGCATGGTGGCCGACGGCCGATAACCGCGGGCCTCACCCGCGTCAGTAACAGCCATCACCGGTCACCGCTTCCCCGAGAGTTCTCGCCCACCAGGGCGAGGAACGCGTCCTCCAGGCGCCGCCGAGGCACCACCCGGTCCACCCCGATACCGGCGCGCACCAACTCGGCCACCACGTCGCTGCGGGCCGTGCCGTTGGTGTCGACCACCAGCTGACCGTCGCTCTCCGGCAGGACCCGGACCCCGTGCAGCCGGTCCAGCACCGCCCGCGCCGCCACCGGGTCGGTGACGTCGAAGAGGACGCTCGGCGACTCGCCCACGATCTCCTCCACCGGCCCGGACGCCACGATCCGGCCCTTGTTCACCACCACCGCGTGCGTGCAGGTCTGCTCCACCTCGGCCAGCAGGTGGCTGGAGACCAGCACCGCCCGGCCGTCCGTGGCGTACCGCTGGAGCACCCGGCGCATCTCGGCGATCTGCGGCGGATCGAGCCCGTCGGTGGGCTCGTCCAGCACCAGCAGCTCGGGAAGACCAAGCATGGCCTGGGCGATGGCGAGCCGTTGGCGCATCCCGTGGCTGTAGTTCCTGATCTTCCGGTGCACCGAGTCGCCCAGCCCGGCGATCTCCAGCGCCGCGTCGAACTGCGCGTCCTCCCACGGCCGCCCGGTGGCCCGCCAGTACGCCTTCAGGTTGTCCAGACCCGACAGGTGCGGCAGGAAACCGGGGCCCTCCACCAGCGCGCCGATCCGGGACAGTACCGGCGAGCCGGGCACCAGCCGGCGACCGAAGACGTAGATCTCCCCGGCGGTCGGCTGGGTCAACCCCATAAGCACCCGCAGGGTGGTGGTCTTGCCGGCGCCGTTCGGCCCGAGCAGACCCACCACCTGGCCCGGGTGCACCTCGAAGTCCACGTTCGACACCGCGACGAAGCCGTCCGCGTACTCCTTGCGCAGCCGGCGCACGGCCAGCGGCGTGCCCGCGTACTCCGGGTGCACGGAGCGGTCCTGCCGGCGGTGCCGGCGGCGGACCACGGCCACGACCACGACGAGCCCGATCACGATGGCGGCGAGCAGGCCGGCGAGCACCCAGCGCCAGATCGTCGCCGTGGTGGGGATCGGTTCCCCGCTGACCGTGGGCAGGCTGACCGCGCCGTCCGCCGCCACCGTGTAGACGGTGGGCTGGGCCGGCGTGGTGTACGCCTGGTCGGAGGTCGCCACGACGACGCGCAGCCGGTGCCCGGCCTCGACCCGGCGGACGATCCCGGGCAGCGTCACGGTGACCGGGCGGGCGTCCTGCACCCGCTGCGGCAGGCCGGTGAGCCGGACCGGGGCGACCAGCCCGTTCGGCAGGGTGGCCGCGCCGTCCTTGTCGACGTCGTAGAGCTTGACGAAGAGCACCGCCTCGCCGGTCGGTGAGGCGGCCCGCAGGGTGACAGTGGGCGTGCCCGCCACGTCGACCGCGTCGGCCAGCGGCTTCGACTCGAACCGGGCGTGCTGGCCCGGCACGTCGCCGGCCACCCCGTCCAGCAGCGAGGCGAGCCCGCCGGCGAACGGCACCGAGGAGATGGCGGCCGGATTGCCGTTCGGCGGGTTCGCGATCGGCTGCGCCGGGCCGGTGACCGCCACCTCCCGGCGGGCGTTGCCGGTCAGGCCCGGGTAGTCGGCGCGGCGGAAACCGGTGGCGACCAGACCCCGGTCGAGCGCGTCGAAGCCGGCGATCCGCGACCAGGTGAAGTCGTCACCGGGCGGGTCGCCCTCGCCCTTGACGTAGTGGTCGAGCCACTGGACGGTCAGGAACTTCACCCGGTCCTCGTCCGAGCGGGGTCCACTGCCGCCGTCGTGCCCGCCGGTGAACCAGGCGACGCGTACCGGGGTGCCGCTGGCGGCGATGCCCCGGGCGTTCGCGTCCGCCTCACCGAGGGGGAAGAGGGTGTCCGCCTCGCCCTGCACAAGCAGGGTGGGCGCCTTGATGCGGTCCAGCACGCCCGCCGGGCTGGACCGGCGCAGCAGGTCCACGGCGGCCTGGTCGGCCCGACCGGTGGTGGCGATCCGCAGGTACGCGGCACACACGTCGGCGGCGAACCGGCCGCAGGACGGGTCGGCGGCACCCGCCGGAGCGCCACCGGGACCGGTACCCGGGCCGGCGCCCGGCCCCGGGCTGGGTGGGCCGGCGGACGCCGGCGCGCCCTGCGGCTGGGCGGCGGTCCCGCCGGAGAACCCGGCCGGGCCGGAGCCCACGTTGCCGCCTCCGCCGAAGAAGAGACCGGCCCAGCCCTTCTTGAAGACGCCCTCGGTCGGCGCCCCGCCGGTGCTCTCCGGCAGGAACGCCCGGGACAGGTCGTTCCAAGTGATCATGGGGACGATCGCGTCCACCCGGCGGTCCTGGGCGGCCAGCAGCAGCGCCAACCCGCCGCCGTACGAGCCGCCGACCACGCCGACCTTCGGGTCGCCAGCACCGTCGGCGCGCACCTCCGGCCGGGCGGCCAGCCAGTCCAGCAGCCGTTGCGCGTCGCGTACCTCGTAGTCCGGGTTGTCCAGGTGGATCTCGCCGCCGCTGCGGCCGAAGCCCCGCGCGGTCCAGGTGAGCACCGCGTAGCCGCGCCCGGCGAACTCCTCCGCGTCGGAGCGCACCGACTCCTTGGTGCCGCCGAACCCGTGCGCCAGCAGCACCGCCGGCACCTGGTGATCGGACGAGGCGTCGGTCGGCAGGTAGAAGGTGGTGTCCAGGTCCACCGGCTGGTCGCCGGCCGGTCCGGAGCGGACCGTGAGCATCCCGCTCTCGGTGCGTACACCCGATCCCCGCGGCCACACCGCCCAGGTCACGGCGGCCACCAGGAGCACGACGACAGCCGCTGCGGCGATCGCTCGGCGGCGGGTGGGCAGGGCACGCCGGAACCACGCGGCCGGCGACGGCGATCTCATGCGGCACACGGTACGGGCCGCCGGCTGAGCGTTGGCTGAGATCCGCCGTACGTCCGTCCGGTTGCCCCGATCGGCGGTTCGGCCAGGTGCGACCGCGCACCGTCAGACGCGGCACAGTGAGTTGAGTTCGGATCACGTGAATTCCGATCTTCGGCGGATATCCACCTCGATCCCTTCATGTCACACCCGCCGATGGGACGCAACGTGCCGGCAACACGGACGAACGGTGACATCGCTCGAACTGACGCAAACCTGACTCACCGGCAACCGTTCGGCAACGGACGATTCGGCTAGTTTTCCGGTCCGGTGCACGGGACTCGTCGGCGAACCCGACACCGCGCCGAGCCCCCGCCCGACGCCGGAGGAGACACACACATGACAGTCCCCGCGCCACGGGCCCGTCGACGGCCGTCCATGTGGGGCCGAGTGCTGCCGCTGCTACTCGTCGCGGCGCTGCTGGCGCCGGTGGGTCTGCTCCTCACGCAGACCTGGCGGCAGACCGGTGACAACCGCGACCTGGCCGCCCGGGAGCGGCTCGGCGTGCAGTACCTCAGCGCCCTCGCCCCGGTCACCGACGCCCTGGTCGAGGCCCAGTCCGCCGCGGTCAACGGCCGCCCCGCCACCGGCGAGGCGCTGACCCGCGCGGTCGAGGACGCCGCGGCGGTGGACGCCCGGATCGGCACCGAGCTGCGCAGCCAGGAACGCTGGGCCGGTCTGCGGGCCAAACTGGAGGCGCTGCGCGAACGCAGCCCCACCGACCCGGAGTCCGCCTACACCGCGTACGGCGAGGTCACCGATCTGCTGCTGGCCCTGCATCGCAAGGTCCGGGAAAGCTCGGGGCTGGTACGCGACCCGGGTGCCGACTCCTTCTTCCTGCAGGACAGCGCCGGCCAGGAGCTGCCCGAGGCGGTGGTGTTCGCCGGCCGGCTCGCCGACCTGGGCACGCTCGCCCCTCGCCGGCCGGCCGCCGAGCAGACCCGCAGCCTGATCGAGCTGACCGGCCTGCGGGTGGCCGCCCTGGCGCCCGCCACCGACCTGGTCGACAACCTGCGCTCCGCGGTGGACAGCTCGGAGAGCACCGACCTGGGCGCGAACGTGCTGACCCCGCTGGACACCTACCAGCGCTCGGTGGAGGCGCTGGCCGCGTACTCCGCCCCGGTCCCCGGCACCGGAACGGTTGACCCGGGCCGGCTGGCCGCCGCCCGGCTCGACACGCACACGGCCGCCCTCCGGCTCCAGCCGGTCATCCTCAGCGAACTGGACGCCCTGCTGGTCGAACGGATCGACCGGCTGGACCGGGACCGCTGGCTGGCAACCGGCGCCGGGGTCGCCGCCGTGCTGCTGCTGGGTTGGCTCGCCGCGCTGCTGGTCGCCGTCGGCCGTCGGGCCCGTCGCCGGGCCGCGATGCCCGTACCGCCCATGGAGAGCCGCGACATCCCGCCATCGGGCGACGCCTGGCAACCGGCGATCCGCACCGGACGGTCCGCTGACCCGCGGCCACTGCAACCGGTGGGCGCGACCCGCGACCCGGAATCCGCCCAGTGGGGGCCGTCAGATGCTGCTCGGTAGGCTCCGGATCCGCGGCAAGCTCGCGCTGCTCGTGGTGATCCCCCTGCTCAGCATGGTCGGCCTCGCCGTGCCCGCGGTGCTCGACCGGGTGGACGCGGCGCAGCGCGCCAGCGACATCGCCGAGCGGGTGCGGCTCGCCAGCCGGGTCGGCAGCCTGGTGCAGGACCTCCAACAGGAACGCATCCTCTCGGTCGGCTTCCTGCTCGGCCGGGTGGAACGCGCCGAACTGGTCCGCAAGACCGCCGACGTGGACGACCGTGTCGCCGACCTGCGGGCCGGGGGAAGCGACGCGCTGACCGACCAGGTCGACCACGCCCTGTACGGGGTGTCCAGCCTCATCGACCTGCGGACCGCCGTCCTTGCCCGCGCTGCGAGCCCCACCCAGGTGATGGACGCGTTCGGCCCGGTCAACCGAGGGATGATCGAGTCGCTGCGGCTGGCGTTCAGCGTGGACACCGACACCCGGCCGGGCCGCCAGGTGCTGGCCCTGGACGGGCTGCTGCGCGCCGACGAGGGGCTGGGCGCCTGCGCCACCCTGATCGTGCTGGTCAAGGCGACCGGCAGCGCGCAGGCCAGCGCCGGGTACGTGGCGTGCATGGCCGCCCTCCAGGTGGACAACCAGCGCTTCCGCAGTCTGATCACGCCCGAACAGTTGACGGTGGCCCGGCTCAACGACGTGGCCGTGGCAGCCCGTACCAGCCCCGACTTCCTGGTCACCAGCGCCCGGGACCCGGCCGGTGCGATCCGCGACGTTCCACTGGACGTGCTCTTCCCGTCCGTCCGCTCGATGATCGGGCTCGGCCAGTTCGTCGAGAAGAAGCTGGTCGCCGACGTACTCGCCGAGGTGACCGCCGAGCAGCGGCGGGCGCTGATCGCCGCGTACCTCGTCGGAGGCGCCGCGGCGCTGATCCTGGCGATCGTGGTGCTGCTCAGCACGGCCGTCGCCCGTACGGTGGCCCGGCCGTTGACCCGGCTCACCCGCTCCGCCGACCGGGTCGCCCGGGTCGCCGAGGCGGAGCTGGTCCGGGTCACCGACGACGAGGCGGAGAGCGCCCAGCCGGTCCGTCTGGATCCGGTGGACATCCGCGCCAACGACGAGATCGGCGACCTGGCCCGGGCCTTCGACCGGGTGCAGAGCACCGCGGCCCGGCTGGTCGAACGGCAGGTCGCCGGCCGGCGCAACGTGGCGCAGATGTTCGGCCACGTCGGCCGGCGTACCCAGAACCTGGTGGGCCGGCAGCTCGCCCTGATCGACCGGCTGGAGCAGCAGGAGGTGGACCCGGGCCGGCTGGAGCACCTGTACCGGCTCGACCACATCTCCAGCCGGCTGCGGCGCAACGCCGGCAGCCTGGTGGTGCTCTCCGGCTCGGCCGGGGCGGACGCGCACACCGCGCCGGTGCCGCTGGCCGACGTGGTCCGGCTGGCGCTCGGCGAGATCGAGGACTACACCCGGGTGGAGGTGCGGGTGCCGGCGGGCATCTCGGCCGCGCCGGCCGTCGTCGGCGACCTCGTTCTGGCGCTGGCCGAGCTGATGGAGAACGCCACCATCTTCTCCCCGCCGCACACCCGGGTGCTGGTGGCCGGTGAGACGTCTGGGCTCGGTGCCCGAATCACTGTGGTGGACCGCGGCATCGGGATGACGGAGCAACGGCTGGCCGAGGAGAACGCACGGCTCACCCGGCGGGAACGGCTCGACCTGGCGCCGACCGAGGTGCTCGGCCTCTTCGTGGTGGGCCGGTTGGCCCGCCGCCATGGCTGGGCGGTGAGCCTGACCGCCACCGACGGCGGCGGGGTGACCGCCCAACTGGAGATCCCACCGGCGTCGCTGGTGTTGCGCCGCGCCGACCGGGCCGGGGCCACCGTCGCCCGGGCCACCGTGCCGGACCGGGATCGGCGCTCGCCGGCCGCGCTCGGCCACAGCCGGGGCGCACGGTCCCTCACGGCCACCGCGGCACCGGCCGGCTTCGACTCGGACGTGCTCAGCCGGGCCACCCGCAGCCTGGAGTCCGGTGCGTCCTGGGACGCGTTCGGCACCGGGGAACCGGGCGCCAACACGAAGCCATCCGCACCGGTCGACCTCCCCACCACCGACTCGGGCCTGCCCCGACGACCGGGGCGTGGGGCGACCGGTGGCGGCCCGGGCATTGCCGCCGCCGGCATCCGCCACCCGGGCCGCACCGTACCGGCGCCGGCACCGGAGGGCCCGGGACCTTCGGACACCCCGACCGGCCCACGGGTCCGGCAGCGGGTGCCCGGGGCCAACCTGCCCGCCGCTTCCGCGCCGGTCGGCCCGGTGGACGCCACAGGCGCCGACCCGGCAGCCGCCCGCGCGCTCGTCGAGGCGTTCCAATCCGGCGTACGACGGGCGGAGCTCGGCGCCGCCGCCGGCAACGGCCACCCGAGCGTGACGGTCGACCTGCCCGCCACTCCGGGGAGTCTCGCCCCCACGGTGGCCGACAGCGCCGGCCCGACCGGGGCGACGCCGGGCCGGCCCCGGCTGAGCCGGCGGGTGCCCGGGGCGAACGTCACCGCCACCCCGCCCTCCCCGCCGACCAGACCGCACCTCGGCGACCCGGCCGAGGTTCGCGATCTCATCACCGATTTCGAGGCGGGCGTCGCCCGCGCTCTCCGCGAAGTCAGCCCAGACCGCCGGAACGAAGAAGGATCAGCCCAGTGACCAGCCCCTTCCTGCACGACAACGTCGACCACCAGAGCCAGTCCGGCAGCGCCGGGGACCTCAGCCCGGAGGCCCGCACGTTCAACTGGCTGCTGGACTCCTTCACCTCCAGCACGGCCGGGGTGCTGGAGGCGATAGCGGTCTCCTCGGACGGGTTGCTGATGGCCATGTCGGCCATCAAGGACCGGTCCAACGCGGAACGGCTGGCCGCCGTGGTCTCCGGCATGACCAGCCTCGCCGGCGGGGCGGCCAGCTGGTACGCCCTCGGCGGCCTCAACCGGGTCATCGTCGACATGGCCGACGGCTACCTGCTGATCAGCGCGATCAGCAGTGGTTCCGTGCTCGGCGTGGTCGCGGACCGGTCGGCGAACCTGGGCACCGTCGCGTACGAGATGACGCTCTTCGCCGGACGGGCCGGCGGCGCCCTCACGCCGCGGCTGATCGTCGAGCTGAAGAACGCCGTCCAGCAATGACCCGCGACGTCGCAGGTGAGGATCCGGATCCGGGGCCCGGGGCCCGGATCCGTCCCTACCTGCGCACGGCGCCCTCCACCGACGGCGGCGGGTCCGCGGAACCAGCGCCGGAGGCGGGTGACGGCTGGCCGGCCGGTCCCCGGCCGTTCGTGCTGACCTCCGGACGGGTGGCGGGCGCGGACCCGGCGATCGGGCTGGAGACGCAGGTGACCATCCGTCCGGACACCGGTCCGTGGATCGCCCCGCCGGCCGTCCCACTCGCACCAGAGCTCCAGGCGATCATCGCGCTCTGCGCCGAGCCGATCTCGGTGGCCGAGCTCTCGGCCCGGACGCGGCTGCACTTCGGCGTAACCCGGGTCCTGGTCGGCGACCTGCGCGCCGCCGGGCACCTGGATGTGCACGTCACCGACGCCGACAACGCCTTCGACCCCGACCTCATCCTGCGAGTGATTGATGGACTCCGTGCGATCTCCTGAATGGCCGGTCGCCCCGCTCGGGGGACTCGTCGGCAACAGCGCCGCCGCCCGCTACGGCACCTCGCCGGGCATCGGCCCCGCACTCGGGCGCACCGGGCAGCCACCGGCCGCGCCACCTCCGCCGTACCGGCTGCCGACCAGCACCGGGTCGACGCCACCACCGGCCCACCGGCCGCCGGCCGCGCCGCCCGTCCCGGTCAAGATCCTGATTGCCGGCGGGTTCGGGGTGGGCAAGACCACCACGGTCTGGGCGATCTCCGAGATCGCGCCGCTGACCACCGAGGCCGAGATGACCAGCGCCGGAATCGGTGTGGACGACCCCGGCGGCCGGTCGGCCAAGACCACCACCACCGTGGCGATGGACTTCGGTTGCGTGACCATCGACCGAAGCCTGAAGCTGTACCTGTTCGGCACTCCGGGGCAGGCCCGGTTCGGCTTCATGTGGGACGACCTCGCCCGGGGCGCGCTCGGCGCGCTGGTGGTGGTCGACAGTGCCCGGCTGGACGACTGCTTCCCGGCCATCGACTTCTTCGAGCGGGCCGGCCTGCCGTTCGTGGTCGGGGTCAACGCCTTCGACGGGCGGCTGGCCCTGGAGCTGGGTGAGATCCGCTGGGCGCTGGCCATCGGAGATCATGTACCTCTGGTGCAGTTCGACGCCCGGGACCGGCTCTCTGTGCGGGACGCCCTGCTGGTCGTCCTGGATCGTGCGCTGGACCGGGCCACCCGGGACAGGAGGGCCTGAGCCGACCGGCTCCGGCCGTGGCGGGAAGGGGTGTGATCTGGTGAGGGGCGACCTGGACGAGACGCTGGCCCGGCTGGCCCGGCGCGAGGAGGCGCTGCGCCGGCGGGCCAACGACCGTGCCGAGAACGCAACACCGCCGGGTCCGGCCGGCGCACCGGCCGACCTCGGGAACGGCCGCACCGACGCCCGCAACGCCGGGCCGGGTCGGCACGCGGGGCGGGACACTCCCGGCGAGGTGGCCGGCTGGGGCCCGGTCGAGGAGGTGGCCGAGGCGGTACGCCAGGTCGTCGGCGCCCACCCGGGGCTGGCGGTGACCGTCCGCGTCGAGCACGCCGGGCGGACGTACCCATTGCTGATCTCCTGGGACGGCGCGCACGTCACCGTCGGTCCGGAGCCCTCGGCGGCCCCGGTGGAGCCGCCGCCGGCCTGGCCGCTGTCCGGCCGGACGGTGCCGGCCTGGGCACCCGGCCCGAATGGGCTGACCCCGGACCCGGCCGCCCGGCTGGCGGAGCTGATCCGGCGGGACCCGTCGCTGCTGGACGAGTTGGATCCCCGGCGCTGACCGCGGGACTGGCTGGCGGCGGCTACGGTCGGGCGGTGGCGCAACCCGACCTGACTCTCACGGCCAGCCTGCGGCCGGCGGCGCTGGACGCCCGGCGGGGCGTCGTCCGGCTGCACCCGGAGGTGCTGACCGCGCTGGGTCTGCGCCCCGGCGACCCGGTCCGGCTGGCCGGCCGACGGGAGACCGCCGGAATCGTGGCGGCGGCCAAGCCGGGCGCGAGCCCCGTCCTGCTGTACGCCGACGACCTGACGCTGGGCAACCTCGGCCTCCACGACGGTGGTCAGGTGCGGGTGACTCCGGTGCCGCTGACCCCGGCGAGCCGGGTCACCCTGACCGGGCCGGTGGAGGTGGTCGCGGCGGTCAGCCCGGAGATGCTCCGGCTCGCCCTGCTGGGCAAGGTGGTCACCGCCGGCGACGACGTCTCGCTGTTGCCGCAGGACGTGCTGCCGGACGCCTCAGTACGCAGCCTGATCGAGGCGGCCCGACGCAGCCTCGCCAACACGGTCGGGTTCGCCTGGACCAGCACCCTGCTCACCGTGGTCGCGGTCGAGCCCACCGCTGGCGCGCTGGTCACCATGGACACGCTGGTCGGCTGGGAGCACGGCCCGGCCACCCACGGCGCCATCCCCGGGCGACTCCCCCCGGCGGAGCGGCCGTCCGGAGGGCCCGGCGGGCGCCGGCCGGCTGAGGCTCCGGCCGGTGCGGCCGTCGGCCCGACGGAGGAGGACGACGCTCCCGACGTCGACGAGCTGCCGGGGCTGCGGGCCCAGGCCGAGGAGCTGACCGAGCTGCTCGACCTCGGCTTCCACCACCGGGAGGTGCTGGGTCGGCTGGGCACCACAATCTCGTTGGGAGTGCTGCTCGGCGGGCCGGCCGGCTCCGGGAAGTCGGCGCTGGTCCGCGCGGTCGCGGCCCGGGTCGGTGCCCGCGTCCACCCGCTCTGGGCACCCGAGGTGGCCGCGCTGGCCAACCAGGCCGCCGCCGACCGGCTGCGGGCCGTGGCGGCGGCGGTCCGCGCCGGCGGGCCGTCGGTGCTGCTGGTCACCGATGTGGAGGCGCTCGCCCCGGCGGACGAGCCCGGCCCGGTGGCGACGGTGTTCCGGCAGGTGCTCGCGGAGACCGTCCGGTCGGGTGCCGCCGTGGTGTGCACCACCGGCCGGCCGGAGGCGGTCGACCCGGCGCTGCGCGCGCCGGACCTGCTGTCGCTGCGGATCAGCATCCCGCTACCCGACCCGGCGCTGCGCCGCGAGCAGCTCACCGTGCTGACCCGGCAGGTGCCGCTGGCCGATGACGTCCGGCTCGACGAGGTGGCCGGACGTACCCCTGGATTCGTCGCCGCGGACCTGGCCGCGCTGGTCCGGGAGGCTGGGGTACGCGCGGCGCTGCGGCAGAAGTCGGCCGAGACGCCGACCGTGTCGATGGCCGACTTCACCGCCGCGCTGGAGGTGGTCCGGCCGACCACGATGGCCGCGTCCACGCTGGAGCTGGCCTCGGTGACCCTGGACGACGTGGGTGACCTGGTCGAGGTCAAGCAGACGCTGAGCGAGTCGGTGCTCTGGCCGCTGACCTACCCGGACACCTTCGCCCGGCTCGGCGTGCAGCCGCCGCGCGGTGTGCTGCTCTACGGGCCGCCGGGCTGCGGCAAGACGTACCTGGTCACCGCGCTGGCCGGCTCGGGCCGGGCGAACGTGCTCTCGGTGAAGGGCGCGGAGCTGCTCTCCAAGTGGGTGGGCGAGAGCGAACGCGCGGTCCGTGAGCTGTTCCGCCGGGCCCGGGAGGCGGCCCCGACGCTGATCTTCCTCGACGAGGTCGACGCGCTGGCGCCGGTACGTGGCCAGGCCACCGACGGGGGAACCACCGATCGGGTGGTCGCGGCGCTGCTCACCGAGCTGGACGGGGTGGAGACGCTGCGCAACGTGGTGGTGGTCGGCGCGACGAACCGGCCCGACCTGGTCGACCCGGCGCTGCTGCGGCCGGGCCGGCTGGAGCGGCTGGTCTACGTGCCGCCGCCGGACGGAGCGGCCCGCGCGGAGATCCTGCGCGCCGCGTCCCGGCACGTGCCGCTGGCGTCGGACGTCGACCTGGCCGCCCTCGGCGGAGAACTGGACAGGTTCTCCGCGGCCGACTGCGCGGCGCTGGTCCGGGAGGCGGCGCTGGCCGCGATGCGCGAGTCGTTGGCCGCGGCCACGGTCACCGCCGCGCATGTCGCCACGGCCCGGCGCCGGGTACGTCCGTCGCTGGACCCGGCCCAGGTCGCCTGGCTGGCCAGGTACGCCGCCGAGCGAGGGTGACCCGTCCCAGCTGACCCGGTAGTCAACCTTTCGTCGTACCCAGGGTGTTCCTAGGACGTCACATTCCTCAGTGGAGAGATCCACGACGACGTCAGGCGGTGTTTCTTGCGCAAGCTGCTCTCGCTTCTCCTCGTTCCCCTGGTGGTGGCGGCCACCCTCACCACTGTCGGTTCGCCGGCGACCGCCCATCCGGCAAAGCCGTTCCCGGCCCGGATCGCCCTGCCCAACGGGTTCACTCCCGAGGGGTTGACGATCGGTCGGGGCACCACCGTGTACGTGAGCTCCATTTTGGACGGGGCGGTGTGGCGCGGTGACTTACGTACCGGCCGTGGCTCGGTGCTGATCCCGGCGGTGCCGGGCAAGGACAAGGCCGGCCTCAAGCTCGACCAGCAGGGCCGGCTGTGGACCGCCGACTTCTCCGGTGGCGGTGCCAGCGTGTACGACGCGGGGAGCGGCAAGCTACTGGCCCACTACCAGTTCACCGACGAGCCGGGCAGCTACGTCAACGACCTCGTGATCACCAAGCGGGCGGTCTACTTCACCGACTCGGGCCGGCAGGTGCTGTACGTGGTGCCGCTGGGCCACGGTGGCCGGTTGCCCGCCGCCACGGCCCACCGGGTGCTGCCGCTCAGCGGACCGGCTGCCACACCGGACGCCTACCACAACGGGATCGTGGCACTGCCGGACGGCGATCTGCTGGTCGCACAGATGCTGCCCGGCCGGCTGGTACGCATCGACCCGCGCACCGGCCGCAGCCGACTCGTCGACCTCGGTGGTTATTCGGTGGAGCGGGCCGACGGGCTGGTGCTGCGCGGTCACACCCTGTACGTGATCCGTAACCTGACAAACGTCATCGCTGTGGTCCGACTGAACCACGGTTACACCGCCGGGGTGGTGCAGCGGGAGATCACCGGCCCGGAGCTGCGGTCGCCGGCGACCGGAGACCTGCTCGGCTCGGCGTTGTACGTGGTGAACGGCCGGTTCGACGTGGAGTCCACGCCGGACACCGACTACGACATCGTCCGGGTGCCGGCCTGATCCACCGGTCGGCGGCGACCCCTGTCGGGGGTTGTCGCCGGCCGGCCCGGGTCACTCGGTGGGGAGTAGCGGGCCGAGCGGGCCCAGATCCAGGTTGAGGTCCTCCGGGGCCAGACCGAAGTGTTCGCGCAGCCCGGCCATCTGCTCCTCCAGCGCCATCAGCGTCACCCCGATCCGCTCGATCTGCTCCTCGGTCAGGTCACCGAGGTCGACCCGGCGCAGCGCCTGCCGCTCCATCAGCTGCCGCAGCAACTCCACGATCGTCAGCACCAGGCTGGCCAGCCCCCGCTCGACCGAGTCACGGTCCACCGCGACCCGACGGTCCAGCGGGGTGACGCGGGGCGGCTGCCACGACTCCGCGCCCAGTGCGGCGGCCAGCTCCGCCGCCTCGTCCCGCCCGGTCATCCGGCGTCCTCCGGCGGGGCCAACGCGCCGACCGAGGCGACCAGCGCGCGCAACGAGATCCGGACCAGGTCCACGTCGGCGATGGCCAGGGTGAGGTCGCCGCTGATCACGACCCCGGTGGCGAGCACCCTGTCGAGCAGGTCCACCAGGGCGACCGGCCGGTAGGCCAGCGGATCGTCCGCGCTGCTCGGCGCGAGCGCGCTGGTCACCACGGCTCCCGCACGGTGAGCGCCGGCTCCGGCCGCTCCGCGACGAAGGAGTACGCCGGCCACGGCCCGGTGAGCTCCAGCCGGATCTCCGGATGCCGGCTGCCCAGCGCGCCCACGAGGTCGGTGAAGCGGGGCTGCGCCACGAGGTCCACCAGGTACGCCCCGTTGAGCACCATCGGGGTGGACGCACCGGAGAGCCGCCGGTCCTGCGGCGCGTGCCGCCGGCCCGCCACGGCCAGCTCGCACAGCGCGACGTGCACCGCTTCCGCCGCCGCACTCGCCGCCTGCTGGCCCTCCTCCCGCGCGGTCAACTGCGCCCGACGCCGCCGCAGGTAGGCCGCCCCCACACCGCCGGCCGCGACGGGTTCGGTGCTCGCCGGAGCCACTCCCGGCACCAGATAACCCTTCACACCCCACTCGTCGCGTCCGGTGAGGCGGTTCAGGGTGGCCTCCAGCTCCGCCCGGCACGCGGCGAGTGACCCGGCCACCCGGGTGTCGTCGGTGTGCACGGTGGCGAGCCGGGCCGGCACCACCGGTCCCCGTCGAGCCAGCGCCTCGACCACGCAGTGGTGCGCCCGGGCAGCCCGCTCCAGCCACGCCAGGTCCTCCAGGTTCCGGCGCAGTGGCTGCTCGCCGTACTCGTCCAGCGGCGCCGTGCTGACCACGGCGACCAGGCCGGAGGCGGACACCGCCCGGACCGGAGCGCCGTCCATCCCGGCTATCGCCGCCAGCGCCGCCGGATCGGCGTCCCGGACCACGCCGTGCAGCCAGGCCCCGGCGACCGGGGCGGGCGCGGAGGCGGCCACCTCATCCGTCGAACTCATCCCACTCCTCCCGTTCGGCGTCTCGGCGCCGCGCCCGGGCCGCCACCCGGGGCCGGCGCTCCGCCTCGACCTGCTCCGGGTCACGCGGCCCCGGCTCCACCGGCGGCCGAGCCCGCGAGCTGAGCCACGGGTCGTGCTCCCACCAGTCGATGCCGATCTGCCGCGCGGTGTCGACCGACGCGATGACCAGCCGCAGCTTCAGCGTCAACAGCTCGATGTCGAGCAGGCTGACCCGGATGTCACCGGCGATCACGATGCCCCGGTCGAGGACCCGTTCCAGGATGTCGCCCAGGTTGGCCGGCTCGTGACCGGCGGGCAGGACCTGGCCGGAGTTCTGCACCACCGATGGCTGCTGCGCAGCGGTCATTTCAGCCCACCTCACCCTTCCCGCGCTGGTAGCGCCGCACCCGTCGGTAGCCCAGCAGGCCGCCCTCGATGTCCAGCTCCACCTCGTAGAGGCCGAGAAGATCGGTCGACGCGGGAATCCGGTGATCCTCGACCACCTCGACCCCGATCAGCCAGCCGTCGTCGGTGGCCTGGACGGAGGTGGCTCCGACCGGGTCCCGGCCGGACAGCTCGACAACCTGGCGCAGTCCTTCCCGGACCGCCTCGGCGGCCGACACCGGCTCGACGTACTCCTCCTCGTCGTACTGATCGGCGTCGCCGCCCGCCGGCTCCCGCCGGCGGGTACGTTCGCCGTCGCTGCGGATTGCCACCTCGCTCACCTCCCCCGCCGCCGGCCCGGGTCACCCGGCCGGTCGGCACGCCGTCGCTGGCCGGTCCCCCGTGGCCCTTCGGAGCGGGTCGGGCGGTCACCCGCCCGGCCCGCGCCCGGGGCAGCGCTACGGGCGCCGCCGCCCGTGCCCATCAGCCGGTCCAGGACCTGCTGCTGTCTCAGGTCACGCTCCTGCGAGGTGATCTCGCCAGCGGCCGCCGCCGCGTCCAACTCCTCCAGTTCACGCCGGATGTTGGCCGGGTCGTACCGCTGTGACTCCGCCTCCCGCGCGATCACCTTCACCACGGCGGTCAGCCCTCGCATCGGGGCGTACGGCAGGGTCAGCAGACCCCAGAGGATGTCCATGCCTCACTCCACCAGCTGATGGGCGCTGACGAAGTCGTACGGGGCGAGAGGCCCGAGCAGCCGCATCCGGATCAGGTCCCGTCGCTGCTCGGCGAACTCCTCCAGCACCCGCACGAACTCCTCCTCGTCGTCGGCGGCGACCAGGAAGGCGACGTTCATCGCGTCCAGTTCACTACTCGGTGGGCGCGGCACGTGCGCCACCGCGTACGGGGTGAGCACGTCGATCAGCGCCCGGTTCTCCGCCTCGCGGCGCAGCTCCACCCCCTGGCTGATCATCTCGCCGAGCCGGATCCGCTGTTCCCGGCTCTCCGCCTCCGACCGGCCGCGCACCTGGTCGGCGAGCGCGGCGGCGGAGCGGTTCTCGGCGAGGAAGTCGCTGATCATTTCCTCCTCGTGGAAGCGGCCGTGCACGATGTACTGCAGCCGGTCCTCGAACTCGTCGAGGGCGGCGGCGAACCGGTCGTGGTGGGCCTCCAGCAGGTCCTGGACCGCGTCCGGCCCGGTCACCACAGTGCCGAACCGGACCGGCAGCACGGGCGCGACGGCCGCCGTCCCGTCCAGCAGCGTCTGGTACGCGGTCAGGTCGGCCGGGCGGCCCATCGGCTCCTCCAACCCGACCTCGCTGACCAGCGCGGCCAGGTCGCCGTGCCGGACCGCGGTCACCTCGCCCGGCGGGTTGCCGACCCCTTCCGCGTCCGGGGTCGGCTCCACGTCGGACGGCACGATGCCGTAGATGAACAGCCCGGCCTCGCCGGCCGGCTGGGCCTGGTCGTCGGTCATCCTCACCGCTCCTCGTCCCGGCGTCGGCGTGGCCGCTGCCGCTGCCGGTCGGAGCCGCGGTCGCTCAGCGAGTCCGCCACCGCGCCGCTGATCTCCTGGGCCGCCTTGCCGAGGCCGGAGATCGCCTTGCCCCTGGTCGCCGCTCCGGCCGCGTCCCCCGCCAGGTCGGGCAGCCCCTTCGTGTCCTTGGGCACGATGCTCAGCCGGTCGACCGTCTCTGCGAACCGCAGGTACGTGTCGACGCTGGCGATCACGATCCGGGCGTTGATCTCCAACAACTGGATGCCGACCACGGCGACCGACACCTGCGCGTCGATCACCACGCCCTTGTCCAGCACTGTCTCCACGACGTCCGCCAGCGTTCCTCCGCCGCCGCCGCGCTCCAACACGCCGCCCTGGCTGCTGGTCGTCGCGATGCTCACTGGTCACGCTCCTCACGTCGGCGGCGGACCACCGGCCGTCGTGGTGCCTCCGGGGCCCGACGGGCGGCGGGGCGGGGCCGCTGCCGTTCCTCGCGCGGCTCCGGCTCCTCGCGGGACTCCCGCTCCTGGCGCGGTTGGGGGCGGCGCGCCCGCTCCGGCTGGCGCCGGCGGGGCGGAGGCTGCTGCTCCTCCTCGGGCTCTTCCTCCTCGTACCCCTCGTCGTAGTCCTCGCCCTCGTCGTACGCCTCGTACTCCTCCTCCTCAGGGGGACGGCGACGCTCCGGCGGCCGACGGCGGCCGCGCTCGGCGGGCCGGCGCCGCTCCTCCTCCGGCTGTTCCTCCCACTCCTCCTCGGCCTCGGCCCGGCCCTGCTCCTCGCGGGCCTCCTGCTCCTCGCGGAGCGCGGTCTCGTGGTCCTTGACCACCTGGGAGTCGCGGATCTCGCCGCGCCAGCCCTCGACCCGGTCCGGGTCCAGCGCGACATCGGTCATCACGTGCCGGACGAAGTGCTTCAGCTCCAGCCGGACCCGTCGGCCCTGGGCGCGCCAGAGGTTGCCGGTGTGCTCGAAGAGGCCCTGCGGGCGGTACTCCAGCACCACGAGGATGCGGGTCAGGTCCGGGGTGATCTCGTGGAAGCTGACGGTGCCGTCGACCGAGCCCTTCTCACCCTTGGACCGCCAGTGGATGAGCTTGTCCGGCACCTGCCGGACGATTGTCGACTCCCAGGTCCGGTGCGACCAGAAGACCTGCGCCTTCCAGGTCAGCTTCTCGTCCGAGTCGGTGTCGACATTCTCGACCTTCTTCATGAAGCTCGGGAAGTCGCCGAACTGCGTCCACTGGTTGTACGCGGCCCGCACCGGCACGCCGACCTCGATCGTCTCGACGATGTTTGTGACCTTCTTCTTGCCGCCCTTGCCGCCCTTGCCGCCGCCCTTACCGCCCGCGCGGTTGAGAGCCGACATCACCTTCTCCTTACCGCCGGCCATCCCGGCATGCACCATCGCCTTCATCGGTGAGTGACCCTCGGCGAGCTTCTGCGCACCGGTGGCGGCGGCGATCAGGCCGGGTCCGCCGCCCTGGCGCGCGTACTCGCTGAGCCGGCCGGTCGCGCCGGTGATCCGCTCGGTCACCACCGTCATCGCCCGCTCGCCGATCGCCTCGGCCAGGTTGCGCACCTCGTCGGCCAACTGGCCGCGGAGCATGTCGCCGAGTCCGCCCGGGTTGGTGTTCCCCGCCATGGTCACCGCCCCCGCCGCTGCCCGGCCGCCGCGTCGTCCCGGTCGGTCCGGCCTGCCGTGTCGCGGTCGTTGTCGCGATCCGTGTCGTTGTCGGCGGTGCCGCTCTGGTCTCCGGAACGGCGGCGCAGCGCGTCGGCCGAGTCGCGCAGCCGACCGGTGAGCGCGTCGACGCCGCTGCCGGCCGCCGCGGTGGCGGCAGCCCGGCCGGCGTTGACCAGTGGCCCGCCGAGCCGGCTCAGGTTGCTCAGTTGGGGGGACGAGTGCAGCACGTCGGTGCCCCGTTTCAACAGCCCGCCGGCGTCCCGGCTGGCTCGGCCGGCGGCGACCGCGGCGGCCAGCGTGAGTGCGGTACGCAGCTTGCGGCGGCGGCCCAGCAGGTAGCCGAAGCCCACCGCCAGTCCGATGCGTGTTCCGGTCTTCATCAGTTCTCCTTCGCTCCCCGAAGGGGTGCGGACGCCTGCCCGGTGGGGGCCGGAGAAGGGCTACCGGGGAATAGCGCGAACCGTGCCTTCAATCAGGCGTCCCGTATCTGCGGACCCGGCGGGCAGTACCCGACCGCATTCCACCGAAACCGTTCCGGCGATTTCCTTACGCGTCGACGAGCACCATCAGGGAACGCGGGAATGGACGCCCCAGAACGGACGTCGAGGTGGCAACCACCAGGGAGAACGACAGAGAAGACGAAACCCTCAGAATCGCCTCAGAGTGCTGGGGGCGTCGAATCCAGACAGATTTCGGCGCGCACCTTGCCGCCATCTTCGCGCAATTTGGCGCCGCACTTTTTCAGTACGCCGACCGCGCCCACGTTGTCCGCGGTCGTCTCGGCCACCACGGCCCGCATGCCCGCCCGGGCGGCGGCGTTCAGCAACTCGCGCAGGGCGGTCGCGCCGATCCCCTGCCCGCGAGCCGACCGACCCAGCCACATTCCGGTCTCGACGGTGCCGGGCTCGTCACAGCGCGTCATCCGGACCATGCCGGCCACCTCACCACCGACGAGGATCGCGTACATCTGGGAACGCGTCGGACCGTCCAGGCCGCCGAAGCTCGCCCGGTGGAAGTCCCGGAAAGCCTCCCGGCGGGCGAGCGACCAGCCGGCGGGAGCGTCGACCGGAGGCATCACATCACCCGGCTCGGCCTCGGCAGCCGCTACGGAGAGCAATGGCTCCAGGTTCTGCTCATCCACCGGCTCCAACCGGACCGCACCCGCCACGTGCCGGAGTCTGCCGCCCTCATCGGCCGAAGTCCACCCCATTGGGCATCCACTGGCGGTCCGGCTACCGGTATCGACCGGTCGGACCGCACGAGTGTCCTGCCTCACGCTCTGTTGCCACCGGCCGGTGCGAAGCCCTCAGGCCGCCGGCCCGAACTCGCAGAACACCACCGAGGCGTCGTCGGTGGGCTTGTGCCGGCGCAGCCGATCGGGATGGGCCCTCTCGGCCTCCCGAACCCGGTCGAGCAACGCGCCCGGTCCGTCGGCGCTCAACATGTCCAGCAGCCCCGCCCAGTCGGTCAGCCCGAACTGTTCCACAGCGCTGGATGCGCCGTCGCTGAGCAGCGCCGCCCGGCGTAGCGCCGACGGCCCCCGCAGCGGCACCGTCCCGTTCACCGCGTGGAAGGCCGCGTCCGGGTCGGCCGCCGCCACCCAGTAACCGTGTGTGCGGTTCATCCGTTCCCGCTGGACGCCCACAGCGTGCCGGAAACGGGTGACCGGGTCAGTCGCGCCAGTCGGCACGGTGGCGACCGTCTGGCGCAGCTCGGCCATCGCCGCCTCCAGCCGGTCGTCGGTCACCACAGTGACCTGGCCGGTGTCCAGGATCAGCGGGCTGTCGCAGAGAACCAGGTAGTCCACCCTGTCGCCGCACTGCCGCAACAGGCAGACGGTGCTGGACGGCGTACCCGGATGGTCGAGGTCGCACTGGCCGCCGTGGTCGGCGCGGACGGCGAGGATGGCCGCGGCCAGGTTGCTCGTCAGCCGGGCCGACGGGCGGGCGGCCTCGGCCACGCCGATCCGCGCGGCCAGGTGCCGGACGTACCACTCCGGCCCGTGCACGCAGCCGGTGTCGAAACCCTCCGGCACAGTTGCGCCATCCAGGACGCCGACCAGCGGGCCGAACCGGAAAACCAGATCCTCGTTGACCGGCCGGCCCGGGGCCGGCGCGGACGCGGAACTCACCCGCATCGTCGGCACCGACCCCACCCCGGCCGGATCAACGGTGCCGGAGGTCGTCGGCGGCCGCACGCGTCTGCCCCTGCACCTGACCGGCGGCCGAGCGACCCTGGTCGCGTACGGCGGACATCCCCTGCTCGGCGGTCGACCGCACCGACTGCGCCGCCTGTTGCGCGGGCTCCCGGAGGTTGTCCTGCATCTGGTGGCCGATCTGGCTCGCCTGCCCGCGCAGCTGGTCGGAGTGCTCGCTCACCATGCCGCGGGCGCGTCCGGCGAGTTGCCGCTCACGACCGGTCGGCGGAAGCAGCGAGGCCGCCAGCAACCCGACACCGAAGGCGACCACGCCGGCGGCCAGCGGATTGCCCTGCGTCTGCTCGCGCGACTGCCGCCCCAGCGAGCGCGCCTCGTCCCGTACGGAGCCCATGGCTCCCCGGGACTGCTGTCCGAGCGACCGGGTCTCGTCGCGTACCGAGCCGGCGACGTGTGACATCCGCTGGCTGGCCTCCTGGCCCATGTGGCTCGAGCTGCCCATCACCTTCTCCTTCGCTCGCGTGACCGCTCCGCGGGCCTGCCCGAAACTGTCACCCGCGATCCGACGCGGGTTGACCCTGTCGGCCAGCGCGTCGATGTCATTGCTCAACTCGGCGCGGGTGGTCTCGATCTCCCGCCGGATCCGATCCGGATCACTGGACATGATCTGTTGCCTCCCGACTCGTTCACCGACCTCGCAGGGCGTTCGGCACGTCCCGGGCTGTCTGCTTCGTCCGGGGCAGCACCGCACGCGCCCGCTGCAACTGGGTCCGGGCGTTGATGAAGAGGCCACCGGCCACGACCGCCCAGATCACCGCGACGATCAGCGCCGCCCAGCCCTGGTCCATCGTGTTGGACAGCCCCCACCACACCGCGTACGACACGAACAGCACAGCCAGGAACCCGGCCAGCCCCGCCCCGCCGAACATGCCGCCGGCCTTGCCGGCCTGGCTCGCCTCCTCGCGGAGCTCGGCCTTGGCCAGCTCGACCTCCTTCCGCATCAGCGTGGAGAGGTCCCGGGTGACGTCACCCAGCAGGTCGCCGACCGAGGCCTGGGTCCGCTCCTTCTCCGGCGCACTCATGGGGCCACCCCGCCCGGCACGTCCGGCTCCGACCGACCGGCCGGCGAGACGTTCTGCGCCCGAGCCGTACCCGTGTACGGCTGGTAGGGCGAGTCGAGCGTGCGGTCGTAGGGCCGCTGTCCGCCCCCGTCCGGGTGCCCGTACTCTGCCGCCGGGCCGCCGGACGTCCCTGCGCCGCCAGCGCTGGTCAGACCACGGGTGAGTCGACCGACCAGCAGTCCGGCAACCGCCGCGCCGGCCAGGAACATCCCCGGGTTGCGGCGGGCGTACGTGCGTACCTCGTCCAGTACGTCGCCGGGCTCCCGTCCGTCCAGCCAGCCGGCCGCCCGTTGCGCGGCGTCCGCCGCCCGGCGGACCGCCTGGCCGGCCAGCCCGGAGTCACCGTCGTGTTCGGCCATCGAGTTGAGCCCCTGACCCAGGTCACGCAGCCCGTCGACAGCCCGCTGCTGCTGTGACCGTGCCTGCTCACGCAACTGGCCGGTGGCCTCCCCGGTCAGGTTCCGGGCCTGCTGGCGTGCTTCCGCGGCCACCTGTCCGCCCTGCTCGGCGGCGGCGTGGGCGACCTGCCCACCGGCCTGCGCGGCCTGCTGTCCGACCCGGGACGCCTCCTGCCGAGCCTGCTGTGCGGTGCCGGTCGCACCCTGTGGTGGCCGGCTCGGGTTGGTACCCGTCATAGCCCGCTCCCTCCGTCGGCCCGGAGCCGCGTGGCAGCGGCCCGGGACGCTCCCCGCCTACCCGCCGAATCTGGTGCCATGCTTTCCGCCGGTCCCGGCGCACCGGGCATCGGGGACGCCGTTCCCGGCGGTCGACGAGCCGGCGGTCGGCACCCGGACAATCGGGAGTTGGGGCAGGTTGGGTGGGCGGTCGCGTCAGCGGCGGCGATTGCGGGCGCGCGATGAGCGGAGCCGACGGAGCCGGCCGATCAGCACGGGGTCGGCGGCCAGCGCCGCCGGGTTGTCGAGCAGCCCGTTGAGCAGTTGGTAGTACCGCGTCGAGGAGACACCGAAGGTGTCCCGGACGGCCTGCTCCTTGGCACCGGCGTGCCGCCACCACTGCTGCTCGAAGGCGAGGATGGCCTGTTCCCGCTCGGTCAGCCCGGCCACCGGCCCGGTCGGTTCGGCATCGTCCCCGGTGGCCTGCGCGGGATCAGCCGCGCTCTCGACGGGCGGCGCCGGTCGGGGTGCCGGGACGGTCGGCCCACCACCGGCCGCGACCTCCGGGTGCGCGTCGGTGGACGGCTCGGGGGAGATCGGGGTGGCGTCGGCGGGCATGGCGCTCAGCCTAGCCAGGGCCGGCCCGGGTCGCAGCAGCCGGCGCGGCCGGCCCCGCACCGCCGGGATACCCGACGGCCGGGCCGGCCGCGCCATGCCACGTTGGTCAGGAGATGTCCCGCCGACGCATCGCCCAGAGCGCCGCGCCGACGATCACCACCAGTCCGACCGAGAGCAGCACAGAGGACTGCTGCCAGGTGATGTCCAGCGTGTCCGGCTTGCACTCCCCGTAGTAGGTGGCGTTGCAGGAGTCCCAGTCCTGCAGGGTGATCTTCTTCTGCATCCAGGCCGCCACGTACGTGGGCAGCAGCCACGCCTCGGCGAACCGCACGCTCGCCATCGCCAGCAGGATGCCGAGGCCGAACTGGCCGACCACCATCACCGCCACCACGCCGCCGAGGGCCATCGCGGTGTGCCGTCCGAGCGACGCCAGCGCGAAGCCGATGGTGGTGACCACCAGCACCAGCACCACGCCGCGCAGCCCGGTGAGGGTGAACGACTGCCAGGCGCCGGACGTCATCTTCTCGGTACTGCCGCGGAAGGTGGCGACCGCCCAGAACCCGGCGAACCAGAGCACCGCCGCGGGCAGCGTCACCGCCAGAATGCCGGTGAGCAGCGCGGCCAGCTTGGTGAGCAGGACGGTGAGCCGCTTCGGCCGCCAGAGCAGCAGGTTCATCATGCCGCCGGTGCTCCACTCGGCACCGACGAAGGACGCGCCGACCACGAACCCGACAAGCGCGAGGATCGCCGCGAACGGGATCAGCGTCTCGTCGAACGTCTGCCGGAAGTTGAACGTCGACGGCAGGAACCACTCCGCCTGGATCTGGTCGCGGGGCGGCGGCGCGATCACCGAGCAGTCGTCGGGGTAGCGGCCGTCGTTCGGCGTACCGGCGGCCTTGGCCTGCTCGCAGTTGACGCGCTCCTGCTCGCTCCAGCGCACCTGCTCCTGGTACTGCTGGTCGGCCTGGCGCTCGGCCCGGGCCAGCTGGCCGGCGTCGATCTTCTGGTTGGTGAAGAAGACTCCGACCACCACCGCGGCCAGCACGAGCAGGCCGAGCAGCGACATGTAGCGGGTGAAGCGCCGCTTGGCCAGCCGGCGCAGCTCCGTACGATAGAGGCTCACGCGCCCCACCCTCCCCCGGTGGCGCCGGGCTGCCCCGCTCCACCGACCTTCATGGACTCGTCGACCTGCCGGTTCTGGCCGGGTACCGGCGCGGTGGCGGTCAGTTCGAGGAAGACGCTCTCCAGGTCGACGGCGACCGGGGCCAGCTCGCTGACGTAGAGGTTGTGCTCGGCGAGCAGCCGGGTCACGGTGGCCGGCTTGTCGACGCCGGCCAGCATCAGGTGGTCCGGGTGGCCGGTGACCCGAATCCCGGCCCGGGTGAGCGCGTCGGTGGCCGCGGGCAGGTCGGTGACCGCCTCCAGCCGGACCCGGACCGCGCCGGACGAGTGCTGGGCGAGCACCTCGTCGACCGGGCCGAAGGCGACCCGCCGGCCCAGCGAGATGATCGTGACCGAGTCGCAGATCAGCTGGATCTCGCCGAGGATGTGGCTGGACAGCACCACGGTCATCCCGGATTCGGCGAGCGTCCGCATCAGCGTGCGCATCTCCCGGATGCCGCCCGGGTCGAGGCCGTTGGCCGGCTCGTCGAGGATGAGCAGCCTCGGGTTCTTCAGCAGGGCGGAGGCGACGGCCAGCCGCTGCTTCATGCCCAGCGAGTACGTCTTGACCCGTTCGCCGGCCCGGTCGCGCAGCCCGACGAGCTCCAGCACCTCGTCGACCCGGATGGCCGGCACCTCGCCCGCTCCGGCCAGCAGGGACAGCGTGTCCCGGGCGGAGAAGTGCGGGAAGAACTGCGGGCTCTCCACGATCGCGCCGACCTGACCGGCGACGCTGGCCAGCGCACCAGGCACCTCGTGCCCGAGCAGTGCCATCCGGCCGCCGTCGGCCCGGATCAGCCCGAGCAGCGTGCGCAGCGTGGTGGTCTTGCCGGACCCGTTGGGTCCCAGGAAGCCGTGCACCTGCCCGGCGTCGACCCGCATGTCGAAGCCGTCGAGCGCGTTGCGGGTGCCGCGTCGACGACTCTTGTACGTCTTACGTAGACCTTCGATCTCCAGGACAGCTGGCAAGCTGCACCTCCCCCGATGGTGGGCGTGACAGCCGACACCATACGCGGTATGCAGGCGCGCGCAATACGCGGTATGCATCGACGCGCCGGAAGACGCGTTTCATCGACGGAGAGTGACCGATCAGGCGCAGACGACCTGCACGCCGGCAGCGCGGAAGGCCTCCACGACCTCCGGAGCGGCGCCCGAGTCGGTCACCAGCGTCTCCACCCGGTCGACCGGGCAGATCCGGGCGAAGGCGTGACCCCCCAACTTGGACGAGTCCGCGATGATCACCACCCGCTTTGCCCGGGCCACCATCAGGTTGTTCATCGCCGCCTCCCCCTCGTGATGGGCGGCGGCGCCGAGCTGCGGGTCGATCGCGTCCACGCCGAGCAACGCGACGTCCAGGGTGACCTCACGCAGCAGCGCCCCACCCAGGGGGCCGACCAGCTCGAACGACTTCGGGCGCACCACCCCGCCGGCCACCACGACCTTCATCCGGGATCGGACCAGCAGCTCGTTGGCGATGTTCAGCGCGTTGGTCACCACTGTGAGCTGGGCACCCTCGGCACTGGTGTTCAGGTCCGGCCGGACGGCCAGCGCGCGGGCCACCTCGGTGCTGGTGGTGCCGCCGTTCAGGCCGACCACCGTGCCGGGCGTGACGAGCGCCGCAGCGGCGGCGCCGATCCGCTGCTTCTCCGCCGAGTGCTTGGCCGTCTTGTAGCGCAGCGGCAGGTCGTAGGAGACCCCGTTGGCTACCGCGCCGCCCCGGGTCCTGGTGATCATCTGCTGCTGGGCGAGCTGGTCGAAGTCGCGCCGGATGGTGGCCTGGGAGACGTCCAGCCGTTCGGCGGCCGCCTCGACGCTGACCCGGCCGTTGTCGGTCAGCATCTCGAGCAGGGCGTTCCATCTGGCGTACCGGTCCACCGCGGGGCCCCTCCCAGTGACTGCACGAACGGTGATTGATTGCGTGCACACTAGTGCGCGAAACTACGGTGGCGCAAAAGACCGGCCTGCGCGATCGGTCGGTCGGTTGCCACGACCACCCGACTTCGAGCAGAATGACGCGCGAAATACGGGTGTAACGAGCCGTATTGCGCATCGGCCGGCCCTGCGAGGAGTTCCCATGGCGTACGTGGACGCGGAGATCGCGAGTCAACCCGACTGCTGGCGGGAGGCGGCCGACCTTGCCGACGTCGTGCGCGGTGACCTGCCGCGCCCCGGCGAGCGGGTCGCCGTCGTCGGTTGCGGCACGTCGTGGTTCATGGCGATGGCGTACGCGGCCCGCCGCGAGCAGGCCGGCCAGGGCGAGACCGACGCGTTCCAGGCGTCCGAGTTCCCCACCGGCCGCCACTACGACCGGCTGATCGCCGTCACCCGTTCCGGCACCACCACCGAGGTGCTGGACCTGCTCGTCGCGCTACGCGGCCGGGTGCCCAGCACCGTCATCGTCGGCGACCCGGCGTCCCCGGCGGTCAACCTGGCCACCGCAGCGGTGACCATGCCCTTCGCCGACGAGCGGTCGGTGGTGCAGACCCGCTTCGCGACCACCGCGCTGGCCCTGCTCCGGGCCCACCTCGGCGACCCGGTGACCGCGCTCGCCGCCGACGCCGAGGTGGCGGTGCGCGCCCCGCTGCCGATCGACCCGGCCGCCATCGAGCAGGTCACCTTCCTCGGTCGAGGGTGGACGGTCGGGCTGGCCCAGGAGGCCGCGCTGAAGTGCCGCGAGGCGGCCACCTTCTGGGCAGAGGCGTACCCGGCGATGGACTACCGGCACGGACCCATCTCGATCGCCGCGCCCGGCCGGCTGGTCTGGGCGTTCGGCGAGCTGCCCGACGGGCTGCCCGAGGATGTCGCCGCCACCGGCGCGGCCTTCGTGCACAGCCGCACCCACGGCTGCCGCACGGTGCTGGGCAGCTGGGCCGCCGGTCGTACCCCGGTCGACCCGATGGCCGACCTGATCCTGGCCCAGCGCTTCGCGGTCGCGCTCGCCACCAGCCGGGGCCTCGACCCGGACGCACCCCGGCACCTGACCCGGTCGGTGGTGCTGACGTGAGAGACGGCGACGCCGTGCCCGCCGACCCGGTGGTCGTCGCGCTGGACGTCGGCGGCACCGGCATGAAGTGCGCCCTGGTCCGGCCGGACGGCGTGGCGGTACGCACCGAGCGGCACCCCACCAACGCCGCACGCGGCCCGGCCGCCGTGGTCGGCACCATCCTGGACGTCGCCGAAGGGCTGGCCGACAAGGCCCGCGCGGACGGGCTCGCCCCGGTCGCACTCGGCATCGCCGTGCCCGGCGTGGTGGACGAGTCGCGCGGCGTCGCGGTCTGGTCGGCGAACGTGGGCTTCCGGGACGTACCGCTGCGGGACCTGGCGGTGGCACGGCTCGGCCTGCCCACGGCGCTCGGCCACGACGTGCGGGTCGGCGGTCTCGCCGAGGCCCGACTCGGTGCCGGGCGCGGCACCGGGCACGTCCTCTTCGTGGCGATCGGCACCGGCATCGCCGCCGCACACGTGGTCGACGGCACTGCCGCCGTCGGCGCACACGGCGCCGCCGGGGAGATCGGCCACATCCTGGTCCGTCCCGACGGGCCGCGCTGCGGCTGCGGCCGGCCCGGCTGCCTGGAGGCGGTCGCCTCCGCCGCCGCGATCGGCCGCCGCTATGCCGAGCTGGCCGGCGAGACGCCCGACGGGCCGGTGACAGCGGCCGAGGTGGCCGAACGGGCCGCGACCGGCGAACCACTGGCCGGCCGGGTCTGGCAGGAGGCGGTCGAGGCGCTCGCCGACGGCCTGGCCTCCGGGCAGGCGCTGTTCGACGTGGCGACGATCGTCCTTGGCGGTGGCCTGGCCCAGGCCGGGGACGGGCTGCTCGTCCCCCTGCGGGCGGCGCTGCACGAGCGGATGACCTTCCACCGCGAGCCGCGGCTGGTCGCGGCAGCCCTCGGCGACGAGGCCGGCTGCCTCGGCGCCGCTCTGCTCGCCCTGGACGCCGCGCGCGTCCGTGACCATCAGGAGAAGCGATGACCCAACGGGTGAATGGCCGAGTGGTGACCCCGAACGGTGTCGTCCGGCAGGGCTGCGTCGAGTGGGACGGCGATCGCATCACCGCCGTGGCGGAGTATCCGTCGGTCCGCGACGGGCACTGGATCCTGCCCGGCTTCGTCGACATGCACACGCACGGCGGCGGTGGGCACACCTTCACCACCGGGGACGCCGACCAGGCCCGGGCGGCGGCCGGCTTCCACCTGGCGCACGGCACCACCACCCTGCTGGCCAGCCTGGTCAGCGCGCCCTTCCCGCTGATGCGTGCCGCCACCGAGGCGTTCGCCCCGCTGGTCGGCGAGGGCGTGCTGGCGGGCATCCACTTCGAGGGGCCCTACCTCTCCGCCGCCCGCTGCGGCGCGCAGAACCCGGAGTACCTGCGCGACCCGTCCACCGATGAGCTGGCCGAGCTGATCGAGCTGGGCGGGGGCGCGATCCGGATGGTCACCCTCGCACCGGAACGCGACGGCGCGCTCGAGGCGATCAAGCTGCTCACCGCCCAACGGGTGGTGGCCGCGGTCGGTCACACCGACGCCACGTACGACCAGACCCGCGCCGCGGTCGCGGCGGGAGCGAGCGTCGGCACCCACCTGTTCAACGGCATGCGGCCGGTGCACCACCGCGAGCCGGGCCCGGTGGTGGCCCTGCTCGACGCGCCCACCGTGGTCTGTGAGCTGGTCGCCGACGGGGTGCACCTGCACGACGGCACGCTGACCTTCGCCACCTCGACCGCCGGCCCGGACCGCGCCGCCCTGATCACCGACGCGATGGCCGCCGCCGGGATGGCCGACGGTGAGTACGAGCTGGGCGGCCAGGCCGTCACGGTGGCCGACGGGGTGGCCCGGCTGGCCCGTGACGGCGCGATCGCCGGCAGCACCCTGACCATGGACGCCGCACTGCGGCACGCCGTGGACGCCGGCATCCCGATCGCGGACGCGGCCCGGATGGTGGCCACCACCCCGGCCCGCGCCATCGGCCTGGGCGACCGCGTCGGCGCCCTCCAGGTCGGCCTTCGCGCCGACCTGGTGGTGCTGGACGAGGACCTCAACGTGGTCCGGGTGCTGCGCGGCGGCTCCTGGATGGAGTAACACAGGGAGGCTCGATATGCCGCTGGCCGGCACCCCGGGTGGGGTGCCGGCCAGCGGTCAGTGTGTGGTTGGGTCAGCTGTTCCAGTGCTGGGCGACCAGGTCGGTGGCCTGCTGCTCCCACTGGGCGTAGGCATCGGGGTAGGCCGAGACCTGCACGGTCTGCGCGGCGTCGGTCAGCGCCATGTCCTGCCACCCGTCGACCTGCTTGAGGCCCTTGAGGAACGCGGTGGTCGAGTACTCGGGGTTGGTGATCTGCTCCGGGGTGCCCCAACCGCTGGAGGGGCGCTGCTGGAACAGGCCCAGCGAGTCATGGTCGTTCATGTCGCCGAGGTGGCCCAGGTTCTCCAGCTTCGACTCCTGCAGGCTGGTGGCGATGGAGATGACCGCGGCCCGCTCGGGCAGGCCGGCCTTCTTCGTCGCGGCGATGATCGCCTTGACGTTCGCGGTCTGCTCGTCGTTCAGGTCGATGTGCGACTGCGCGCCCTGCACCTTGGCCACCGCCACGGCGGCCGGCTTGCCGTCCACGGCGGGGGTCGCGGCGTGTGCGGCGATCGGACCGGCGAACACACCGCCGGCGAACGCGAGACCAGCAACGGAGAGCATGCTCTTACGAATGATCGTGTTCATGAGGGGTCAGCTCCTTCACGGGGGTAGACACCCGCGCGGCGATCCGGGGGGGGACGGCGCAGGGTGCGAGCACCTCGTCGGGCGCTTTCAACTACACGTGGGAAAAGTCTTCAAGGTCGGCGGCCTACGGGCGGGGGCTCGTGGCGCCGGGTCTGTGTGTAACGACCGCCGGACCGGGCCCATTCCGGGGGCTCAGCACCTGGCCTGACTGCCATCCCCATCCTGCGGGGGGCGGGGGGCGGGCCGGTGGTGCTGCGATCGTCAGGGTGTGTAACGACCCCCGGCGGCCCACGATTCCGGCCCACGGATGCGCCCGGTCACAGCCCAGAGACCCCCGATACCGGACATTCGACGCAGAAATTGCGGGTCGTCGGGTCGCCGACCCGGCCGATTGGGTGTTGATCGACTCCGTATCGCCGATATCGGGCCATCCGCAGGCCGGGACACCCCGACATCGCCGACATCGAGTCGATCACCGTGAACGAGGCGCGCCCCCGGCGAGGTGGTCACCCGAGCGGTATACCTCAGAGGCATATTTATGCCTCACAGGTATATCGCTCACAACACCGACCGCCCGGAAGGGCGGTCATAACGGCGTCGTCAGCCGATGGCGGAGACCTCGACGCCGAGCACGGCCTGCTCGTCGGGGCGGTGCACCAGCACGTCGGCCAGGTACGACTGGACCGCGTGGCGCATTCCCACATCCCGGCCGGCCCGCTCGGAGAGCAGCCACTTGTGCTCGATGATCTGCGCGAACAGCTCCTGCGGCTCCAGCTTGCGGCGCAGGTGTGCGGGCACGGCCCGGACCACCGGCTCGAAGACCTCGGTGACCCAGCGGTGCGCCGCCTGCTGCTCGTCGGTCAGGTCGCTCTCCGCCCGGTAGGCGTCCAGGTCGTTGAGCAGCTTGCGGGCCTGGTTCTCCTCGGCGTCCAGGCCGGTCAGCCGCAGCAGCCGCCGGGTGTGGTAGCCGGCGTCGACCACCTTCGGCCGGACCAGGTAGCGCCCGTCCTCGATTGTCGACATGGCCACCTCGGCCACGTCGAAGCCCAGCTCGTTGAGGCGGCGGATCCGGCCCTCGATGTCGTGTCGGGCCTCCCGCTCGACCGCCTGCTCGTAGGTGATCTCGTGCCAGAGCCGCTCGTACCGCTGCACGACCTCCTCGCAGACCACCTCCGGGTCGATGGACTCGTGCAGCAGGCCAGCAGCCTGGAGGTCCAGCGCCTCGCCGAAGATGTTCACCCGGGCGATCTCCAGGTCCTCACCGCGCTGGCCGTTGGAGAGCGAGGTGTGCAACGCACCCGTCTCCGCGTCCACCAGGTATGCGGCGAACGCTCCGGCGTCCCGCCGGAACAGCGTGTTGGAGAGCGAGCAGTCGCCCCAGAAGAAGCCGGTCAGGTGCATCCGCACGATCAACGCGGCGAGCGCGTCGAGCAGCCGGCTCATCGTCTCCGGCCGCAACGTGTGCGAGAAGAGCGCCCGGTACGGCAGGGAGAACTGCAGGTGCCGGGTGATCAGCACCGACTCGAGGGGCTCCCCGTCCTCGGTCTGCCGATCGGCGACGACCGCCACCGCCTCGACCGACGGGAAGTCGATCCGCTCCAGCGCCCGGAGCAGGTCGTACTCCCGCTCCGCGATCCGCTCGCGAGTCTCCTTGAACGCGTAGACGTAGTCACCGAGCCGGACGAACCTGACAATGTGCCGGGAAATGCCCTGCGGCAGAGCCACCAGGTGCTGGGCAGGCCACTCCTCCAGCGGTGTCGACCACGGAAGGTCGAGCAGCGCCGGGTCCACGAGGGCAGAGGTGATCCGCACGGCACAAGCATGACGCGTCGCCCCCCACGTTCGCCTCCCAGCGTGGCTGGGCCCACAACGCGGGATACGCCGGCCTCGCCCGGGGCCGGTAGCGTGGTCCCGTGCTCAAACCCACGGCGGTACGACGTGACCTGCGGCTACGGCCCGTCCGCCCGGCCGGCTGGTGGTTCGACGCGCTGCTGCTGGTCGGGTTCGGCGCGTTGACCCTGGCCCTCGCCGGAGGGGCGTTGCTCGGATGGGACCTCGCGGTCCGGGAATGGGCCTACGCCCATCACCCCGCGCCGATCTACTGGACGGCGCGGGTGCTCAACTTCCTCGGGCAGGGCGGCTGGCTGCTGATGCCGCTCGCCGCCGCACTCGCCCTGGCAGTGGCCTGGCGGTCCCGCACAGTCCGACCGCTGCTGCTGGTGGTGGGGGCGTTCGTGCTCCTGTACCTGACGGTCGGGCCGCTGAAGGTCCTGACCGACCGGGCCGCGCCCAGCTCGGATCTGCCGCCGGCCCAGTCCGTCCGGATCTTCAACGACCTGCCGCCCACCGAGTACGACCTCTCCTACCCGTCGGGGCACGTCGCCAACGCGATCGTCTGGTACGGGGTGATCGCCGTACTGCTGACCGCGCTGACGGCCGGGCGACTGCACCCGACCGTGCACCGGCTGGTTCGATTCGCCCCGCCGGCGATCCTGCTGGTCACCACCACCTACCTGAACTTCCACTGGCTCACCGACGGAGTGGCGGCGCTGCTGCTCGGCCTGTTCCTGGACCGGCTGCTGCACCGGGTGCCCTGGGACGATGTGCCGCTACCCGGCCGGCTACGCGAATGGGACCGGCCGTTCACCTCGTACCCCTAGGGTTTGGCCGGTGGACCAACTGGCGCGCAGGCTGGGCGTACCCGATGCGGTGGTCATCGGATTGGGTTCGATGCTCGGCGCGGGCGTCTTCGTGGTGTTCGCCCCGGCCACGGCGGCGGCCGGTGGCGCCGGGCTGCTGCCCGCGCTGGTGCTCGCCGGGGTGATCGCTTTCTGCAACGCGACCAGCTCGGCGCGGCTGGCGGCCCGCTACCCGGAGTCCGGCGGCACCTACGTCTACGGCCGGGAACGCCTCGGGCCGTTCGCCGGGTTCCTGGCCGGCTGGGGTTTCGTGGTGGGCAAGACGGCGAGCTGCGCGGCGATGGCGCTGACCATCGGCGCGTACCTGTGGCCCGGCCAGGCCAGGCTCGTCGCGGTCGGTGCGGTGCTCACGGTGACCGCGGTGAACCTGCGCGGCATCGGCAAGACGGCCACCGTGACCAGAGGGCTGGTCACGCTGGTGCTCGCGGTGCTGACCCTGGTCACGGTCGTCGGCGTGGTGGGCGGGCCGGTGCACCTGGACCGGCTGGCCGACCCCGGCGGCTCCGGCCGGGGTGTGCTCACCGCCGCCGGGCTGCTCTTCTTCGCCTTCGCCGGGTACGCCCGGATCGCCACCCTCGGTGAGGAGGTACGCGACCCGCGACGGACCATCCCCCGCGCGGTGCCGCTGGCGCTCGGCGCGGTGCTGGCGATCTATCTGGTGCTGGCCGTCATCACGCTCGGCGTACTCGGCGCCGACCGGCTGGCCGGTTCCGCCGCGCCCCTGGTCGACGTGGTGACCGCCGCCGGTCTGCCCGGCCTGGCCTGGGTGGTCCGCGCCGGGGCCACGGTCGCGGTCACCGGGGTGCTGCTGTCCCTTGTCGCCGGGGTCGGCCGGACCACCCTCGCGATGGCCCGCCGCCACGATCTGCCCGGCGCGCTGGCCGCCGTGCACCCCGTGCACCAGGTGCCGCACCGCGCCGAGCTGGCGGTGGCCGCCGTGGTGATCGTGGTCGTGCTGCTCGGCGACGTGCGGGACGCGATCGGGTTCTCCAGCTGCACCGTGCTGGTCTACTACGCGATCACCAACGCCGCCGCGCTGACCCTGGGCCGGGACCCGGGCCGGCGGATACCGGTTCAGGTGCTCGCCGGCCTAGGGCTGGTCGGCTGCCTGCTGCTCGCGGTCAACCTGCCGCTGGGCAGCGTGCTGGCCGGCTTCGGCGTGCTCGCCGTCGGCGCCGCGTGGCACCTCGTGCGGCAGCGGAGCCGCTGACCGGTCAGGCACCGGATGAGCCGCACCGGGGGCCGCGGCGGCGACCTCCCAGTCCACCGATCCGGGCGTCGAGCGGGAGGCCGCCGGCGAGGTCGACTCTCCGCCGAGGGGACCGGTCGGCCGGGGAACCGCACCGGTGCGGGCGGGCGGGGCGCACTGCCTGGTCAGCCAGTCCAACCCGCGTCGGCGCGCGACCACGGTGAGCCGGTCGCCCGCGAAGATCACCTGCCGGGGGTCGAGATCCTTCCACCAGATCGTCTTGGCACCACCCGCCGGGGTCCTTGCGATCACCCGGACCTGCCCGTCCCGGTTCACCACGTCCAGTGGTCGGCCGTCCAACTCGGAGCCGGCGGCGACCGGCACCTCGGCGACCGGCAGCGCGTGCCGGTCGACCGGGATCGTGGTGATCACCGCCCGTTCGGTGAGAGCCCCGATGAAGGCCGGGGCCGCCAGGTACGACACCGACCTGGACACCCCCAGGGCGAAGGTCTCCTCCACCCGTTCGGCGAAGTCACCGTCGAAGAGCCGCAGCACCACCCGCAGGTTGTCGCGCAGGTCCCGGGCGGCCAACGCCGCCTCCAGGTTGGCCACGTCGTCGGTGGACGCCACCACCAGCGCCTGACAGTCGGCGACCGACGCGGCGACGAGGGTCTCCGGCCGTGCGGCGTCCCCCACGATCACCGGAACCTCCAACTGCCGGGCCAGGGTGGCGCCGCGCGGCTCCGGGTCCTTGTCGATCGCCACCACCTCGACGTCGTACTCGCGGAGCTGCGCCATCACCCGGGTGCCGACGTTGCCGAGGCCGATCACCACGACGTGCCCGGCACGGGCCGGTTGCAGCCGGCCGGTGTGCATGGCCAGCCGCGCGTTGACGATGCCGTCCACCACCACCGCGGTGATCAACGGGATCAGTGCCAACCCGGCGAGGTTGAGCACCACCTGCATGATCTGCGCGTCGGCCGCCTTGTCGGTGTCCGGGTCCGCCCCGCTGAGCGTGGTGACCAGCGTCAGGTACAGCGCCTCCACCGGGGAGACATCCTCCGCTCGGGAGATCAACGCGCCGAGCAGCGCGATCACCCCGAGCACCAACATCACGGCGATGCCGATCTTGCGAGTGGCGAAACCGCGTACGGCCCGCAGCAGCACCGCCATCGGGCGTCGTCGACGGCGGGCCCGGACCAGCCGGCGCGCGGCCACCTCGGTGCCCGGTGGCTGCCCGGTCGCCTCGGCGAGCACCAGGTCGGCGCCGGCCTGCTCGGCCGGCAGCAGCTCCACCCCCTGCTCGTCACTGATGTCCGCCAGCGCGCAGACCACGTCCTGCGGTCGGACGTCGGCCCGCCGAGCCACCCGCAGCGTCTTGTCCCGGTGCTGGAAGGAGCTCGGGTCGACCTCGCCGAGCGCGGCCGCCACGAACGCCGGCGCGGCCATCTCGGCGTCGGACAGCACCTCGACCGGCGCCTTGAGCAGTTTGCGTACGCCGTCGGCGAGGGTGCCGTTGAACATCCGCAGCACCTGACGGACCCGCTGGTCGACGGCCTGGGCGCAGAGCGCGGCGTGCAGGTTGCCCACGTCGTCCTGATGCAGCAGGGCCAGACCGGTCGCCCCGGCCAGACCGGCGGCCTCGAAGGTCGCCACATCCAGCCGTTCCGAGCGAACCACCCGGACCCCGCGCAGCCCGGCCACGTCCGGCCCGTTGCTGCGGTAGCGCTCCGGCACCACCACTGTCACCCGGGCACCGCCGGCCGGCAGCTCCGATTCGAGCATCGCCCGGGCCACGTAGTAGGCGAGCGCGTCCCGCCCGCAGATCACGTAGTGCGGTCGTGGATCACCGACGGACCGCAGCCGCCAGTTCCACTCGACCGCCCGTCGCGCCCGGTCCCGCCACGGCTCCGCCATGCCCGGATCGTAGCCAGCACGACCACGGTGGGCGACCCCATCCGGATCATCCCGATCAGGCATGCCGACCCGGGCGGCGGGTAGAGCAGCGGCATGCAGACCTTCCTCCCGTACCCCGACTTCCTGGCCAGCGCCCGAACGCTGGACCAGAAGCGGCTGGGCAAACAGCGGGTGGAGGCCATCCAGGTGCTGCGCGGGCTGACCTGGCCCGGGTACGGCTGGCGGAACCACCCCGCCGTGAAGATGTGGGCCGGGTACGAGGAGGCGCTCACCCGCTACGGGCTGGACATGTGCGCGGTCTGGTCCGAGCCGGGGAGAGCCGACACCTGCGCCACCACGCTGACCGTCGACCTCACCGCCGCCTGCGGCGCCGGCGTCGTGCGTACCCAGGACGAACTGGCGCGGGCCGGTGAGCTGCCGCCCTGGCTGGGCCGCGACGACCTGCACCTGAGCCACCGTTCGTCCCTGCTGCGCAAGGATCCCACGCACTACCGCCCGATCTTCGGGGACGACGTCCCGGAGGATCTGGAGTACGTGTGGCCCGCCTCCGACCGCAGCCGTCGCTGCCTGCCGTAGGAACGGGCAGACTGGGGCGGGGAGGCGGGCATGGCGCTGTCGCAAGTGGTGGGTCGGCTCATCGGCGTACGCCAGCACCAGGTGGACCCGGGAGGCGGTGGCGCCGACCGCGTACCGGGAGCGGTCGCGGCGGTGGTGGTTGGTGGCGGCATCGCCGGCATGTCGGCGGCCGTGGTGCTGGCCGAGCGTGGCGTGGCGGTGACGGTGCTGGAGGCGGCACCCACCCTCGGCGGACGGCTGGGCGCCTGGCCGGAGGCGCTCGCCGACGGCAGCCAGCAGAACGAGCACGGCTTCCACGCGTTCTTCCGGCAGTACTACAACTGGCGGTCCATCCTGCGCCGCGTCGACCCTCACCTGGGTTTCCTGAAGCCGATCCCGGGCTATCCGATCCTGAGTGCCCGGTGGCCGACGGAGGAGTTCGGCAAGCTGCCGCCCGCACCGCCGGCGAACCTCCTCGCACTACTGCTGCGCAGCCCCAGCCTGCGCCTGGCCGACCTGCGGCTGATGGACCGGGACGCCGCGCTGCCGCTGCTCAGCTACGACCCGGTACGCACCTACGCCGAGCTGGACGACACCACCGCCGATCAGCTGCTGGCCTCGCTGCGGCTGCCGGACCGGGCTCGGGCGATGCTGTTCGAGGTCTTCTCACATTCCTTCTTCAACCACGAGGCGGAGATGTCCGCCGCCGAGATGGTCGCCCAGTTCCACTTCTACCTGCTCGGCAACCCCGAAGGGCTGGCCTTCGACTGCCCGGACGAGGACTACGCCACCGCGATCTGGCAGCCGCTGACCCGGCACGTGGAGAAGCACGGCGGCCGGGTGCGCACCCGGTCCGCGGCGACCGGGGTGCACCGCGACGCCGACGGTTGGCGGGTGACGACCGCCGAAGGCGGCGGCCACCGGGCGGGCCACGTGGTGCTCGCCCTCGACCCGCCGGCGCTGGCCGCGCTGGTCACGGCCTCACCCGACCTGGCCGAACAGGCGCCGGAGCTGGTGGAGCGGATGCCCGCGTTCGGCACGCCCGGCCCGCCGTACGCGGTGGCCCGGTACTGGTGCGACGGGGACGTGGCCGCCGGTCGGGCGGTGTTCAGCGGGGTGTCCCGGCAGCCCACGTTGGACTCGGTGACGCTCTACCACCGGCTGGAGAACGAGTCGCGGCGCTGGGCGCGGCGGACCGGCGGGTCGGTCATCGAGCTGCACGCGTACGCCTGCGAGCCGGGCGTACCGGCCGAGGAGCTGGCCGAGCGGATGCGCCGTGAGCTGGTGGCGCTCTGGCCGGAGGCCGCCGGCCTGCGGGTCCGCGAGCTGCGCGCCCGGGTGGAGGCGCAGGCACCGGCGTTCAGTCCGGGCAGCCACGCCTGGCGACCGGGGGTACGCACCGACGCGACAGGCCTCTACCTGGCCGGAGACGGGATCGTCACGGACTTCCCGAGTGCGCTGATGGAACGCTCAGCGTCGACCGGGATCATCGCCGCGAACCACATCCTGCGGGCGGAGGGCGGCGCGGCCGAGCCGGTGTGCTCGGTACGGCCCCGGGGCCTGTTGTCCGGCAGAGGCGCGGCTACCTGACGCCGGTGGCCATCGACCACATCCTGCCGCGGGCGCGGCCCCCGGTCCTCCGCACGCTCCTTGACGTTCGGCTTCGGGCGGCCGTTGGCGCAGTGCACACGGATCTCGCTGCGGTGCTCGCCGGAGGTCAGCTCGACCTCGATCCGCTTCGCCGGGCCCGGGTCGTACGCCTCCGCCCGGTAGCCGGGCGCGGGCGCCACCGCGAGCACCTCGGCCGACGCCCCCAGGCAGCGGACGGTGACCGTCCCGCCCTGGGCGTCCACCGGCATCCCCGGTGGGGGAGCGGGCGTGGGTGCGGCGGTGGTCGGAGTCGGGCCGGCGGGCGGTGCGGTTGGGCTCGGGATGCGGGTGCCGCCCGGACCGGTCGGGGTGCTGGTCGGGGCGCCGGATGAGGTGGCGCTGGCCGGCGGGGCGGCGGGTGGGCGGGGATCTGCCGGGCCGGGTGGCTCGGCGGTCCTGGGCATCGCCACGGTGGTGGCGCCTCCCGGCCCGATGCCGGTCCGCGGCGCGTCCGCCTCCTGTCGCCGCGTGCCGGGATCGCCGAGTGACCCGCCCATCGCCAAGGTGGCGACCACCGCGCCGCCGACAGCCAGCACCGCCCGCCGCCACCGCCAGGACCGGCGCCGAGCGGCACCGGTCGTCCCGGCTGCCGCACCGGGAACCGGCTCGGCCGGCCTGGTGGACAGCGCGGCCACCGCGGGAGGTCGCGCGTCCGAATCCGGCCGGCCCGCGACGGCGGTGGCCGTCCTTTCGTTGGCCGCAGGTTCGCCGCCCGCCTCCGAGCCGGCGGCAGATTCGGACCGGACGGCGGTCCGCTCGCCGGCCGCGTACAGGATGCGGGCCGCCTCGGCGGCCGGCGGCCGGTCGGCGGGATCGCGGGCCAGGCACCAGCGGTACAGCCGGTGGATCTCGGCCGGCACTCCGACGATCTCGGGCAACGGGTCGGGCTCGACATGCGCCGGCACGCGTGGTGCGTCGGGCGGCCGGCCGGTCAGCACGCGGTGCACGAGCAGGCCGAGGGCGTACACGTCGCAGGCCGGCAGAACCTCGCCGCCCTCCAGCCGTTCCGGTGCGAGGTAGGCCGGTGTGCCCAGCAGCCGGCCCTCGAAGTCGAATTCCGGATCACCGACGGCCGCCGCGATGCCGAAGTCGAGCACCTTCGCGCCGGTGGGCGTGAGCATCACGTTGCCCGGCTTGATGTCGCGGTGCACCAACTCCTGGGCGTGCGCGGCCGCGAGCGCGGCGGCCACCTCCGCGCAGACCCGCAGGCCGGCGCGGGGTGGCAGCGGCCCGGCGTCCAACCGCTGTTCGAGGGTGTGGCCGCCGAGCAACTCCATCACCACGAACGGGACGTGGGCACCGTCGAGCCTCGACTCGCCGTAGTCGTAGACGCTGGTGACGTGCGGGTGCGACAGCCTGGCAGCCGCCTTGGCCTCCGCCCGGATCCGCCGCCGGGCGTTGACGTCCGAGGCGACGAGCACCTTCACCGCCACGTCCCGTTCGAGCACCTCGTCGTACGCCCGGTGCACCGCGGACATGCCGCCACTGCCGAGGCGCTCCAGGAGCCGGTAGCGGCCCGCAAGCAACTGATCACGCTGCACGACGGACAGCCTGCCGTACCGCCCCTCAGGCGCGCCAGCCGGGATCGAGATCGTCGAATGGCGGGAGCCGGCCAGCCTGCACCGCGTCGTGGCGGAGCCGGGGCTTACGCCGACCGGGACGACAGGTCAGTCCCCGTCCGGTGGACGCCAGGCGAAGCGGGACGCCCGGCGCTCGGCGACCGCCGCCACCCCCTCCCGGGCCTCTCCGCTGGTCGCCACCTTCCGGTGCCACCAGGCGATCCGCGCCGGCCCGGCCCGCTCGTCCACGATCTCCTTCGCGGCGGCGACGCTCAACGCCGAGCGCTGGGCGATCGCCGCGGTGAGGTCGTCCACCCGCGCGGCGAGCCGACCAGCTGGCAGCACCTCGTCGGCCAGGCCGACCCGCAGGGCGCGCTCGGCGTCGATCAGCTCGGCGGTGAACAGCAGGTGCTTGGCGGCGGACGGGCCCACCAGCCGGGTAAGCCGGCGGGTGGTCGGCGCCGGGTAGACAAGTCCCAGCCGGGCCGGCGGTACGCCGAACCGGGCGTCGTCGGCGGCGATCCGCAGGTCGCAGGCGACCGCGAGTTGGCAGCCACCCCCCACGCAGGCGCCGCGGACAGCCGCCACTGTGGGCTTGGCGAAGCTGGCCAGCCGCTCCTCGGCGGCCACCGCGATGCTGGCGTCACCGGCGTCCAGCAGCTCGGCGAGGTCGCCGAGGTCGGCGCCGGCGCAGAAGGCGTCGCCCGCGCCGGTGAGCACGAGCGCCCGTACGCCGGGGTCGGGTTCCAGCCGGTCCAGCAGTTCGGGGAGTTGTCGCCACATGGCGGCGGTCATCGCGTTGCGGCGGGCCGGATTGTGGATCACCACGGTCGCGACCGGTCCGGTCACCTCGACTGTCAACTCCGCGTCCGACACGTTCGCCCCTTCCCGCACCGTCGTACGACGCCGCCGATCCAGCACTCCGGCGACGGGCGCCGTGCGGCGACCATAACGGCGCGGACCCGGCGACCACCGTTGAGGGGTGGCCGCCGGGCCCTCGCGTCGGTCAGGTCAGGAGACGGTGACCGCGCTGTCGTCGACCACGAAGGACGTCTGCAGCGAGGCGTCCTCGGTGCCGGTGAACTTCAGGCTGACGGTCTGGCCGGCGTACGAGGCCAGCGAGAAGGAGCGCTGGGTGTAGCCGGCGGCCTTGTTCAGGTTGGAGTAGGTCGCCAGCGTGGCCAGCACGGTCCCACCCGAGTTCAGCACCTGCACGCGCAGCGTGTCGTACGCGACGCTGCTGGTGGTCTCGGCCGAGTCGATGTGCAGCCAGAAGCTGAGCGTGTACGACGAGCAGCCCGAGGGCAGGCTCACCGACTGGGCGAGCGTGTCGGTGTGGCTGCTGCCGTACCCGTCCAGCCACGCCTTGTACGACCCGGTGCGGGCAGGCTGGCCGCTGGAGTTGGTGATCACGCCGGAGGTGGCCGTCCAGCCGGTCCCGCCGGACTCGAAGCCCGGGTTGGCCAGCTTCTGGCCCGGCGCCGTGCAGCCGCCGCCGGTGCCGTTCACGGTCAGCGTGTACGTCGCGCTCCGGGTGACCGAGCCCGCGCCGTTCACGGTGACCGAGTAGGTGCCGGGCGGGGTGCCCGCCGAGGTGCTGATGGTGAGGGTGGACGAGCCGCCCGAGGTCACCGAGGAGGGGCTGAACGCGGCGCTCGCCCCGCTCGGCAGGCCGGACGCGGAGAACGTCACGGTCTGCGCCGAGCCGCTGGTGGTCGCGGTGGCCACCGTGGTGGAGGCCGAGCCGCCCGGGTTCACCGAGCCGGCGGTCGGCGAGAGCGACACGGAGAAGTCGTTGCCGGTCGAGCAGGGCGCGTCGTTGCCGGCCACGTTCACCGCGGTCCAGGCGGCCTGCACGGCCTTGTACTCGGCCGAGCAGCTGCCGTACAGGTCGGTGGCCGCCCGCAGGCTGTAGGCCCGGGCGGTGTTCGCCGGGTTGCTGGTGCTGACGTACGCCGTGTTGGAGGTGAAGTAGACGTCCAACGCCCGGAACCAGATCTTCTCGGCCTTCGCCCGGCCGATGCCGGTCACCGCGGGAGCGGAGCCGCACACCGGCGAGGTGCCGTACGCGGTGGCGCCGGTGCCCTCGGCGAGGTTGAAGTAGAAGTGGTTGGCGACCCCGGAGGAGTAGTGCACGTCCTTGTTCTTGGTGCTGGTGGACCAGCAACTGTCGGACGAGCCGTCCAGCGACGGGTTGTACATGTAGCGCAGCGGCGTGCCGTTGCCGTTGATGTTGATCTTCTCCCCGACCTGGTAGTCGCCGGGGTCGGCCGAGGTGTTGGCGAAGAACTCGACCATGTTGCCGAAGATGTCGCTGGTGGCCTCGTTGAGGCCGCCGGACTCACCGGAGTAGGTCAGCCCACCGGGGACCACGTTCTCGGTCACGCCGTGGCTCATCTCGTGCGCGGCAACGTCGAGTGAGACCAGCGGGCGGGAGTTGCCCGAGCCGTCGCCGTAGGTCATCCGGGAGCCGTCCCAGAAGGCGTTGACGTAGCTGCTGCCGTAGTGCACCCGGCTCGGCACGCCTGTGCCGTTGCCGAAGATGCCGTTGCGGGCGTGCACGTTCTTGTAGTAGTCGAACGTCTTGGCGGCGCCGAAGTGCGCGTCCACCGCGGCGGACTGCCGGTTGGAGTTCGCCCCGGTGCCCCAGGTGTTGTCCGCGTCGGTGAAGGTGGTGCAGCTCGACGTGCCGTTGTTCATGTCGCAGGTCGAGCCGTTGCCGTGCGACGGGTCGGTCATTCGGTACGTGCTGCCGGAGAGCGTCGTGTCGATGCTGACCGTGCCCGAGTAGAGGCTGTTGCCGGTGCCGGCCACCGCCTCGATCTCGTCGTACGCCCCGATGGCCCCGCCGGTGGTGGCGTCGGTGATGACGTGCAGCCGGGAGGGGGTCTGCCCGTCCGGCTGCCAGCCGCTCACCACGGTCTCCCACGCCAGCCTGCCCCGACCGGAGCTGGCGTCGACGAACAGCTCAGGGGTGCCGACGGCTTCGGCCTTGCCGGTGAACCCGGCACGGGCCGCCTTCTTCGCCGCCGCAGCGGTGACCTTGGCGGTGGTGCCGATGGTCAGCGGCGCGGCCAGACCGACCGAGCTGCCGGCGTAGCTGCCGTTCGGCGCGGCGTGGATGACGAAGTCACCGCCGTAGACGCGCAGCCCCTGATAGTTCCGGGTGTAGCGGGTGTGCGTAGCACCGGTGGCGTCCACCTTGGTGCTGTGCACCTGGTAGGACTCGGCGCTCGAACCCTGGACTGCACCGGGGTTCGTCCGAAGGACTGTCGCTGCCGGAGCCGAGGCGTCCGGAGCGGGGGCGGTGGGCGGAGCCGCGTGCGCCGCGGTGGCGACGCAGGTCAACAGGCCGCTGGTGAGCAGCACTGCGCTGACGGCGGCGAGGGGTCGTTTCACGTGCCCTCCTGAAGGGGGGAAGATTGTGACGGGGGTAGTCACGCATGTAGATATAACGATGTGTTGAGGAAAAGAGAAGGGCTGGACCGCTCCCAGACATCGACAGTGACCGTTCGGATGAGTGGGGCGACGAGGGAACCGTCGACCGCGGCCGTACGTCCGAGCGGCATGAGACCCGCCTCGACGACCGGTGTCACCGTCGCGCTACTGGTCGCTCTCCTGGCCGGATGCACAAGCGCTGACCGAGCCGGCACCGCCCCGGACCAGCCCCCCGCCACCATCGGCCCGGGCCCGACCGGTCCGGCCACCGCCATCCCGCCGTCGACCGCTGTCCTCACCACTCCGGGCGTACCGACAGGCCCCGAGGCCCCCGACAGCGCGGCCACCCGGGTGATGCTGTTCCGCTCCGGCGGCTTCGCTGGGCGCGGCGACGCCGTGACCGTCGAATCCGACGGCCGATGGACACTGGTGGACCGTTCCGGCGGACGGCGTGCCGGCCGACTCGACCCCGCCGACCTCGGCCGGCTGCGCGGGCTCGCCGCCGACCCCCGAATCGCCGCCGAGGCCCGCCGCCCGACCACCCCTACCAGCTGCGCGGACGCGTTCAGCTACCGGCTGACCGTCGGCACGATCGAGACCGGGTACGTCGACTGCCCCGCCGACCCCGCCCCTCCCCCGGCCACCCGGGCCCTGGTCGAACTGCTCCTGCGGGCCACCGGCTGAACGCCCGGCCGGACTCCGGCGCTCAGACCTGGTAGTCCGGCGGCAGGCCCGTGCCGCGCAACTCCGGCGGCAGGTGCGCCACATCGTTGAAGGTGATCAGGTTCGGCGGTCCGGCCGGGCCGTACCGGATGACGGTCAGTCCCGCGTTGTGGGGATTCAAACCCAGCCACCGCCGCTCCGGCGCGTCCAGGGCGTGCCGGACCAGCCAGCCGATCAGAAAGCTGTGCGTCACGACCAGCTCACGGACCGGCTCAGCGCCACCCGGCCCCTCGGTGCGGCCGGCTCCCTCGGCGCTGTCGACGGGGCCGGTGAACCGCCGTACCGCCGCCGCCGTCACCCGCGGTCCGTCGACCCGTTCGGCGGCCGAGAACTGGCCCAGGAACTTGGCGTACGCGGGCGGCAGGTCGGTGGAGTCCGTGTCGTGCGGGAGGTGGTCGCCGGCCAGCTCGCTCGCGTACACCGGGACCCCGGGCAGCGACGCGGTGACCAGCTCGGCGGTCTCCGCGGCCCGGCGTAGCGGCCCGTGGTGCACGGCGGCGAACGGGCGGCCCCGCAGCCGCTCGCCGAGCAGACTGGCCTGCCGCCGGCCCCGCTCGGACAGGCCGGCCTCCGGCGACTCGGTCGCCGCGTCCTCCTGCTCGCCGTGCCGGGCGAGGTACAGCAGCCGGGTGATCATGGCCCACACCTCAGCACACCGGGGGGCACGGGTGCCACCCCGCGCCCCCCGGTCTGACAACAGCCGGCTCAGTCCACCCGGCCGGACGCCGCCCGCGCGAACGTGACCGACACCCAGAGCCAGCCGGCCGTCACCGCCAGGCCGAAGGCCACCATCACGGCCGGGCCCGGCCGGACGATCAGCGCCACCCAGGCCACCGCGAAGAAGGCGCCGGTCGCCAGGCTGGAACCGGCCCGGCCCCGCGCCCCGCGCCGCGCGGCCCGCCGGCCGACCACCACCGTCGCCGCGATCAGCGACACGAAGGCGACCGCCGCCACCAGGAAGTGCAGGCCGCCGTGCCAACTGATCTGACCGGCGCCCCGGGGCGTGCCGGCGGGAAACCCGTCGGCCGGGTCGGCGCTGAAGATCGCCGCGCCGACCAGGCCCAACCCGTACAGGGCGAGCAGCTGGGGTGGCCAGACCGACCCGCCGCCGGTGGTACGCCGCAGCGCCCCGGCGGCCGCCACGCAGAGCACTCCGGTGGCCAGGAACGTGGCGATCTGGATCCAGCCCAGCTCGCCGGTGCTCAAGACGCTGACCGGGTGCCGCCGGAGGTCGAAGCCGTCCCGGGTGAGCGCCTGGAGCAGCGCCGAGCCGGCGAAGATCGGGCCGGCGACGACGCCGCCGACCAGCAGCGCACGGTCCCGGCCGGCGACGGCCGATCGGACCCCGGAAAGCGGAACTGCCTGGCTCATCGGTCCGCCCTCAGGCCCGGGGGAACATCTGGCCGACGCGGATCTTGTTGCCGAACGGGTCGCGGATGCCGAAGTCGATCCCGTACGGGCGCTCGGTCGGCTCGTCGGTGATCTCGACCCCCTTGGCCACCAGCTCCTCGTGCGTCTTGTGGGCGTCGTCGGTGGTCATGAAGAGCGCGCCACCCAGCGCCCCCTTGGTGAGCAGTTCCCGGACCTGCGCGGCGGTGGCCGGGTCCATCGCCGGCGGACCCGGCTTCTCCAGCAGGATCTCGCGCTCCGGGTCCCCGGGCAGGTTGACCGTCAGCCAGCGCATGAAGCCGAGGTCCTGGTCGGTGTTGAGCTCCATGCCGAGCTTGTTCACGTAGAAGTCGAGCGCCTCGTCCTGGTCGAGGACGTAGATCTGGGAGCGGCTGATCGCGTTCATCGTCATGGGAATCACGCTAGACGCAGTGCCTGACCTGGTGCTTATCCAAAACTGCTGGGTCGGGTCCAGGCCTTGGCGAAGCACGACGGCACGTTGCTCGGCGCCGAGCGACGACGGCGGAACTCCGAGGGCGACTCCCCGACGATCTGCCGGAACGTCCGGCTGAACGTGCCCAGGCTGCCGAAGCCGACGGCGTAGCAGATGTCGGTGACGTCGCGGCCGGTCTCCACCAGCAGCGCCATCGCCCGCTCGACCCGCCGGCGTTGCAGGTAGCGGTGCGGGGTCTCACCGAAGGTGGCCCGGAAGGTCCGGATGAAGTGCGCCTCGGAGACGTGCGCGATCCGGGCCAGCGCGGGGATGTCCAGCGGCTGGGCGTACGCCCGGTCCATCGCGTCCCGGGCACGCAGCATCGCCCGGTTCGACTCCTCCACCGCGCGACTCATCGGCTGGCGTGCACCCCCTGGTTGGACGACATCGTCGCGGGTCTGCCGCCCGCGCTCGTGCTGACGCCCAGCATACGACCGGTGCCGGCGGCCACCGTTCGCGCGCCGTCGGCTGGCAGCCGGCGCGGTTCACGTCGCGGACGATATCGATCGGTCGTCAACTGTCCTACCCTGTGGCGGAGCGTCCGGATCACGCTCGTCGAGGAGAGAAGGAGCTACCTTGGCCAGTTCAGCCCATTGGGAGTGGCAGGGCGGGATCCGATCCCGATGACCGTCGAAGCCGACTGCCCATTCTGCGAAATCGTTCGGCGCGAGACCCCGGACACCCGAGAGGTCTACCGCGACGAACACGTGGTCGCGTTCTTTCCCGTGGAGCCGGCGACTCTGGGTCACACGCTCGTGGTGCCGCGTGATCACATCCCAGATGTCTGGTCGCTGGATGAGGAAGCCGCCACCCGGCTGGCGCACATCACCCTGAGGCTCTCGCACGCTGTCAAATCTGCGACCGAGCCGGAAGGACTGAACATCATCCAGTCAAACGGCGTGGTTGCCACCCAGACCGTTCCACACTTGCATGTTCACCTTGTCCCACGCTGGTCCGGCGATGGGATGGGACCCATTTGGCCTTCAAAAACCAGCTACCCGGAGGCGCAGAAGGATGACGTCTGGCAGCGACTCCGGAGCGAATGTCGGAAAGTTGGTGGGAAGTGATGCAGCCGGCCGACGTGTTGGTCGTTGATCCCGACGACCGGCGGAAGCACCTGGACTACATCCAGGCCGTCGTGACACGGATGTCCTCAGCCTCCTCAGCGGCCAAGGGTTGGCTGCTCCCAGTGGCCACCGCGACGTACGGGTATGCGTTGACGAAGGACGCCCGCCTGGTTGCCATGCTGGGGGTCGCGGCCGTACTCCTGTTCGGTTTCCTCGACGCGAACTATCTGCGACAGGAGAAGGCCTACCGGCGACTCTATGACGCAGTGGCGCGCGGGACGCGAAAGGTGCCGTTGTTCTCGCTCGACCCCTCCGACGCCGACGATCCAATTCCTTTCGCGGCAACCCGCGGGCAAAGAATCCGATTGCGGCTCGGCCGCTGGTTTCCCGGCGCCACGGTCTGGCTCTCATGGTCGGTTGCTCCGTTCTATGGAGCACTCGTTGTCATCGGTTGCGCCATAGCATTGTTCGCTTGACGACGACCTCCACGAAATCACCCTCGTCCGACGAGCAGCTCGTGCATGGTGGTTCCCCCCTGGGGCGCGGGGTTGGTGGAGGCTTGAGGGCACCCCCCGAATGGGATGCTCTCCAGGACTTCATGTGGAGTTAGCGCGTGAACGCCACGGATGCGTCCCGCAGTCGTCGCACCAGGGTCCGTCTTCTCACAACTGGTTCATCGCCCTCGGTGAGCGCCCAATAGGCGGACTTCTCAACGGTCGAGACGTCGGGCTTGTAGAAGGGCGGAACAAGTGACAGGTGCGGCCGCTCCCACGCGATGTTGCGCCGGGTCACCCTGGCCGGCGAGCCAACCGCGATGCAGTTGTTGGAGATCTTCCCGGTAACCAGGCTGCGGAATCCGATCACGGAGCCGTCACCGACTCGCGCCCCGGCCAGTGCGACCGCTCCATTGGCGAACCAGACATGGTTTCCGATCGTCACATCGCGTGCCGTGTTGATCCGCTTCCCCGTCGTAACGTCGAAGATGGGGTGGGCGTCGTCGGTGCGGAACTGATTTTCCTGTGCCATCATCACGTCGTCACCGAAGGAGACGGTGCACCCCTCCACGGCTGTGATCATGCAATGGCCGGTCATGTTTACGTTGTCACCGAACTTCACGGTGGCGTCCTGTCCGATGCGGATGGCCGCCTTGATCCCGCCGACCTCCGTGTTGGCGCCCAGGATCAGCGTCCCGTTGTCGCAGTCGAAGTTCACGTTCAGGTACTCAATGCGCGCGCCTTTAGGGGCGATAATCCGGTTGTTTCGGCCCTTGAAAGTGATGGAAATCTTCCCGCCGAGTGTCCCATCGAAGGCGATGCTGTTGCCCCGGTCATCGGAGTACTCGGCGAGCTCAGTGACTTTACCCATCCCGATAGCCTACCGACACCATGCGGTGGCCAAGGTCCCGCTAATCGGCCGGCGCATTCCATGACGGAGCCACCTGGCCACCCCCATATGCCATCGACCCGCCCTCCTGGGAAACGGGCCGCCGCCGCCCGGCGGCGGTCTGCTTTGGCCCGCCCCGGGTCGATGCCCAGTGGGATGCTCCCTCCGCAACCATCCACGGACCGTCACTTGCCGTCACCACGCGCACGCCAACCTCGCGCGATGCGGCGGGCGCTCGACAAGCTCGACGGGAGGCTCTCGTGAGTGCCGTCGACTCACAGCGGTGCCCGTTGGAGAAGCCTGGTGGAATTGGAGCCCCCGGCCGGGATCGAACCGGCGACATCTCGCTTACAAGGCGAGTGCTCTGGCCAGCTGAGCTACAGGGGCGCGTGCGTCGGAGTCAGCATACCGACTGACATCTGCATATCCCGCTCGCGAGGGCTCCCGAGCACGGGAAACGTCAACAACCCGACGCCACCACGGCCTCCCCGGGACGCGCGGTGCGTCGATTGATGCATGGCCGTGCCCGACTGACCGGAATGCGTAGGCCGTGTGCCACTTCCGGCGCACCCCTGCCTTGGCAGCGCGGGGAAACCCGTTTACGGTGCAGTGACACGGACGACAGGCCGGCCGCCCCGCGATCGGCCCGCCGTCCGTTGACCGGCACGGACACGTGCCGGTCGCTCCTTCACTCGGATCGTCCGGCACGTTCCTGCCGGTGAAAGGAAACGCTTCACCATGGCTACGGTCACCTATTCCAAGGCGTCCCGGATCTACCCGGGCACCGAGCGTCCCGCCGTCAACGAGCTGGACCTCGAGATCGGCGACGGCGAGTTCCTCGTCCTGGTCGGCCCCTCCGGTTGTGGCAAGTCCACCAGCCTGCGGATGCTCGCCGGGCTGGAGGACGTCGACGCCGGCTCGATCTACATCGACCAGCGTGACGTCACCCACCTCCCCCCCAAGGCCCGCGACATCGCGATGGTCTTCCAGAACTACGCCCTCTACCCGCACATGACGGTGTACGAGAACATGGCGTTCGCCCTCAAGCTGCGCAAGACCTCCAAGTCGGAGATCGACCGGCGGGTGAAGGAGGCGGCCGGGCTGCTCCAGCTGGAGGAGTACCTCAGCCGCAAGCCGAAGGCGCTCTCCGGTGGTCAGCGTCAGCGCGTCGCGATGGGCCGGGCGATCGTCCGCGAGCCGCAGGTCTTCCTGATGGACGAGCCGCTGTCGAACCTCGACGCCAAGCTGCGCGTGCAGACCCGTACCCAGATCGCGTCGCTGCAGGCCAAGCTGGGCGTCACCACGGTCTACGTCACGCACGACCAGGTCGAGGCCATGACCATGGGTCACCGGGTCGCGGTGCTGCTCGATGGCGTACTCCAGCAGGTGGACACCCCGCGGGCGCTCTACGACACCCCGTCCAACGTCTTCGTCGCCGGCTTCATGGGCTCCCCCGCCATGAACATCAAGACCGTGCCGCTGAACGAGAACGGTGCCGAGTTCGCCGAGCTGCAGATCCCGCTGACCCGCGAGCAGGTCGAGGCGGCCCGCGCCGAGGGCGGCGACGGCAAGGTCACCGTGGGCTTCCGCCCGGAGGACTGCGACCTGGTCAGCCCGACCGAAGGCGGCATGCCGGTCGTCGTCGAGCTCGTCGAGGACCTCGGCTCGGACGCCAACGTCTACGGCCACGCCGCGCTGGGTGGCAACTCGGAGCGCTTCGTCGTCCGCACCGACCGGCGCACCATGCCGAACATGGGTGACACCGTGTTCGTCAAGCCGCGCACCGGCCGCAGCCACGTCTTCCACGCCGCCACCGGCACCCGGATCTGACGTAACGCCGTACCGACAGGGGCGGTCCGCTTCGGCGGGCCGCCCCTGTCGCATGTCCGGACCCAGCCGATCCCGAGGCCGGACACGACGAGGCCCCGTCCCCGGCAGATGCGGGGAACGGGGCCTCGATGACGCTCGTCTACTGCTCGGCGGCGCGCCGGCGGGCGACCTCGGCCAGGGTGACCGCGGCGGCCACGCTGGCGTTGAGCGACTCGACCTCGGAGATCATCGGGATGCTGACGGTCAGGTCGCAGGTCTCCCCGACCAGCCGGGACAGCCCGCGCCCCTCGGAGCCGACCACGACCACCAGCGGGCCGACGGCGGCCTCCAGGTCGTAGAGCTCGGTGTCACCGTCGGCGTCCAGGCCGATGACCATGAAGCCGGCGTCGCGGCACGCCTTCAACGATCGGGTCAGGTTGGTGACCTGTGCCACCGGCACCCGCGCGGCCGCGCCGGCACTGGTCCGCCAGGCGGTCGCCGTGATCCCGGCGGCACGCCGCTCGGGTACGAAGACACCCTGTGCGCCGAACGCGGCGGCCGAGCGGATCACCGCGCCCAGGTTGCGCGGGTCGGTGACACCGTCCAGCGCGACAAGCAGCGGGGCCTGTTGCTCCAGCGCCGCGGCGACCATGTCCTCGAACGGCTGGTACGCGAACGGCGGCACCTGCAAGCCGACGCCCTGGTGCAGCACCCCGCCGGTCATCCGGTCCAGCTCGGCCCGGCTGATCTCCAGGTTGGCGATGCCCCGGTCGGCGGCGGTCCGGATGATCTCGTTGATCCGGTCGTCCATGTCGATGCCCTGCGCGGTGTAGAGCGCCGTCGCCGGCACCTGGGCGCGCAGCGCCTCCAGCACCGGGTTGCGCCCGACCAGCAGCTCCGGGCTGTCCTTGGCCGGGTTGGACTTGCGACCCGGCGTGACCCGGGGGCCGGATCGACCGCCGGGCTTGCCGCCCCGGCCGCCGGTGCCGCCCCGGTTGACCGGAACGCCCCGGCCGCCACCCTTGCCCCAGGTGGTGTCCTTGGTGCCAGGCTGACCGATCTTGGGGGCACGCCCCTCCTCGGCCGCCGTGCGGCGCTCCTTGTCCTGCTTCCAGGCCGTGCGCTGGGGCAGCTTCTCGGTGCCCGAGTAGCCCTTGTGCCACGGCCGCTCGTCGGCGGGGAGGGTGCGCCCCCGCCCGGCCAGGGAGTCCTTGTTCTTGCCGCCGGTGCCCTTGGGGGCGCCCGCCTTCGGCGTCAGTCGCCGGCCACGGCGCTGCGAGTTGCCGGCCATCAGTCCTGCTCTCCAATAGTCCAACGGGGGCCCTGGGGGGTGTCCTCGACCACCACGCCGGCCAGCTTGAGCTGGTCGCGTACCGCGTCGGCGGCAGTCCAGTCCTTGCGGCCCCGGGCCTGTGCGCGCTGCTCCAGGGCCAACGCGATCAGGGAGTCCACCACGGCACGCAGGTCATCCGAGCGGCCGTCACCGGTCCAGGCCGGGTCGAGGGGGTCGATCCCGAGGATATCCAGCATTGCCCGCACCGCGGCCAGGGTGGTGCGGACGGTCACATCGTCGCCGGTGCTCAGCGCGGTGTTTCCGTCCCGGATCTGCTGTTGCAGCACGGCCAGCGCGGCGGAGGTGTTGAGGTCGTCGTCCATCGCCGCGACGAAGCCGCTCGGCAGCTCGCCGAACTGCCCGGCGCCGACCCGCTCGGCGGCCCGCTGCACGAAACCCTCGATCCGGCGGTACGCGGTGGCCGCGTCGCGCAGCGCGTCCTCCGAGTAGTCGATCACCGAGCGGTAGTGCGCGGCGGCGTAGTAGTAGCGCAGCTCGACCGGGCGCACCCCGAGCGACTCCACGTACGCCAAGCCGAGCGCGTTGCCGGCGGACTTGCCCATCTTGGCGCCGCCGATGCTGAGCAGCCCGTGGTGCACCCAGTGGCGGGCGAACGGCAGCCCGGCCGCCTGGGACTGGGCGAGCTCGTTCTCGTGGTGCGGGAAGGTGAGGTCGAGCCCGCCGCCGTGGATGTCGAACTCCGGGCCCAGGTAACGCCAGCACATCGCCGAGCACTCGATGTGCCAGCCCGGGCGACCCAGCCCCCACGGCGACGGCCAGTAGGCGTCCGCCGGCTCGTCGGGCTTGGCGCCCTTCCAGAGCGCGAAGTCGCGCGGGTCGCGCTTGCCCCGGTCGGGCGCGTCACCGGCCGACTGCATCGCGTCCGGGGACTGACCCGACAGCGACCCGTACGCCGGCCAGGAGGCCACATCGAAGTAGACGTCGCCGGAGCCGTCCGTGGCCGGGTAGGCGTGCCCGTCGGCGATCAACTTGGTGATCAGCTCGTGCATCTCGGGGATGTGCCCGGTGGCGCGCGGCTCATAGGTGGGCGCCAACACGTTCAACGCCCGGTACGACTCGGCGAGGATCAGCTCGTTGGCGTACGCGATGGACCAGAACGGCCGGCCCTGCTCCCCCGCCTTGACCAGGATCTTGTCGTCGATGTCGGTCAGGTTGCGGATGAAGGTGACCTGGTAACCGGCGGCCAGCAGCCAGCGGCGCAGCACGTCGTAGTTGACGCCGGAGCGAAGGTGACCGATGTGCGGGGGTGACTGAAGGGTGAGACCACACAGGTAGACCCCCACCTTGCCGGCTTCCCGCGGGACGAAGTCCCGCACCGATCGGGTGGCGGTGTCATACAGGCGTAGCGTCACCGTACAAGGGTAGCCGTCCCCGCCTGTCCGGGTCCGGCGGTGCCGGGTCGTACGCTGCCAGGCGTGGATGCGACCGCACGCCCCGGTGAGCCGCCGGCCAGCCCCAGCGCCCCCGCCGGCCGCGCCGACGCGGTCGTCGGCCGGACCGGGGAGACGGCACAGACCCTGGACCGGGGGTTACGGCTGCTGCACCTGGTCGCCGAGGCGCCGGGCGGGCTGACAGTCACCGAGGTGGCGAACCAGCTCGGCATCGGGCGAGCGGCCGTCTACCGGCTGCTCGGCCCGTTGACCGGGCACGGGATGCTGCGCCGCGCCGGCGACGGCCGCCTCCGCCTCGGCGCGGGAGTGCTGCACCTGGCCCGGCGCGCCCAACCGTTGCTGGCCGAGGGAGCGCTGCCCGCCCTGCGCCGGCTCGCCGAGCAGGCCGGCGCCACGGCGCACCTGACAGTGGTCGAGGGTGGCGAGGGCGTCGCCCTGGCCGTGGTCGAGCCGAGCTGGACGTCGTTCCACGTCGCGTACCGGACCGGGGCGCGACATCCGCTGGACCTGGGGGCGGCGGGCCGGGCCATCCTGGCCGGGCGGGCCGGGGCGGCGGGACCGGTGAGCAGCAGCGGCGAGTTGCAGTCCGGGGCGTACGGGGTGGCCGCGCCGGTGCTCGGCGTACCCGGACTGGAGGCGAGTGTCGGCGTGGTGGCGCTCGCCCCGCTGGACGTCGACACGGTCGGCACCCAGGTCCTCGCCGCCGCCCAGGCCGTCGCCACCGCCCTCCGCTGATTACCCCGCCCCGCACGGCCTGACCAACTCGGGATCGGCGATATTGCGGTATCCCCTTCGGCCGACACCCCCACATCGCCGGCACGGTGATGATCTCGTGTTATACCACGTCAAACTGGTGCCGGATGTTCGTCCACAGGGGCGTAGCACGAGAGCACCGACCGCTGTCCACAGGGGTGTCGGGTGCCCAGCCTGGGATCCGAAGCTGAGGGCATGCCACCTCACCCCCACCGGCCCCCCGCCCTCGCCTGGCAGGTCTTCCGCGGCTCCGACGTGATCCGGCAGGGCCTGGTGACCAGACATCAGCTACGCGGCGCATCCTGGGTCCGGCTCCGGCACGACGTGTACGCGGACGCCCGGCTCGATCGGGATCACAGGTTGGCCTGCCGAGCCGCGGCGTTGCGGCTGCCACCGGAGGCGATGATCGCCGGTCCGTCCTCGGCCTACCTGCACGGCATCGAACACGCCGCCGGCTTTGACGATGACGTGCACGTCCTTGTGCCGAGGAGCGCCCGGGTCGACTCGCAACGTGGCATCCGCGTGCACCTGGTTGGCGCCAGCGCACCCGCGTCCCCGGGCCTGACTGAGCCTCGGTTGCTGGCTGGTCCTCCTCCGCCCACCACCCCGACAAGTGACCCTTCCCCCAGAAGGAGGGACTCCACACTCCGCCGGACAGGCCCCGCCTCCGCCGCCTGGGAGGCGGCTGCCTGGTTGGAGCCGCTGCGAGCGGTCGCCATCGTCGATTCACTGCTCGCGAGTGGCATGACCAGCCGGACCGCGCTGGCCGCCGTCGCCAACGCCAACGCAGAGCGACCGGGTGGTCGGCGTGCGACCTGGGTGTTCGGTCTGGCCGATCCGGGCGCGCAGTCACCGCCCGAGTCGCAGCTACGGGTACGTCTGGTGCTGGGCGGGTTGCCCCGGCCGGTGGCTCAGCACCCGATCCCACTGCCCGGCGGGCTCGTGCTCCACAGCGATCTGGCCTGGCCTGAGTTCCGGGTGGCCGTGGAGTACGACGGCCGGTGGCACGCGGACCCCGAACAACTGCACCGCGACCGCCAACGGCTCAATCTGCTCGTCGGTGCGGGCTGGCTGGTGCTGCACGTGACCAGCCGACGGCTGCAGAACGATTTCCCGGCCGTGCTCAACGAGGTTCGGGCGGCTTTGATTTCCCGCGGCTGGCGCCGCGGATCATCTCGGAGCTGATCGATCTCAGATCGCCGACATGGGGGCATCAGGCGAGCCCGATACCGCCATTTCGGCGACCTGAAGTCGATCAAGTCCTGGGAATGACGTCGGGGCCCGGCCGACCAGGGTCGACCGGGCCCCGACGTGTTGCCCTACGGTCGGGCGTTCGGCTTGAGCGGGGTCTTCACCGCCGCGTAGGCGTCGACGATCCCGTACCCGTAGAAGCCGTTGAAGTTGACCCCACCGGCGCAGTAGGCGTCGTAGGTCTCGTCACGGCCCTCGTTGCGGTACTGCTGCAGCCGCGGCTCCGGGCAGGCGTGCTCGGCCGCCGTCCGGTAGAGGTGCTGCTCGACCAGGTCCGGCGACATGCCGAAGCCACCCCGGCGCTCCGGCTTGCCGTACCGGCTGACGATCAGCGCGGCGACGCCGGCGGCGTGCGGGGACGCCATCGAGGTGCCCTGGAGGTAGGTGTAGTAGCCGCACTCACCGTTGGCCTTGCACTGCTTGAAGACGAGCGTGGCCACGCGCGGGTCGATGTTGCCGTTGGCGTCCACCATCGGGTCCGGGATGGTGGCGGAGATCGGCTCCTCCTGGAGCACCTTCAGCGGGTAGGTGGAGAGGATCCGGTTACCCGGGCTGTTGTACGTCGGGGTTCCGAAGCCGTCCCGGGCCCAGCCACCGGGCGCGGCGACCGAGATCTGCTCGGTGCCGTAGTTGGAGAAGTCCGACTTCTTGCCGGACGGACCGACCGACGACACGCCGATCACGTGCGGGCCCTCGGTGGGCAGATCCCAGCAGCTCTCGTTGTCGATCGGGCGCGGGTACGGGTCGGCGCCGTAGTCCGGGCTGGTGACGTCGGTGCGCGGGGCGCCGAGGTCCTCGTTGTTGTTCCCGAGCGCGCCGACGAGGGTGACGCCCTTGTTGTGCGCGAACACCAGCGCCCGCTTCATCGCCTTGATGATGGCCCGCTGCTCAGCCTGGTCTTCTGGCGAGTCGGCGGGGTTGGCGGTGCAGTTGTAGAGCCACGGGTCGACGTAGAACGACATGTTGACCACGTCGATCCCCGACCGGCCGGCGTAGACCAGGGCGTTGACCACCGGGTTGAGGAAGAAGTAGCCGGAGTCCTGGCCACCCTTCAACTCGACCAGCGAGACGTTCGGGGCGACGCCGGAGACGCCGAAGCCGTTCGCCGCGGCGCCGATGGTGCCGGCGACGTGGGTGCCGTGCCCGCCGTCGTCGGTGCCGACCGGGTCGAGGCAGCTCGGCACCTCGCAGGCGCCGTCCACGTCGGTCATGTCCGGCGCGAAGTTGCGCGACAGTGCCCAGTTGAAGTTCGGCGCGATGTCCGGGTTGCTGGCGTCGACGCCGGTGTCCAGCACGCCGACGGTCACCCGACGGTCACCTGGCTCGATCTTGCGCGCCTTGTCGGCCCGGATCATCTCCAGGCCCCAGAGCTTCTCGTCGAGCGGGTCCAGCTTGGCGCCCTTCTTGGCAGCGGCACCGGCGGCGGAGGCGGCCGCCAGGCGGTTCTCCTGCTCGACCCGGTCCAGCTTCGGCTTGCGGCCGATGGCCTTCTGCTCGGCGGCACCGATCAGCGTCGGGGCAGCGGTCGCCCGTGCCGCGAAGTCGGCCCGGTCGCTGGTCACCTGGAACATGCCGACCTCGTCGGACCGGGACACCACAGTGCCACCGGCCGCTCGGATGGCGGCGACCGCGGTGTCGGCGGCGACACCGTCCTCGGCGACGACTGTGAAGGTTCGGGAGCTGGTCGGTGCGGCGCTGGCCGGCACCGCCATCCCCGAAGCCGTGAGTGCCAGCACCGCCGCGGTCGCGACGGCACCAGCGGTTAAGCGCTTGCTCACCACATCAGATCCTCTCGTTGAGGGACGTGGCAGCCATCACACAACACACACCGGGTTTGCGCCAGACGAGCGCCCCTTATAGCGGTGAATCTCTCCTTCATCCACCCGGGTCGACGCGTGACCCACCCAGGTCGGGACGCGCCCTGGGCAGGTAGGCCATAGTGGACACTCCGGCGTCACCGCCGACCGCAGGTCGAGCAGGGTCTCGTCGGCGTCGAACCCCACTGTGGTCAGCGCCGGGCCCACCGTCTACCGACGGTCGACCGCAAGCACGGGCTCGGGCGGGACAGGCGCGGGTTCCGCTGCCGGCCCGCGCAGCTCGTCGAGCCGCACCAGGGCCACCCCGGCGACGATCAGCCCGCCACCGAACAGCTGCCAGGCGGTGGGCAGCTCGTCCAGGAGGAGCCAGGCGATAAGCACCGCGAAGAGCACCTCGGTCAGCCCGACGAACGACGAGAGCCGGGGGCCGAGGATGCGGGTGCCGGCGATCCCGGCCAGGTACGCGATCACGGCGGCCACCAGGGAGAGCCCCGCGATGGGCAGCAGCCAGCTGGTGCGCTGCCCGGCGAAGGTGACCTCGCCGAACGTGGCACGCAGCGGTAGCAGACCGGTCAGCCCGACAAGGAGCAGCGCGGCGGCGCCGACCGCCATGCCACCGCTGGCCATGGCGACCGAGGGCAGCCGGGAATCGACCCGACCGGCGAGCACGAAGTAGCCGGCGAGGCCGAACGCGGCGCCCAGCCCCCAGAGCACGCCCACCGGGTGGAAGTTGGCGGTGCCGGCGAGGTCCAGCACGAACGCCAGCCCGGCCAGGGCGGCCACCGACCCGGCCACGGTGAGCCGGCGCGGCTGCTGCCCGTGCCGCAGCCACATCCAGCCCACGACGAGGATGATGCCCAGGTACTCCAGCAGCAGCGCGACGCCGACCGGCAGGTAGCGCACGGCGTTGAAGAAGCAGACCTGTGCCAACGCCACGCCGAGCAGCCCGAACATCCCGATCGCTGTGACGTTCCGGCGCAACACGTCCCACCTGCCCCGCAGCGACAGCAGCGCCGGGATCGCCAGCACCAGGGCGGCCACGCCGACCCGGGCGATCACCGCTGCCTCGGCCGACCAGCCGGCCTCGATGAGCGACCGCGCGAAGGTGCCCGAGGTGGCGAAGGTGACCGCGGAGAGCAGCGCCAACGCGGCGCCGACGGCGGGTCGTGGCTGCATCCTGCGCTCCTCGGATCAGCGGTGCTGTCATGAGCAAACTATCCTTGTGCCCATGACGCTAGGCGGCCCCTGTGACAGGAGTCAAGTTGCTGTTCGCTCATGACACCGAGTGTTCCCTGATCGCCACCGCCGCGCTGGTCAACACGGCGGGCCGAGACGGCGAGCTCCTGCCCGACATCGCCGCGCTGGACGCCTTCTTCGCCCGGTACTCCTACAGCGGACGGCACGAGCACACCGACGCGGAGCTACGCGCCGTCCGGCAGTTGCGACCCCAACTGCGCCGCATCTGGCACGCCGAACCGGCCGAGATCGTCGCCGTGGTCAACGGCCTGCTGCTGGAGCACCGGGCACTGCCGCAGCTGATCGAGCACGACGACGAGCCGTACCACCTGCACGCCGTGCCCCGCGACGCGCCGCTGGCCACCCGGATCGCGGTGGAGGCGGCGATGGCGATCGCCGACCTGGTCCGCGCCGGTGAGTTGGGTCGGCTGCGGATCTGCGAGTACCCCGACTGCGACAACGTCGTCGTGGACCTGTCCCGCAACCGGTCGCGGCGGTTCTGTGAGGCCGGCTGCGGCAACCGCGCCGCGGTGACCGCCTACCGCGCCCGCCGCGCCGCCGGCCGCTCCTGAACGGTGTCGGCCCACTCCCCGGCCCGCAGCTCGTACTCCACCTCGCCGTGCTCGGCGCCGGGAATCGGGTCGTCCCACCGCAGGTGGAAGGTGCGTAGGTAGCGCAACCCGGCCTTCGCCATCACCCGCCGGGACCGGTCGTTGACCGCCATCGTCTCGGCCCAGACCCGCCGCACGCCGACGGTGTCGAAGGCATACCGGACCAGCGCCCGGGAGCCCTCGGTGGCCAGGCCGCGCCCCCATGCCGAGCGACGCAACCGGTAGCCCAGCTCGGCCTCGGTGCCGTCCGCCGACGGATCGAGCGCGAACCAGCCCAGGAACCCGCCGGTCTCCCGGTCGAGCGCCGCCCAACGGCCCAACCCGGGATGCCGCTCGTACTGGGCCAGCAGCCTCGGCAACTGCTCGTCGCGGGCCGTGGCCAGCGGCGTGGCCACGCCACCGCTGAGGAACCGCATCACCTCGGGATCGCTGTCCAGCTCAACCAGCGCGTCCACGTCAGCCATGGTCAACCGCCGAAACCGCAACCGCTCGGTGTAGGGCAGGTCACTCATAACGGGATCGTCCCGCCGCTTCACACCACCGTCGAGCCGTTTACAGGCGCCGCCGGCACGCAAGATCCGCGCAACCTCGGGGAAGTTGCTGTGTCAGGGCGCGACGAGGCAGCAACTTCCGCGAAGTTGCGGGCGACAACGCCCGCGACCACCGCAGCGGGCAAGGCGGTCGCGTCAGCGCGGGCGAGCGACCACGAAGAGCCGCCAGGAGTACGCGTCGACAACCAGCACGGGCCCGTCCAAGTCCTTGCTGTCTCGCACCCCGACCACGAGTTGGCGTCCTGGTTGCTGCGGCTGCTGCGGTGGGCGCTTGCTGGCCCAGCTCGACGGCGCTGACCATCGACGCCGAGTAGTTGACGGCCTTGGCCAACTCGTCCTGACTTCAGCCCCGCCGCGTCCGGCGCCGCACGGGACCGTCCGCTCCCCGTCCACGACCCAGACCCCGTCCATGCCGGCCACCTCGACCGACCGCGCAAGATCATGCTCGATCGTGGAAACAGTGGGGTCCTGACGTGCGGAAGCCACTACATCCAGGATCGAGCGCGATCTGCCGTTGCGCCCGCTCTGGCTGTGCCGGGTCTGCGCCGCGCCCTGGCCCTGCCCGATCGCGCGGCTTGCTGAGTCGGGAAGGCCGGATGTCAGGGGTGGGTCATCCGGAGCAGGTCGAGCACCTCGTCGAGCTGGGTCTCAGTGAGCTTGCCGGAGTCCACGTGCCCCCGGGAGATCACCACCTCGCGGATCGAGGTCTGCCTGGCCAGCGCCTCCTTGGCGATCGACGCGGCCTCGTCGTACCCGAGGTAGCGGTTGAGCGGGGTGACGATCGACGGCGAGCCCTCGGCGTACGCCAGGCAGACCTCGGCGTCCGCGACCAGGCCGGCCACCAGGCGGTCGGCGAACAGTCGGCTCGCCGCGGCCAGCAGCCGGATCGACTCCAGCAGGTTGCGGCCCATCACCGGGAGCATCACGTTCAGCTCGAAGTCGCCCTGCGAGCCGGCGAATCCGACCGTCGCGTCGTTGCCGACGACCTGGGCGCAGACCTGCCGCATGGCCTCGGCCACCACCGGGTTGACCTTGCCCGGCATGATCGACGAGCCGGGCTGGAGGTCGGGGATGCGCAGCTCGCGGAGGCCGGCACGGGGGCCAGAGCCCATCCAGCGGATGTCGTTGGCGATCTTGTAGAGGCCGATGGCCACGGTACGCAGCTGCCCCGAGGTCTCCACCAGCGCGTCCCGCGCGCCCTGCGCCTCGAAGTGGTTGCGGGCCTCGGACAACGGCAACCCGGTCGACTCGCGCAGCTTGTCGATCACCGCGGCGGCGAAGCCGAGCGGGGTGTTGATCCCGGTGCCGACGGCGGTGCCACCCAACGGCAGCTCGGCCAGTCGGGGCAGCGAGCCCTCCAATCGCTCGATGCCGTAGCGGACCTGCGCGGCGTACCCGCCGAACTCCTGGCCCAGCGTGACCGGGGTGGCGTCCATCAGGTGCGTACGCCCGGCCTTGACCACCGTCTCGAACTCGGCGGCCTTGGCCTCCAACGCCGAGGCCAGGTGGGCCAGCGACGGCAGCAGATCCTCGACGATGAACTGGGTGGCAGCCAGGTGGATCGAGGACGGGAATACGTCGTTGCTCGACTGGGAGGCGTTGACGTGGTCGTTCGGGTGCACCGGCGACCCCAGCTCCCGGCTGGCCAGGGTGGCGATCACCTCGTTGGTGTTCATGTTCGACGACGTGCCGGAGCCGGTCTGGAACACGTCCACCGGGAACTGGTCGTCGTACCCGCCGGCGGCCACGTGCGCGGCGGCGGCGCCGATCGCCGCGGCCACGTTCGCGTCGATCACCCCCAGCTCACCGTTGACCGCGGCGGCCGCACCCTTGATCTGGGCCAGCGCCTTGATCTGGGCCGGCTCGATGCCCCGGCCGGAGATCGGGAAGTTCTGCACCGCACGCTGCGTCTGGGCCCGCCACAACGCTTCGGCGGGCACCTCCACCTCGCCCATCGAGTCGCGTTCGATCCGGTAACCCGTCGCCTCTGGAGTCGTCACGCGTACCATCCTGCCGCGCCCGTCGCCGACTCGCAGATGAACCCTCAGCCCAACTCGGCCAGCAGCCGCTCCACCCGGTGCTGGTCCGGTGACTCAATCTGTCGGAACAGGGGCAGGGCCCGGATCAGATGTGCGCGGGCCGCTGCCGGGTCGGTGTCCCGCAGGCAGCGGGCGATGCCCTCCAACGCGCGGGCCTGCTCGTACCGGACGCCCAACCGGGTCGCGTCGGCGAGGACCCGACGGTGCAGGTCGAGCGCGCTGGCGACGTCCCCCTGGTCCTGGATCGCCCGGGCCATCAGGTTGCGCGAGGCGCACTGCCCCACCCGATCGCCCACCTCCATCATCGCCACCAGCGCGTCCCGGTGCAGGGCGGTGGCGCGTTCCGGCCGCCCGGCGACGCGCTCCATCACACCGATCTCGTTGAGCACCTCGCCCTCGCCGAATCGGTTACCCAATTGGCGCTTGAGGTGCAACGCCACCCGCAGGATCCGACGGGCCGGGCCCAGATCACCCAGCCGGTGCCGGATCATGCCGAGGTGCCCGAGCGCGTTCGCGGTCTGCCGCATGTCCTTCGTCTGACGAGCCAGCATCAGGTGCTGCCGGGCAGTGCGCAGCGCCTCGTCGTACCGGCCCCAGCCGATCAGCGCGAAGCACAGGTTGTTCTGCAGGTTGGTCAGTTCGTGTGCGTCACCCAGCCCGGTGACCATGCTCAGAGCCTCGTCGAACCTCGCCTTGCCCTGCCGGAAGTCACCGTTCGAGGCGTACGAGATTCCGAGGTTCCACAGCGTGCTGAGCACATCGCCCCGCAGCCCGAGCCGGCGGCGCAGGTCGAGCGCCACCTCCATCGACGTGATCGCCTCCGGGAAACGGGCCAGCCGGAAGTACGCCGAGGAGAGGTAGTTGAGCATCACGGCGACTGCCGCCTCGTCTCCGAGCCGCTCGGCGACCCGGAGCCCGATCGTGTGGGTCTCGATCAGCTCGCCGAGGTGCCCGCCGTCGAAGTTGAACCGCCAGCAGGCCCGGGCCAGCTGCCAGCACTGGGTCGGAAAGTCCTCCTCCTCGGCCACCCGGACCAGGGCGGTGAGCGCTGCCAGGTTCTCCTCGAACCACACCGGCCCCTGGGATGCCGGGGCGGCCACCAGATCGGGCCGGCTGGGCGTGCCGACCGGAATGGTGCGGCGACTGCCCGCCGCCTCGATCGACCGGGCGATCGCCACCGCGACGGACAGGTGATGGTCCAGCAACCGCTCCAGGGCGGCCCGACGTTCGTTCCGCCGCTCCCCGGCGTCGAGCAGCAACCGGGCGTACTCCCGGAGCAGATCGTGCAACCGGTACCGGCCCGGCTGCACCTCCTCCGCCAGGTGCGCGTCGACCAACTCGTCCAGCAGCCTCTGCGTTTCGGTCCGGGGCAGCTCCGCCAGCGCGGCGGCCACTTCGCTGTCCAGCCGTCCGCCGGGGTGGAGACCGAGCAGCCGGAACAGCCGTTGCGCCGGCGGAGAGACCTGCGCGTACGACAGTGCGAACGCCTGCCCGACCGAGCGCTGCCCGGCGGCCAGCTCGGTCAGCGGGCCCGCCCCGGTGACCAGGCGCTCGGCGAGGTCGGCGACGCGCCAGTGCGGTCGGTGCGCCAGGCGGGCACCGGCCAACCGGATGGCGAGTGGCAGGTGGCCGCAGCGACGCGCCACCTCGGCGGCCGCCTCCGGTTCGGCGGCGACACGTTCCGCGCCGGCCACCCGACCGAGCAGCTCTACGGCCTCGTCGGCGTCGAGCACCGGCAGTGACGACGGTCGTCCCTCGTCCACGCCGAGCAGCCGGCGGCGGCTGGTGATCAGGACCAGGCAGTGTGAGCCGTTGGGCAGCAGCGGTGCCACCTGGTCGACGCTGGCCGCGTTGTCCAGCACCACCACGGCCCGCCGGCCGGCCAGTTCGGTCCGCCACAGCGCCAGCCGGTCGTCCGGGTCCACCGGCATCCGCTCCGCCGGCACGCCAAGCTGGCGCAGCAGGGCGGCCATGGCCGTGGCCGGCGTCAGCGGGCTGCGCTCGCTGTGCCCGTGCAGGTCGACGAAGAGCTGGGCATCCGGGTAGCGGTCGGCGAGCGCGGTGGCCACGTGCACGGCGAGGGTGGTCTTGCCGCTGCCGGCCATCCCGTCGATGAGCTGGATCCGGCTGCCGTCCTCCTCGATCTCCTTGACCAGGCGGGCCATCGTCTCCTGCCGGCCGGTGAAGTCACCGATCGCCCGGGGTAGCGCCCGAACCGGGGTGACCAGCCTGGTCTCCCGGCCGGCCAGGGCCAGGTCGCCGGCGAGCACCCGCTGGTGCAGTTCCTGCAACTCGGCGCCCGGTTCGATGCCCAGCTCGTCGGCGTAGATCCGCCGGCCCTCCCGGTAGACCGCTAGCGCGTCGGCCTGCCGGCCGACCGAGGAGAGGGCGAGCATCAGTTGGCCGCGCAGGCGTTCCCGCAGCGGGTGCTGGTCGACGCTCTCGGTCAGCTCCTCCAGCAGCTCGGCGGCCTGGCCGAGGCGCAACTCGACGTCGACGCACTCCTCCAGCGCGGTGAGGCGCTGCTCGTCGAGCGCCTGGGCGCGGCGGCGGACGCTGCGGCTGGTGATGCCTCCGAGGGCCGGCCCGCGCCAGAGCACCAGGGCCGCGCGGAACCATTCCCGCGCGTCGACCAACCGGCCGGCCGAGACAGCGGCCCGGGCAGTCTCCACACTGCGGGCGAAGACCTCGGCGTCCAGGTCAGCCGGCGCGGTACGCACGCCGTACCCCGCCGGGTCGGTGACGATGGTCTCCGGCGCCAGCCCGAGCTCGGCGAACCGACGCCGCAACCGCGACACGCAGGTCTGCAACTGTGCGCGGGCGGTGGCCGGCGGGCGTTCCTCCCACACGGCGTCGACCAACTCCTCGACCGGCACCAGCCGGCCGGACCGAAGCAGCAGCATGGCAAGCACGATCCGGTCGCGACCGGCGGTGACGGTGGACTCGCCACCGCCGACCCGCAGAGGCCCCAGGATCCCGAACCGCATCTGCTCCCCCCGCGTCGATTGTGCAACTTCCAGCAGGGTAGCCCTACGGTCACGGATCGCCTCGATCCGGCGATAGTGATCTGAGAGCGGATCGACAGCGACGCGCCGGAGACTCGCTCCGGGTTGTCGGTGACGGCATCCGACGGGGGCGGTGCGCCCGTTCCCATCCCAGCAGGGTCGGGCGCACCGATGTCGGTGAAGCACGGATGACAGAAGGGGGCATCGGGCTGATCGCCCGGTGCCCCCTTCGCGTACGCGGGTCAGCGACGGCCGACGGTGAGCACCGGCTTGGTGACCTCGGCGAAGAAGTCGTTGCCCTTGTCGTCGACCACGATGAAGGCGGGGAAGTCCTCCACCTCGATCTTCCAGACCGCCTCCATGCCAAGCTCCGGATACTCCAGGACCTCGACGTGCTTGATGCAGTCCTGGGCGAGGCGTGCGGCGGGGCCGCCGATCGAGCCGAGGTAGAAACCGCCGTGCTGCTGGCAGGAGCGGGTCACCTGACCCGACCGGTTGCCCTTGGCCAGCATCACCTGCGATCCGCCGGCAGCCTGGAACTTCTCCACATAGGCGTCCATCCGGCCGGCGGTGGTCGGCCCGAACGAGCCGGAGGCGTACCCCTCGGGGGTCTTGGCCGGGCCGGCGTAGTAGACGGCGTGGTCGCGGAGGTACTGCGGCATCGGCTCGCCGGCGTCCAGCCGCTCGGCGATCTTGGCGTGCGCGATGTCCCGGGCCACCACCAGGGGGCCGGACAGCGACAGCCGGGTCTTCACCGGGTACTTGGACAGCTCGGCGCGGATCTCGTCCATCGGTCGGTTCAGGTCGACCCGGACGACCACCTCGGCGTCGAGTGAGTCGTCGGTGACGTCGGGCAGGAAGCGCGCCGGGTCGGTCTCCAGCCGCTCCAGCCAGACACCCGACGGGGTGATCTTGGCGACCGCCTGCCGGTCCGCCGAGCAGGAGACCGCGATCGCCACCGGGCAGGAGGCGCCGTGCCGCGGCAGCCGGACCACCCGCACGTCGTGGCAGAAGTACCTGCCGCCGAACTGCGCGCCGATGCCGAAGTTGCGGGTCAGCTCCAGCACCTCCGCCTCCAGCTCCAGGTCGCGGAAGCCGTGGGCGCTCATCGAGCCGGCGGTGGGCAGCGCGTCCAGGTACTTGGCGCTGGCGTACTTCGCGGTCTTCAGGGCGTACTCGGCGGAGGTGCCGCCGATGACGATGGCCAGGTGGTACGGCGGGCAGGCGGCGGTGCCGATCAGCCGCAGCTTCTCCTCCAGGAACTGCATCATCCGCGTCGGGTTGAGCAGCGCCTTCGTCTCCTGGTAGAGGTACGACTTGTTGGCCGAGCCGCCGCCCTTGGCCATGAACAGGAACTTGTACGCGTCGGGGTGCCCGTCCGGGTCCTCGGCGTACAGCTCGACCTGGGCCGGCAGGTTGCTGCCGGTGTTCCGCTCGTCCCACATGGTCAGCGGGGCCAGCTGGGAGTAGCGCAGGTTCAGCTTGGTGTACGCCTGGTAGACACCCCGGGAGATGGCCTCGGCGTCGGCCCCGTCGGTCAGGACGTGCCGGCCCCGCTTGCCCATCACGATGGCGGTGCCGGTGTCCTGGCACATCGGCAGCACCCCACCGGCGGCGATGTTGGCGTTGCGCAGCAGGTCCAGCGCAACGAACCGGTCGTTCGGCGAGGCGGCCGGGTCGTCGATGATCGCCCGGAGCTGAGCCAGGTGCGCAGGGCGCAGGAAGTGCGCGATGTCGTGCATCGCCTCGGCGGTCAGGGCGGTGAGCGCGGCCGGCTCCACGGTGAGGAACCGGCGGCCTCCCGGGCCGTGTACGACGTCCACGCCCTCGTCGGTGACCAGGCGGTAGTCGGTCTGGTCGGGGCCGGTCGGCAGCAAAGGGGCGTACGAGAATGCGGCGGCACTGCTCATGAGCGGCAAGCCTAGGGCAGACCGGTCGATCATTCCCACCCGCCGGGCTGGTCCTGGGATGCCGCTCTCATTCGCCGGACCCGCCGCGCTCCCGGCTCGTCCTGGTCAGCGTCGCGCCCGACCGAGGCTGGCCGTGCCGGCACCGCCGCTCAGCCGTCCTTGCCGCCGGCCGGGTCGTCGCAGAGTTCCCGCTTGGGCCCGCAGTTGTCGTCGCCTTCGGGGGCGGGGCCGGTGCCACCGGGGCCGGGGATGCCGCCGCTGCCGGGCGGTACGCCGGGAGCGGCGCCGATCGCGCCGAAGCGGACGTACCCGATCTCCCGCCCCTCGCCGACGATCATGCCCTGTGGCCCGACCGCTAGGGCGTTCGCGGGGGTCCGCAGGACGGCAAGTTCCCGGCCGCTGCGCGGGTCCACGGCGACCAACCGGGACGGCTTCTCGTCGGCGACCACCGCCGCGTACGGAGTGAGCGCGGCGCCGGCCTTGCCGCTGGCCGGCCGGGTCCACAGGACCCGGTCGGTGCCGAGTTCGCGGGCCACCACCGAGCGCTTGTCGGCGGCCCGGAACAGGGCGTACCGGTCGTCGACCGCGATCAGCCGGGTACCCGGTTCGCCGACCCAGAGCAACCGCCCGTCGTACCCGTCGATGACCGCTTCGCGACCGTCCGGGCCAACCCCGATCAGGACGTTCCGCGCGCCCTGCGGGTCCTCCCGCTGCACGCAGCCGGCGCTGTCGGCGGTCCGCAGGTTGACCCCGGCCCGCGTCCAGGCCTCCTGCCCGGTCGCCGGGTCACGGGCGGAGATGGCGAAGTAGCAGTTGCCGTCCTGGGAGCGGGCGGCGATCCGCAGCATCCGACCGCCCACCACGGAGAGCCGCTCGTCCCGGTCCGGCTCGACGTTCTGCAGCACCCGGCCGGTCGCGGTGTCGACCACGTGCACACGACCGTCGACCGGGAACCCGAGCAGTGGTGGCACCGACTCCGGTCCGGCCACCCGGTCGTCGATCCGGGTGGCGGTGAGCCGGCGGGTGCCGCGCAGACCCGGGTTGTCGGCGAGCAGCCCACTGCTCACCCCGGGCAGGAAGGCCGTCCACAGTGGTGCGGTGCCGCGCGGATCCCAGGCGCTCAGGGTGCAGTCGGTGGCATCTGTGCAGTGGGCGTCCAGCAGCAGGTTGCGGTACGTCCAGACGGCCACCGCGTCGTCGTCACGTCGCCGGGTCACCCCCGTGGTGGGGTCGAGCAGCTCGTACCCCTTGACCAGGAGCTTTCCGACGGCGACCACCGGGTCCCGGTCGCCACCGGCCACCGCGGACCAGTCCGCCTTGCGCTCCCAGAGCTGGGCACCGGTGGCGAGGCTGCGGGCTTCGACCCGGGTGCGCTGCTCGACCACCACCGTGTCGCCGGCGATGGTCACGCTGCGCGGGGTGCCGCCCACCCGTACCTGCCAGACCACGTCCGGCTCGGAGATGGGTTCACTGCGGTCCACCCAGTCCCACAGGCCCGGAAAAGGGTTCCACACGCCGGTCGCGGCGAGGGCGACCACCACGGCGAGGCCGAGCAGCAACCCGCCGCGCACGCTCCCCTTCGCCACACCGCACACGGTAGCCACGATCACGGATCTTCCGTACGCCCGCGCCGCCGTGTCGCCGCGCTTTCTGGGGCCGGAGGTGTTAACAGGGGGCCCTTGCTCTACCGGAGGCGTTAAGAAGGTGCCCTTCCTTCGGTCCGTACGGCGCTGCGCACCAGAGGCAGCGTGCGGTAGGGAATCTGCTCGGCCAGCGCGATGATCGTCGAAGCCCGCGTGATACCGGCGGAGGAAACGATCTGGTCGATGACCCGCTGCAGGTCCGTGTTGGAGCGGGCCACGATCCGGCAGAGCAGGTCACTGGAACCGGTGATGGTGTGCGCCTCCAGCACCTCGGGAATGGCCGCCAGGTGGGCGGTGACCGGGTCGTGGCCGTGCCGCTGACTGATCTCCAGGGTGACGAAGCTGGTCACCCCGAACCCGATCGCGGCCGGTGAGATCTCCGGGCCGAACCCGCCGATGACACCCCGGTCGACCAGCTTGTCCAGCCGGGCCTGCACTGTGCCCCGGGCCACCCCGAGCCGCCGGGAGCACTCCAGCACGCCGATCCGCGGCTCCTCGGCGAGCAGTTCGATCAAGCGCACGTCGAGCGTGTCGAGCTGTACAGCCTGCTCACCATTCATGGGTTCAGACCATACCGAATGTGCAACCTGACCAGCATTTACTCCGACAGTTGCCCAGTCGGGGCCGGCCCAGCGATCCTCGCCACAGGAACCAGACCACGGCGGCCCACGAGGCCGGCCGGTACGCGAGGGAGGCCACCATGACCCAGGCGATCGACCGACCCCAGTCGACCGAGGACGTCGACGTCGACCGGCTCGTCGGCGCCGTCGACCACGACATCAGCCACGACCCCTTCCCGGTCAAGGGCCTCGACCACGTGCACTTCCTGGTCGGCAACGCCAAGCAGGCCGCGCACTACTACTCCACCGCGTTCGGCATGACCTGCGTGGCGTACCGCGGCCCCGAGCAGGGCTACCGGGACCACGCCCAGTACGTGCTGACCAGCGGCTCCGCCCGGTTCGTGCTGACCGGCGCGGTGCGCCCGGACGCCGACGGCGCCGAGCACGTGGCCCGGCACAGCGACGGGGTGAGCGACATCGCGCTCGAGGTGCCGGACGTGGACACCGCGTACGCGCACGCCATCGCGCAGGGCGCCACCAGCGTCGTGGAGCCGCACGAGGTGAGCGACGAGCACGGCACGGTCCGGATGGCGGCCATCGCCGCGTACGGCGACACCCGGCACACGCTTGTCGACCGGTCCCGCTACACCGGCCCGTTCCTGCCCGGCTTCGTGGCCCGTGGCCCGATCGTGGACCGGCAGCCGATGATCGACGCCGGCATCCAGCCGAAGCGCTTCTTCCAGGCCGTCGACCACGTGGTCGGCAACGTGGAGCTGGGCCGGATGGACGAGTGGGTCGAGTTCTACAAGCGGGTGATGGGCTTCTCCAACATGGCGGAGTTCATCGGCGACGACATCGCCACCGACTACTCGGCGCTGATGAGCAAGGTCGTGGCGAACGGCACCCGCAAGGTGAAGTTCCCGCTCAACGAGCCGGCGATCGCCCGCAAGAAGTCGCAGATCGACGAGTACCTCGAGTTCTACCAGGGCCCGGGCGCCCAGCACATCGCCGTCGCCACCAACGACATCCTGGCCAGCGTCGACGCGATGCGGGCCGCCGGCGTGGAGTTCCTGGACACCCCGGACTCGTACTACGAGGACCCGGAGCTGCGCGCCCGGATCGGCAATGTGCGGGTGCCGATCGAGGAGCTGAAGGCCCGCAGGATCCTGGTCGACCGGGACGAGGACGGGTACCTGCTCCAGATCTTCACCAAGCCCGTGCAGGACCGCCCGACAGTCTTCTTCGAGTTGATCGAGCGGCACGGCTCGCTCGGCTTCGGCAAGGGCAACTTCAAGGCGCTCTTCCAGGCCATCGAGCGGGAGCAGGAAGCCCGCGGCAACCTGTAACACTTGCGAGCGTGACGCAGCCTCCGTCGTACCCGACGCCGCCGGTAGGTGGGCCTCCGCCCGCCACCGGCGGCGTCGCGCCGCCGCCCGGACCACACCCCCAGGGGTACGCGGTGCCGCCGCAGTACGCCCCACCAGGCTGGGCCCCACCGGGGTACGCCGGACCACCCCGTCCGCTGCCCCCGACGCTGAGCCCGGGCGGTCAGCCGCTGGCCAGCTTCGGCGACCGGCTACTGGCCTGGCTGATCGACACGGTGTTGGCCAGCGCCGTCTCGCTTGTGCTGTTCATGCCGGTCTTCGTCGTCCTCTGTCTGCGGATGATCACCGAGATGAACCGGACCAACCCGGACGGAACCCTCGTCGAGCCCGACCCGGGCACCCTGTTCGTCACCTTCTTCATTCCGATCCTGCTGCTCGAGCTCGCGCTGCTCGTCCTGATGCTCGGTCTCTACTGGCTCTACCACGTGGAGTACCTCAAGCGCGGCGGTCAGACGGTCGGCAAGAAGGTGATGAAGCTGCGCGTGGTGCCGCTCGACCCGACCCGCGCGCTGGACCGGCGGATGGCCGGCCGGAGGTGGCTGGTGCAGTACCTGGCGGCCTCGCTGGTTCCCGGCATCAGCTACCTCGACGGGTTCTGGCAGCTCTGGGACAAGCCCTGGCAGCAGTGCCTCCACGACAAGTTCGCCGAGACGGTCGTCGTTAAGGTAGCTCCGTGAGCGTGCAACCTGGCTGGTACGTCGACCCCGCCGACCCCGAGACCCGGCGCTACTGGGACGGCGAGGGCTGGCTCGGCGCGCCGATCCCCGTCGACGCGACGCCGCCGGACGGGCCACCCCCGGTGGAGCCGCCGCCCGTCCCGGTCACCCCGGTCACCCCGGTCACCCCGGCCGCGCCGGCCGCGCCGGCCGCCCCCGGCCCCGCCGCGCCCGGCTGGTCGCCACACCCCGCACCGGGTCCACAGCCAGGGCACGGCCCACAACCAGGGCAGGGCCCGCAGCCGGGCCCGGGCTGGGGACCGCAGGCGGGTCCCCCCGGCTGGCCACCGTACGGTGTTCCGCCCGGCTGGGCACCGCACGGCGGTCCTCCCGGCTGGCCCGGACGGCCGCCCGAGCCCCGGCCGCACGGCCAGGCCTTGGCCGGCTACGGCCAGCGGTTCGCGGCCCGGCTGATCGACTTCGGCCTTGTCTTCGCGCTGAACGCACTGGTCAACGGCTGGTTCGTCTGGCGGTGGGTCCAGGAGTGGGCGCCGTACTGGCGGGAGCTCCTCCGGCGTGCGGCGCGGGGCGACACCTCCACCGAGGGCATGCCGGTGCCCAGCGAACAGGCCGGGCTGCTCCTGGTGGTGATTCTGGTGATCGCCACCGCGCTCTGGCTGGCGTACGAGGTGCCCGCCATGGCCGCTGGCGGGCAGACCGTCGGCAAGCGGGTGATGCGGATCCGTGCCGTGCCGCTCGCCGCCGACCAGCCGCTGGGCTTCGGCCGGGCGCTGAGCCGGTGGACCACGCTCGGCATGCCCACCCTGCTCTGGTACTGCGCGGGGCTCGGTCTGTTGCTGCAGCTGGTCGACGCCCTCTCCCCGCTCTTCGACCACCAGCTCCGTCAGGCGCTGCACGACAAACGCGCGCAGACGGTGGTCGTCCAGGTCCCCCGCACCACCGGTGCCGCCACCCAGAACGACAGCAACCAGCCCTCGGGAGAAACCCCATGACCGACTCCGGACGCCACCAGCCGGCGCTACGGCTGACCCGCGCCGACCTTGACTCGCTGCCCAACTACGTACCGGGGCGCAGCCCCGCCGACCTGGCGCGCGAGCTGGGTCTGCCGGAGGCGATCAAGCTGGCCAGCAACGAGGTGCCGTACGGGCCGCTGCCCGGTGTGGTGGAGGCGGTCACCGAGGCGCTCGCCGGCTCGCACCGTTACCCGGACATGGGCGTGGTCGCGCTGCGTGACGCGCTGGCCCAGCGGTACGGGGTGGACGCCGACCGGATCGCCACCGGCTGCGGGTCGGTTGCGCTCGCCGAGCACCTGGTGCGGGCCACCTGCCTGCCCGGCGACGAGCTGCTCTACTCGTGGCGGTCGTTCGAGGCGTACCCGATCATCGCGGCGACCAGCGGCGCGACCAGCGTGCGGGTGCCCAATGACGCCGGGCACGGGCACGACCTGGCGGCGCTGGCGGCGGCGGTGACCGACCGGACCCGGATGATCCTGGTCTGCAACCCGAACAACCCCACGGGCACGGCGGTACGCCGGGCGGAGCTGGACCGGTTCCTCGACGCGGTGCCGGACGACGTGCTGGTGGTCATCGACGAGGCGTACCGGGAGTTCGTCACCGACCCGGAGGTGCCGGACGGGCTCGACTACCTGGACCGGCCGAACGTGGCGGTGCTGCGCACGCTGTCCAAGGCGTGGGGTCTGGCCGGCCTGCGGGTGGGCTGGCTGGTCGCCCAGCCGGTGGTGGCCGCGGCGATCCGCAAGGTGGTGACCCCGTTCTCCACCAGCACGGCCGCCCAGGCAGGGGCGCTTGCCGCACTGGCCCAGGCTCCGGAGATGGAGCGCCGTTGCGCCCTGGTCGTCGCCGAGCGGGACCGGGTCACCGAGGCGGTGCGCAAGTTCGTGCCCGACGTCCCGACCAGCCAGGCCAACTTCGTCTGGCTGCCGCTGGGCGACCGGGCGGTGGCGTTCGGCAAGTCGTGCGAGGCGCGCGGGGTCATCGTCCGCCCGTTCGCCGGGGACGGGGTCCGCGTCACCATCGGCACTCCGGCCGAGAACGACGCGTTCCTGGCCGCCGCGGAGGCGGCACTGGTCTGACCCGTGCCGGTCCGGGACTGAGGACGCCGCTGGTCGACCGGCTCACTCCGGTCGCCGGCGGCGGGCCACCAGCCAACCGATCAGCAGCAGGCCCACGGTTCGGAGTATGGGCGGCTGATGCGACCCGATCAGGTGGCGGCCAGGATCACCGCCTCGGCGGTCAGGTAGTACCGCTGGTCGTCCCCGGCCGGGTCGACCGGCTCGCGGAGCCGTTCCACAGCGAGGTAGCCGTCCGCCGCCGCCACCGCCCCGGGCGCCCAGCCGGTCCCGTCCCTGCCGACGTTGAGCGAGAAGCGAGAGAGCTGCCGACCGGTCACCGGATCGAGCGTCACCAGGTCGTTCGCGTCGGTCAGCAGGTGCACCCGGCCGGGTTGGACGGCGAGCACCCGAGCCGGTCCCAGCCCGTCGACCCGCCACAGCTCCGCCCGGGAGCGGGCCGACCGACCAACTGCCACACCGTCGAGCACGGTGATCGCCTGCTCGCCGGCCAGGATGGTGCCGGAAGAGTCCAGCGCGGGGGCGGCGGTCGGCTCGCCGGCACCCAGCAGCCAACCCCGGCCACCCGCGTCACCCGGTCCGGCGGTCCGCAGCCCCGGGCAGTCCGACCGGCCGGTACGGCAACCGAGCGGGGTCGCCACCAGCCCGTCCGGGCCGTTGGGCGGCCGCCAGCGCTCGCGCACCACGCCGGTCGCCGCGTCCCGGAACTCGACAGTGGCCGGCCCGGCGCAGCTGTCCACGCCGATCAGCTGGCCGGAGGAGGTGGTGCCGACGTCGCTGCGGCAGCCACCCGGCAGGTCGAGCCGCCACAGCTCCCGGCCGCCAGCCAGCTCCACCCCGCGTGCCTGGGTGTCTCCGGTGACCACCAGCACCGTCCGGCCGTCGGTGAGGTCGGCGAGGTAGAGGCCGCGCGGATCCCAGACCGTGGCCGCCCCGGTACGCCGGACCACCGGCCCACCCCGGACGGGCACCGGGCCGTCGGCTCGCCAGCGCACCCGCCCGGTCGACGCGTCGAGCGCGACCAGACGCCCGTCGGACCACCGGCTGACCACGGTCCTGCCGCTGGCCACCACTCCTGTCAGTTCGGCCGGCCAGCGCCGGTACGACCAGTACGGGCTGGTCCGGTGCCGCCCGTCCACCGGCCGGTCGGCATAGACCTGGCGGTGCGCGGCGTACACCCGCAGCCGCGCGTCCACGATCAACGGGGCGACCGGCAGCCGGCCGACCACGCCGACGGCCGGTTGAGCCGCGGCCGGGTACGTCGCCCGTGCCACAGTGCTCACCTCGGCCGGCGCGAGCACCCGGTGGACGATGACGGCGACCGCCGCGGTGGCGAGCAGCGCCACGACCGCCGTCACGAGCCGTCGTCGACCCTTCGGGAACCCCATGCCGCACCTCCGCCCGGCACCCTACCCAGCGGAACCCGTCAGATCCCGGTCAGGTCGCGCCGCCCGGCGGGACGTCGGTGGTGGAGCCGGACGGGTGAAGGTCAGGCTGCTTCGACGGAGCCGGTGGCGCCGGCCGCGAGGGCCAGGTCGGCGAGATCACGCCGGAGCGCCACCTCGACCGCCCGTGCGGCGAGCCCGCCGAGCAGCAGCGCCACCACCCGGCCGTACGGGCCGTTCGGCACCGCCTCCTGGGTGACTGTGACCGCCGTGCAGCCACGACGCCGACGCCGGACCGACCGCAGGTTCCAGGTGATCCGGTAGTCCACTCCGGCACCGGAGGAACAGAGCACCAGCAGGTGTGGCGCGCGTGCCTCCACCACCAGGAACTCCTCGGTCACGGTGCCGCCGCCGGGTTGGGTGCGCGCCTCACGCCACGCGGTGCCCGGCCCGAACGGACCCGGGGTGAGCAACTCGACCGGGCCGGCGGCGCTCAACCGGGCCGCGCGGCCGGGGAGGTCGGTCAGTAGACGCCAGACGTCGACGGCGTGCGCCTCGATGAACCCGGTAACCGCCACCGTCGACATGCCACCCTCCCGTGTCCTCGACGGTACGCGGGGTGAGGGCCGGACGGGGCCTCCGGGACGGAATTTCCACCGCCCGGAGGCCTCGTTGTCCGTTTCGCCCGGCCACTCGGCACTGGTCAGCGACCGGCTCGACGGTCAGTGATCGAAGCGACCGGCCCGGATCGCGCCGATGAACGCCGTCCATCCCGGCGGGCTGACGGCGAGTGTGGGACCGGCCTGGTCCTTGGAGTCGCGGACCGCTACCAGACCGACGACGTCGACCAGGTTGTCCGCCACCTCCACGCAGAGCCCCTGGTCGTTGGAGCGGCTGCTGGTACGCCAAACCGCGCCCGCGAAATCGTGCATCGTCCTACCTCCGTGTGCGATGGGGTGCCCCACCGCTGGCAGCCGGGCGCGGCCCGGCCCGTACCGGACGGCGGGGCGATGGAATCCGCGACGATCAACGGGGTAACCCGGATCGGTGATCGCACAGCCGGTGCGATCACAAGTCCCATCGACGAGACGGTCCGCCGGACGGGCCCACAGCGGGCCCAACACGACCGCCCGGCCCGGTCCGGTCGCCCTGTGCGGAAGGCGCGGATCAGCGGGCCGGACGGACCGTCCCGGTGACCTCGCCGAGGGCGACGGTGGTGCCGTCCGGGCCCGGAGCGGTGGCGGTGATGGTCACCGTGTCGCCGTCGGCGAGGAAGGTGCGGCTCTCGTCGCCGAGCTTCACCGGCTCGGCCCCGCCCCAGGTCAGCTCCAGGAACGAGCCGACCTGCCCACGGTCCGGGCCGGAGACGGTGCCCGAGGCGTACAGGTCGCCGGTGCGCAGGGACGCGCCGTTGACGGTGAGGTGCGCCAACTGCTGGGCCGGCGTCCAGTACATGGTGGCGAACGGTGGCTCGCTGACCCGCTCGCCGTTCCACTCGACGGCCAGCCGGAGGTCCAGCCCCAGGTGTGGCACGTCCCGCAGGTAGTCGACGACCGGCGGGTCCTGATCCGGCGCCGGCACGAAGGCGTCGGCGAGCGCGTCGAGTGGCGTCACCCAGGCCGAGATCGAGGTGGCGAAGGACTTGCCCAGGAACGGCCCGAGCGGCTGGTACTCCCAGGCCTGGATGTCCCGCGCCGACCAGTCGTTGACCAGCACCACGCCGAAGACGTGGTCGGCGAAGTCGTCGACGGACACCCGGGCGCCCAGCGGGCTGGGCACGCCGACCACGAAGCCGACCTCGGCCTCGATGTCGAGGCGTACGGACGGGCCGGTGACCGGGCCCTCGGCGGAGGCGCGCTGGCCGGTCGGGCGGATCACCGGCGTCCCGGACACCACCACCGTGCCGGACCGCCCGTGGTAGCCGATCGGCAGGTGCTTCCAGTTGGGCAGCAACGGCGGCTGGCCCGGACGGAAGATCTGCCCGACGTTCGACGCGTGGTGCTCGGACGAGTAGAAGTCGACGTAGTCGGCCACGTCGACCGGCAGCAGCAGCTCCACCTCGTCCAGCGGCACCAGGAGCGGTTCCACAGCGGCCCGGTGTGCCGGGTCGGTCAGCAGTTCGGTGATCCGCTGCCGCACCGTCGTCCACTGCGGGCGGCCCAGGGCCATGAAGTCGTTGAGGGTGGGCCGGCACAGCGTCCCGGCGGCCAGCACCAGCTCAGCGGCCTCCGCCGCCGCCAGGTCGAGCACCCACGAACCGATCCGCACGCCGATCCGCGGCTGACCCCCGCCGGACCGAAACACCCCGTACGGCAGGTTCGTCACCCCGTACGGCGAACCGTCGACACCGGTCACCCAGGTCATGCGTCGTAGCCCCCGTTCACCAGCCCCAGCCGGATCAGATCGGTAAGTGGTTCCAGGATGCTGCACGAGCCGAAGCCGACCCAGAGCGGGCGGTGCGCGTCCTGCCGGCCGGTCGTGCGCTCCAGCAGCGGGCGCGGGTCGGCGACGGTGAGCAGCTCGGCGACGGGGCCTACGCCGTCGCCCTCGGCGGCCGCCAACGTCGCGGCCAGCACGTTGGCGTAGCCGTGGTGGGTGAACCCGGTTTCCGGGTCGAGGTGCCGCACCGCCTGGTGCAGCCCCGCGGTCAGTTTGAACGGCAGGTCCCGGTCCCGGCAGGCGCAGATCACCGCGGCCAGCTCGGCCGGCGTGGGAAAGAGCTCGGCGGCGAGCCCACCGGTGCGGAACTTGGCCGCGACCGGCACCCCGTCGGCGCGGGCGGCGGCGAGCGCGTCCAGCGCGCCCATCAGCCCGAAGGTCAGCGGCAGCTCGGCGTAGACGGCCTCGACGTCGGGCAGGGAATCGGCCACCCGCAGCAGGTCGGCGATGCCGGGCAACGGGTCCTCGCCCCGCCGGGCGACCGCCACCTCGACCTGTCGTGCGGTGACGCCGTCCGGCGCCAGGAACGACAGCGCGAAGGGCAGGTTCCCGATCCCGGTGTCACCGATCACGCCGATGACCAGGCCCTCGGCGGGGTCGACGAGACCACTCAGCTCGCCTGCGGCGACGGTCGAGGCCGGGACCAGCAGCGGGCCGACCAGGCCGGCGTACCAGGCGGCGCGGTGCCGACGGTGGGCGACCAGGGCGTCGGGCAGCGTGGCGCTGCCCGGAGGGAAGACGGCGGCGTCATCCACCAGGCCGTCGAGGAGTGCGGGCACCTGCGTTGACACGGAACAAGAATGTACGGGACGCTACGAGGAACGGACAACAGCGTCCGATTATCGGACGCCACCGGCCGGTGAACGGGACATATCGGGAGGCGAGATGCCGTACTACCGCAGCGTCGGCGAGGTGCCGCGCAAGCGCCACACCCAGTTCCGTCAGCCCGACGGCAGCCTCTACGCCGAGGAGCTGATGGGCCAGGAGGGCTTCTCCTCCGACTCGTCCCTGCTCTACCACCGGCACGCGCCCACCGCGATCCTGGCCGCCGACGAGTTCACCCCGCCGGGGTTCACCCGGACGCCGAACCTGCCGCTCAAGCCTCGCCACCTGCAAACCCACAAGCTCGACGCCGGCGGTGCCGACCCGGTCCTCGGCCGGCAGTACCTGCTCGCCAACGACGACGTGCGGATCGGGTACGTGCTCGCCGACAGCCCCTCGCCGCTGTTCCGCGACGCCACCGGCGACCACTGCCTCTACGTCGAGTCCGGGACGCTGCGGGTCGAGTCCCCGTTCGGCGTGCTGGAGGCCGTGGCCGGCGATTACGTCATCATCCCCACCTCGACCATCCACCGGCTGGTGCCGACCGGTGCGGAACCCGTCCGTCTGCTCACCATCGAGGCGGCCGGGCACATCGGCCCGCCCAAGCGCTACCTGTCGGTACGCGGCCAGTTCCTGGAGCACTCGCCCTACTGCGAGCGCGACGTCCGCGGCCCGGACGCCCCGCTGCTCGTCGACGGCGAGGAGGCGGAGGTGCTGGTCCGCCACAGGCGTGGCTGGACCCGCTACGTCTACGCCCACCACCCGTTCGACGTGGTCGGCTGGGACGGGCACCTCTACCCGTGGGCGTTCTCGATCCACGACTTCGAGCCGATCACCGGCCGGATCCACCAGCCCCCGCCGGTGCACCAGACCTTCCAGGGCCCCAACTTCGTCATCTGCTCGTTCGTGCCCCGCAAGGTCGACTACCACCCGGAGTCGATCCCGGTGCCGTACAACCACCACAACGTCGACTCCGACGAAATGCTCTTCTACACCGGCGGCAACTACGAGGCCCGGCGCGGCTCCGGCATCGAGCAGGGCTCGATCTCACTGCACCCGTCCGGCTTCACCCACGGCCCTCAGCCGGGTGCCGCCGAGCGCTCCATCGGGGCGGACTACTTCGACGAACTGGCCGTCATGGTCGACACCTTCCGCCCGCTGGACCTCTGCGACGCGGCCCGCACCTGCGAGGACGACGGCTACGCCTGGACCTGGGCGCGTCGGGTCTAGCGGTCCCGGGGTCAGCGGATGGCGGTGCGGGTGAAGATGGCGAATTCGGCGACCGCGGTGGCGGCGATGGCCAGCACCAGCGGCCACGGCGAGCCGACCACCGCGTACACCAGGAGCAGGACCGGCGCGGCGGCCACCGCGTAGATCGCCAGGGCCAGGACCCGGTCCGAGTGCAGTAGGCCGGGCAGAACGGTCCGGGTCAGCCCCGGCAACCGTGCCGCCAGCTGCCAGACCACGATGGCGCCGGTGAGCGCGGCGAGCACCGCCAGGACGCGGGAGAACCCGTCGTTCGCCGAGGCGGCGAACGCCACCACCACCGCGGCCACCAGCGACCAGCCCGCGCCGTAGAGCACCAGACGATGCAGGCCGTACGCGATGGTGCGCCCGGAGTCCATCCGACGCGGGCTGATGGTGGCCGCCTCGGCGAGGTGTTCCAACGCCTCCGACCAGCGGCGCTGCTCCAGCCGGATGACACCCACGTCGTGCCGGGCGTCGGCGAGGCGCGGGTCGAGCCGCAGCGCCTCGCGGTAGGCCCGCTCGGCCAGGTCGAACAGCTCCAGTCGGGCCGCGACCAGGCCGAGCACCAGGTGCGCCTGCGGTTCGTCGGGGGCCAGCTCGACCCCGCGCCAGGCCGCGTTCAGCGCCGGCTGGCCGTTGCGCGAATCGGCCAGGAGGGCCGCCGCGCTGCGCTGGGCGTACGCGTCCGCCGGGCCGAGTGCGAGGAGTTGGTCGGCGGTGGCGGCCGACTCGGCGTAGTGCTCCAGGTCGGCCAGCGCCATGCCCCGGACGACAAGCGGCGGGAGTGCCTCCGGTGCGGCGGCCACGGCCGCGTCGGCGGCGGTGAGCGCATCGACCGGCCGACCGGCGGCCAGGTGTACGCGGGCCAGCATGGTGAGCGCTTCCCGGTCATCGGGCGCCAGCGCGAGCCCATAGGTCAGCTCCCCGGCCGCCTCGTCGTGGCGGCCGAGCTCGGCGAGGAGTTGGGCGCGCTCGAGGTAGCCGTCGGCGGCGGAACGGTCGGAGGCGGGGTCGCTGGACATCGCGGCGAGCCTAGGTGGCCGGCGCGTCGTACACCAGGGCCACCGCGATGCCCGCGAGCCCTTCCTCGCGGCCGGTGAAGCCGAGCCCGTCGGTGGTGGCGGCGGAGACGGTGACCGGGGCACCGATGGCAGCGGAGAGAACCTGCTGGGCCTCCGCGCGACGCCGGCCGATCTTGGGCCGGTTGCCGACGACCTGCACGGAGACGTTGCCGATCTCCAGGCCGGCGGCCCGTACCCGGCGTGCCGTCTCGGTCAGCAGGGCCACCCCGGACGCGCCCGCCCACTCCGGCTCGCCCACCCCGAAGGCGGATCCGAGATCACCCAGACCGGCGGCGGAGAGCAGCGCGTTGCAGGCGGCGTGCGCGGCCACGTCGGCGTCCGAGTGCCCGGCGAGGCCGTCCTGGTCGGGCCAGAGCAGGCCGGCCACCCAGCAGGGCCGGCCGGGCTCGAACGCGTGCACGTCGGTGCCGACGGCCACCCGGGGAACGATCATGACCCGAGGGTACGCGTCAACCGGCGGTCGCGAGCAGGTGCTCGGCCAGCGCGAGGTCGAACGGGCGGGTGATCTTCAGCGCGTACTCCGAGCCGGGCACACAGCTCACCGTGACGCCCTGCTTCTCGACCAACCCGGCGTCGTCGGTGAGCGAGTCGCCGGCCGCGGCGTGCGCGGCGGTGAGCACGGACCGGCGGAAGCCCTGTGGCGTCTGCACCGCCCGCAGGGCGGATCGGTCCACGGTGCCGAGCACCACCTCGCCGGCGCCGACCTCCTTGATCGTGTCGACGACCGGCAGCACCGGGATGACCGCGTCGCGCCCGTCCCGGACCGCCGCCGCGACGGACTCCACCAGGTCGGGCGGCGTGAGCGCACGGGCGGCGTCGTGCACGAGGATGATCGCCGGACCGGCGGGAACCGCGGCCAGCGCGGCGGCCACCGACGCCTGCCGCTCCGCGCCGCCCGGCACCACGGTCACCGGGGCGACCTGGGCGAGCAGCTCGCGGACGGCCGTCACCTCGGCGGCCGGGGCGGCCACCACGATCGTGTGCACAGAGGGTGCGGCGGCCAACCGGCGCACGGCGTGCACCAGCAGCGGCTCCCCGGCGAGCAGGCGCAGCGCCTTGGGTCGGCCCGGGCCGAGCCGTACACCGGCACCCGCCGCAGGCACGAGGACCGCGACGTCACCGCGCGGATTCAGCTGCGCGGTCACGTCGCGGTCCTCGGTGGTTTCTTCGCTACGAAGTGGGTACGACGATGCTGTGCGGACTAGGCCTCGGTGAGCACCTTGTCGAGCAGCGTCTCCGCCTCGTCCTTGGTGCTCTTCTCCGCCAGCGCGACCTCGCCGACGAGAATGTCACGGGCCTTGGCGAGCATGCGCTTCTCACCCGCGGAAAGGCCCCGCTCCCGCTCCCGACGCCACAGGTCACGCACGACCTCGGCGACCTTCAGCGGGTTGCCGGAGGCCAGCTTTTCCAGGTTGGCCTTGTAACGCCGCGACCAGTTGGTCGGCTCCTCGGTGTGCGGAGCCCGAAGAACGTCGAAGACCTTGCCGAGGCCCTCTTCGCCGACCACCTCACGCACGCCCACGATCTCGGCGTTCTCGGCCGGCACCCGGACCGTCAGGTCACCCTGCGCGACCCTCAGGACGAGGTACTGCTTAGGCTCGCCCTTGATGACCCGAGTCTCGATTGCCTCGATGAGTGCGGCCCCGTGGTGGGGGTAAACAACGGTCTCGCCGACACTGAAAACCATAGGTTCGAAACCCCTTTCGCTGTGTCTAGGGTAACACGGTCAGGCACCGATGTCTCACCGATGTCCTGACCGTTGGCGCAGCTCAGGGGCCCTGTGAGAGGTCTTTCTTCAGCTTGACAGGCGGTCAAACCGATGGTTCGAACACGCTCCGTAACGCACGGATGACTTCCCGGTACGGGTGAACAGAACGTCGAGATCAAGGGCTATGCGCTCACCTCATGGTATCCCGCCGGGCGGGACCGCGCCCAGGTGTAGCGGGAGGTGCCCCTGGTGCGGGACGCTGGAGGCAGCACCGCACTCCGCTCTCGAGACGCTGCCAGGGGGTCCGATGGGCAAGCCGGACGCAGAGGGCCACGGGCTGCCCGACCTGCCGCCCGAGTGGGGTCGTGTGGTCGTCCCCGACGACGCTTCCGCACTCGCCACCGAGGCCGCCCAGATCCGCCATGAGCTGCGCCGGGCCGCCGGCCGGCCGGGTCCGCACCGGGCCCTGGCCGTGCCGCTGCTGATCGTGCTCGTGGCGGTGCTCACCACGCTGGCCGGCCTGCTGGCGGTCACCTGGCCGCGCGCCAACCGCGGCACCGACCGCCCGACCCCGGCTCCCTACGCGCCGCCCGCGGCCCTCGCCGGGCGGGCGCTGCCCGCCCTGGACCTGGTCGACGCCGGGCAGTCACCGGTACCCCTGCGCGGCCTGCTGCCCGCCATGATCATCCTGGTGGACGGCTGCCTGTGCGCGGACCGGGTGGCCGAGGCCGTGGCGGCGGCGCCCGCCGGAGTGGCCGTGGTCACCGTCAGCGGAGGGCGGGCGGTCACCGCCCCACCGCCGGTCGAGCGGAACGTCCGCGCCCTGGCCGACCCAGCAGGCGGGCTGCGCTCGTTCCTGGGCCAGCCCGCCCGAAACGGCACCGCGACCGCGCTGCTGGTCGACCGTGCTGGCGTGGTGACCCGGGTGCTGCCCGAGCTGGGGCCGGTCGACGCGTACCGGGAGGACCTGAGCGCCCTCACCGCCTGACCGGGGCGGCCGGCGGCCTAACGGGGCAGCGCGACGAGCTGCACCTGGACGTCGATCGGCCCGTCGCCGACGGCGGACAGGGAGACCCGGAACCGCCCGCCACCGGTCAGCACCTCGGCGGAGGCCATCGTGCCGTCGCAGTCGATCCGCGGCCGGCCGGCGATCGCGGCCCCGGTGCTCGTCACCACCATCGTGCCGGGCCGGGTGCACCGGTACTGGAGCAGGTAGCGGGAGCCGTCATCGGTCGACTGGCGGGTCACCCCCTGGCCCGGGGTGAGTTCCCTCTCCTCCCGCCAGATCGTCTCCTTGAACAGGGGCAGCCCACCCGACGGGTCCGGTTGAGAAAACAGCTCGCCCGGCACTCCGTCCACGGTGCCGACCATGCCCGTCGCAGGATCGATCGACACTCCGCTGCTGCTCTGTCTCTCGATGACCTCGCCCGTCTCGGAATCCAACCGCACCGTCACCCGGGCATCGGGCGGCGCGGCGACCATGGCACGTTCCAACGCTGTGCTGACGGTCGGCCCGACGGTCGGCGTCGCCGCCGAAGGGCCAGCCGACCCGGCCGTCGAGACGGGCGCGGCGGCCCGCCACCACCAGCCGCCGACGGCCAGGGCGGCCAGGGCCACGCCGACCAGCGCCGCCGACCGCAGCCGGTCGTCCGCCGCAGCATCCATGCGGCGATCGTACCGGCCGGGACCCCGGGGCGATCAGCCCTGTCGATCGAGCAGCACGGCGTACAGGGTGAGGCCGGGACCGAACGCCAGCATGACGATCCGCCGGGGCGCCGCCGTCGCGCGACTCAGCCGATCGAGGATCAGCAGCACAGTGGGCGAGGAGCAGTTGCCGTGCTCGTCGAGCGTCGCCCGGGACGCCGCCAACGCCTGCGGCGGAAGGGCCAGCTCCCGCTCGACCACGTTGAGGATTCGCGGCCCGCCCGGGTGCACGGCCCAGCCGTCCACCTCGGAGACGGTCGTGCCGTGCCGGGCCAGCAGGTCGTCGACCAGCCCACGGACGTGCCGGGAGAGCACCTGCGGCACCTTCGGCGACAACCCCATCCGGAAGCCCGCGTCGGTGACGTCCCACGTCATGTGGTCGGCGGTGGACGTGTCGGTGATCGAGGTGACCTCACGCATGACGTACCCCGGGCCACCCGGCATCACCACGGCGGCGACCGCGGCGTCCGAGAAGAGCGCGTGCGAGACGATCTGCTGGGTGTCCACCCGGGCGCTGGACGGCTGGATGTGCAGGCTGGTCAGCTCCGCGCAGAGCAGCAGCGCCGGACGGCCCCGGGCGGTGACGAAGTCGCTCGCCGCGCCCAGCCCCGGCAGCGCCGCGTAACAGCCCATGTGGCCGACGAACATCCGCTGGGTGTCCGGAGCCATGCCGAGATCCCGGGCGAGCAGGATGTCGAGCCCCGGGGTGGCGTACCCGGTGCAGGAACAGACGATGAACAGCCCGATGTCGCCGGCGCCCAGCCCGGCCGCGGTCAGCGCACGGCCGACCGCCTCCTTGCCCAGTGGCAGCGCCTCCACCTGGTAGCGGCGCATCCGGCGTTCGGTCGGCCAGTCCGAGACGTCCTCCAACAGGGGATTGACCGCGGCCTGCCGGCGCGTCACCCCCGAGTTCGCGAAGATCCGCTGGGCCAACGACCGGGTGGTGCCGGAGAAGTGCCGGGAGAAGAAGCCCTCCCACAACTCGTCCTGTAAAGCGGACGGCGGCTGTGCCGTCCCGAGCCCCGCGATCACTGGTACGGCCACGATCCCCACCTCTCGTCCGACCTTGCGCTCCCCCGGTTCCTCCCCCCGGCCACCACGGCCGGCCGATCCCCCGCGCCGGTCCAGCCGCACCGGCTCACCAACGCGGGGCCGATCCGTCACGGTCCGGGTCCCCGCCCAAGGCGGCGATGCCGAGCCAGTCGGCGCAGACGTCCGACGTGGCCGGATGCAACGAGCCACAGCGGGCGTCCCGGTAGAGCCGCTCCAACGGGTGGCCGCGTCGCGTCGCCGAGGTGCCCGCCGCCTCCAGCATCGACGCCGCCACCTCGGCGGCCGTGGTGCCGGCGAGCAGCTTCGCGCGCCACACCCAGCGGTTGGTCTCCGCGTCACCCGGCGTCTCGTCCACCCGGCGGGCCGCCTCGGCCACCACCAGCTGGGCCGCCGCCGTCGCCGCGTCCGCCCGCCCCAACCGCGCGCGCACCGCCGACAGGCCGGCCAGGTTGCGGGCGTTGAGGTGCTCGGCCGCCGCGTCGATCGCCGCCCGGGCCACCCCCACGTAGACCGCCGCGTAGCTGGCCACCAACCAGTGCGGCATCAGCTGGGCGACCACCAGGGCAAGCCCCTCCACTCCGCCGAGCAGCCGGTCGGCCGGCACCGTGACGTCCAGGTGCAGATCGTGCGACGAGGTGGCGCGCATGCCGAGCGCGTCCCAGGTCGGCTCGACGGTCAACCCGTCACCGGCCGGCACCAGGAACTGGGAGACCACCGACTGGTCCGCTGTGCTGCGCGCGGCCACCAGGTAGCCGTCGGCGTGCCCGGCGCCGGAGCAGAAGGTCTTGCTGCCCTTGAGGTGCCAGCCCGCGTCGGTCGCCTCGTAGACCGTGCTCAGCTGGGAGAGCCGGGCACCGGCGCCGCGCTCGCTCATCGCCACCGCGTACCAGGAGCCCTGCGCCGCGGCGGTGAGCAGCCGATCCCGGGCGGCCAGCGCCGCGTCCGGCACGCCCAGCGCCTCGGCCAGCTCCTCGGTGACCGCGCCCAACGCGCCGGTCACCGAGGCGTGCATGTTGAACACCAGGGCGGTCGCACCGTTGCCTCGGGCAAGTTCGGTCGCCACCTCGGCGTACTCGGCGAAGCTGGCGCCCAGGCCACCCAACGACCGGGGCACCATCAACCCGAACAGGCCGGCCTCCCGCAGGTCACGGAAGTCCTCGACCGGAAAGGAGCCCTCCCGGTCGTGCTCCGCCGCCCGCGCGGCGAACCGCGGCGCCAACCGGCGGGCCGCCTCCAGCGCGTGCACCGTCATATTGCCCCCTTCTCGGCGTCCCTTACCCCCGCCACGGCCCGACTATCCGTTGCGGACCCCCCGGCCCTGGTACAGCACAGCGGTGGACCGGGTCGGCACGATGCGCGGAGCACGGCCGGTGGGTGCCGCGCCCAGCCCCCGGGCCGCGCGTGTCCGGCGCAACAGCCAGGTGACCAGGCCACCGACCTGCGGTCGGATGCCACGCAGCCGCAACTCGACGCCGTGCCGGGCGCACTCGGCCACCAGCGCCCGTGCGTCCACGAACAACCGTGGATCGTGGATCCCGCGCGGCACGGTCGGCAGTCGCTCGGCGATGCGCACCGCGACCAGTCGGGCCAGTGCGGTGTCGTTCAGGGTGTCCAGCACCAGCAGCCCGCCCGGGCGCAGCAGCCGGCACGCCTCCGCCACCGCGAGCGGCCAGGCCGGGACGTGTTCGAGCAGCTCACCGGCGGAGACCACGTCGGCGCAGCCATCGGCGAGCGGGACCGCGGTGACATCAGCCTGGATCACACGCACCCCGTGCCCGGCTGCCTGGACCAGCGCCGAGCGGGTCAGGTCGACCCCGACGTGCCGGTATCCCTTGCCGGCCAGGTGCGGCGCGAGCAGCCCGGCACCGCAGCCCAGGTCGACCAGGAGCGCGTCGGGGCGGGCAGCCGGTGGCACAAGTGCCGCGCGGGCCTCGGCCAGCCAGTGCAGCATCGCGAACGCGCCATCCGGCCGCCACCACTCACCGGCCAGATCGTCGTACTGGCGCGGATCGTTGCGCGGCAGCACCCGGGGGCCGGTGGACGCCGCGGCCGCAGCCACGTCTCGCATGGCTCCGAGCGTGGCACGACTGCTCGGTAACGACCAGACTTCCCTTATGTCGTCGAGGGTGTTAGGGCTGGTCAGGGCGAGCCATCCGGAACCGGCCGCGGCGGTGACCACAGTGGCGGGTCTACTGGCCTGGGGAGTGGGGCACCGGCCGGCCGGAGTCGCCTCGGTGGTGCTCGCGGTGCTGGCCAGCCAGCTCGCCGTGGGCTGGACCAACGACGCGCTGGACGCCGAGCGGGACGCCACGGTGGGGCGTACCGACAAGCCTGTCGTCGCCGGCGCGGTCGGCCGTCGCACCACGGCCTGGGCCGCAGCGGCGGCCGCGGTGGCCTGCCCGCTGCTGGCGCTCACCACGAACCCCAGGGCGGCGTTCTGGCTCACCGTCGCCCTGGTCTCCGCACTGCTCTACGACTGGCCGCTCAAGGCCACCGCGTTCTCGGTCCTGCCGTACGCGGTCTCCTTCGGCGCGCTCCCCGCGTTCGTGGTGCTGGGGCTGCCCGGCGAGCCGACCCCGCCGGCCTGGCTGCTGGCGGCGGCCGCCTGCCTGGGCGCCGGGGCGCATTTCGCCAACGTTCTGCCCGACCTGGCCGACGACGCCCGCACCGGGGTGCGCGGCCTGCCGCACCGGTTGGGCGCGACCGGTAGCCGGGTCGCCGCGGCCGGGTTGCTCCTCGCGGCGACCGCGGCCCTGGTCCTCGGACCGCCCGGGCCGCCGTCGGCTGTCGGGTTGACGGCGGTCGGCGCGGCCGCCGTGGTGCCGGCGCTGGGCTGGTACGCCGGGCGCTCGGCGGTCCGGGCCGGCCGGCGGCCGGTGGCCGCCTTCCGGGCGGTGATGCTGGTGGCCCTCATCGACGTGGTCCTGCTGGTGGCGAGCGGTCGGGTGGTGTGAGCGGCACCCGGGAAGGTGGCATTGCCCGGGTCCGCGTGCGGGCCTCGATCAGCCCCAACTACCCTGGAGCGCGGTCTGCGCGGGTATGGCCACCGTGCCCGGCGTGCGGCCGGGTGGGGATCGTGACGAGGAGGACCGACGTGACGCGCTCGATCAGGGGATCCCGGCGGGCGGCCCTGCTGCTGTCCGGGATTGCGGCGGCGACCAGCCTGCTGGCGTCCGGGTGCGGCACCGGCCAGATCGCCGAGACCGCCAACAAGGAGCCGTCGGTCCAGGGCGTCAACCTCTCGGCCGGCAACGGCGCCTTCGCGGTGCGCGGCCTGCTGGTCGACTACCCGGGCACCGAGGGCTACCGGGCGGGGCAGGACGCCGCCCTCAACGCCGTGATCTACAACGACTCGAAGGACACGGTGACGGTCACCGTCACCACCGAGAGCGCCCGTGAGGTGGTGATCAGCGGCGGTTCGGCGAGCCCGTCGCCGTCCGCCTCGGAGTCGGCCTCCGCCAGCCCGTCCACGTCCGAGTCCGGCTCGGCCAGCCCGTCGGCGACCCCGTCGGAGACCGGGTCGTCCTCGGCCACCCCGTCCGCCCCGGAGTCGGCGCGGGCGTCCGGCTCGGCCAGCCCCTCGGCTCCGGGTCAGCCCGCCCGGATCGAGCTGGCTCCGCTGAGCTACCTCCAGCTCAACTCCGAGGCCACCCAGCAGCTCCGGCTGATCGGCCTGACCGAGGCGCTGCGCTCCGGCCAGAACGTCTTCCTGACCTTCGACTTCGGTAACGGCAACACGGTCACCGGCCCCGCGCCGGTCGCGGTGCCGCTCACCCCGGCGGCTCCCCCCTCGCCGATCATCGAGCGCGAGGGCGGCTACGAGGGTGACGAGGGCGGCACGACCCACGGCTGACCCGACCGACATCGACAAACGCCCCGGCGTGGTGACCACCACGCCGGGGTGTTTTCGTCGTACGCGAGGGCTAGCGTCCTGATGTGACCACTCCCCGATCGACCTCTCCGCGCGGCGCCACGGCCGGCGGCGCCCGCGGTCGGTCCACCGCCCGCGAGCCACGTCCGGCGTACGAGTGCGACGCCTGTGGCCACCAGCCGCCCAAGTGGGTGGGGCGCTGCCCGGAGTGCGGTGAGTGGGGCTCGGTGGTCGAAAGCACTGTGACCGGGCCTACGGTTTCCGGTCGGGTGGTCAGCTCCCGGCTGCCCGCCGAGCCGGCCCGACCGATCGCCACCATCAGCGCCGCACCGGCCCGGGCCCGGCCCACCGGGGTGAGCGAGCTCGACCGGGTGCTCGGCGGTGGCCTGGTCCCGGGCGCGGTGGTGCTGCTCGCCGGCGAGCCGGGCGTGGGCAAGTCCACCCTGCTGCTGGACGTGGCGCAGCAGTGGGCCGTCGGCGCCGGCAGCCCGTCGCTGGTGGTCAGCGGCGAAGAGTCGGTCAGTCAGGTGCGACTCCGCGCCGAGCGGATGGGCACCCTGCACGACCAGCTCTACCTCGCGGCGGAGAGCGACCTGGCGGCGGTGCTCGGGCACCTCGACGCGGTCAAGCCGGGCCTGCTGGTGCTCGACTCGGTGCAGACCATCTCGACGACGGGCACCGAGGGGGTGCCCGGTGGGGTGACCCAGGTCCGGGCGGTCACCGCGGCGCTGGTCTCGGTCGCGAAGGAACGTGGCATCGCCACGGTGCTGGTCGGGCACGTCACCAAGGACGGCCAGGTCGCCGGCCCCCGGGTGCTGGAGCACCTGGTCGACGTGGTGCTGCACTTCGAGGGTGACAAGCACTCGTCGCTGCGCCTCGTGCGCGGTGTGAAGAACCGGTTCGGCGCGGCCGACGAGGTCGGCTGCTTCGAGATGCACGAGGGCGGCATCAGCAGCCTCGCCGACCCGTCCGGGCTGTTCCTGACCCGTTACTCCGAGCCGGTGCCGGGCACCTGCGTGACGGTGGCCATGGAGGGGCGCCGCGCCCTGGTCACCGAGGTGCAGGCGCTGATCGGCGCGACGGTCGCCGGCTCGCCCCGGCGTACCGTCTCCGGCCTCGACTCGGCCCGGCTGGCGATGGTGCTCGCGGTGCTGCAACGCCGCACCGAGCGGCTCACCCTGCACGACCGGGAGGTCTTCGCGGCCACCGTGGGCGGCATCCGCGTGGTGGAGCCGGCCGCCGACCTGGCCGTCGCACTGGCGGTCGCCTCCGGCGGGCTCAACCTGGCCATCGCGCCGCACCTGGTGGCGATCGGCGAGGTGGGGCTGACCGGCGAGGTGCGCCGGGTCGGGGCGGTGCCGCGCCGGCTGGCCGAGGCGGCCCGGCTGGGGTTCAAGGTGGCCCTGGTCCCTCCCGGCTGCGGCCCGGTCAGCACCGGTGCCGGTCCCGAGCAGATGCGGGTGACCGAGGTCACGGACGTCCGCTCGGCGTTGCATCATGCCGCTCGCGCGTCCGCCGAGTGACCCACCGTGTCGACGGGGACGGCGATACCGGACAGCGCACCGCAAGCGGGAAACGGTCGGAGGGGGGCATCGTGACACATCACAGTAACCACGACAGCACCCACCGCACGGCAGTCCGTAGACTGTGCCCGTGCCGATCGACCGCGATACCACCAAGCCTGCCGGCGCGCCGCCCCACGCCCGCACCGGCGGCGTGGGCTCGCCCGCCCGCACGATCAGTGTCAGCGTGACCGCGGGAGCCGCCGGGAGCGCCGGGGACCCGCTGCGGGCGAACCTCGCCCTGATGGCACCCGGCACCGCTCTGCGGGACGGGTTGGAGCGCATTCTGCGCGGCCGCACCGGCGCGCTCATCGTGCTCGGCTACGACAAGGTCGTCGAGGGCCTGTGCACCGGTGGCTTCCCCCTGGATGTGGAGTTCTCCGCGACGCGGGTGCGGGAGCTCTGCAAGATGGACGGCGCGGTCGTGCTCTCCAGCGACGGCACCCGGATCGTCCGGGCGGCCGTGCACCTGATGCCCGACCCGTCCATTCCGACGGAGGAGTCCGGCACCCGGCACCGCACCGCGGAGCGGGTGGCCCGGCAGACCGGCTATCCGGTCATCTCGGTCAGCCAGTCCATGCGGATCATCAGCCTCTACGTCAACGGTCAGCGACACGTGCTCGACGACTCGGCGGCGATCCTCTCCAGGGCCAACCAGGCGCTGGCCACCCTGGAGCGCTACAAGCTCCGGCTGGACGAGGTCTCCGGGACGCTCTCCGCGCTGGAGATCGAGGATCTGGTCACCGTACGGGACGCGGTGGCGGTGGTGCAGCGACTGGAGATGGTCCGCCGGATCGCTGACGAGATCGCCGGCTACGTGGTCGAGCTCGGCACCGACGGCCGGCTGCTCGCCCTCCAGCTCGACGAGCTGATGGCAGGCGTGGACGCCGACCGGACGCTTGTCATCCGGGACTACCTCCCGGTCGGCCGCAAGTCCCGCACTCTGGACGAGGCGCTGGTCGAGCTGGACCTGCTCGGCGCCACCGAGCTGATCGACCTGGTGTCGGTGGCCAAGGCGATCGGCTACCCGGCCGCATCGGACGCGCTGGACGCCGCGGTCAGCCCTCGGGGCTTCCGACTGCTGGCCAAGGTGCCCCGGCTGCCGGTGCCGGTGGTCGACCGGCTGGTGGTGCACTTCGGCAGCCTCCAGCGGCTGCTGGGTGCCACGGTGGAAGACCTGCAGGCCGTCGAGGGGGTCGGCGACGCCCGGGCCCGGGGCGTCCGCGAGGGGCTGTCCCGGCTCGCCGAGGCATCCATCCTGGAGCGGTACGTCTGACCCGGCTCAGCCGGTGATGGTGAGCTTTACCGGCGCGCTGAGCTTGGTGCCGACCCGGGCGAACACCTGGTACGTCCCGACCGGCGGGAAGGGCCCGGCGGCCAGCCCACTGCCGTTGCAGCGGCTGGTGTCCCGCCCGTTCCAGCCCACCTCGTAGGCACGCTCGAAGTTCGGGGTGAAGGACTGCGGGTCAGAGCCCTTGACCTTGCCGCAGGTGTCCGACGACCACACCTTCTCGGCCCCGGACTTGATGAAGATCTCCTGGAGGTCGGCGCCGACGTTCCGGGTGCACGTCCGATCCGAGGTGTTCTTGACCTTTAGCTGCAGGTCGACCACCGCTCCGCGTTGAACGGAGGTGGGCCGTGCCACCGAGGTCACGCTGATCTCCGCGTCGGTGCAGGTGCCGTCGTCCACCGACCCGGCGGCCGAACCCGGTGGCGGGTCGTTGCTGGTGGTCTCCGGACTCGGACTCCCGGTGTCGGGATCCTCGGAGGCCGGCGGAGCGCCGGTCTGCGGGGTCAACACCGGCCCGCCGGGACCCGGGCTCGCGGCGGACGTCGGAGCCGACGTCGACGTCGCCCCCGCCTGCGGTCGATCGTCGGAGCGACCCGAGCCGGTGCAGGAGTAGAGCAGGACAATCAGGAAGAGAAGCCCCGCTCCGAGTACGACGGCGCGACGCCGCCAGTACACGGCGGGTGGCAGGGGGCCGACCGTCAGACGCATGATGCCTCCCACCGTAGCGGCGCTGCGCCCGCCAGCCCGCCGCGACGCGCCGGAACGTCGCCGGCACCACCCGGAGACCGTCCACTGAGGAGAGACAGGTCGATCGCCCGGCGCATCGTCAGAGGTAGACCTTGCGCTGATAGACGGCGTGTGCGCCGGCCACCCGGTCGAGGAACAGCAACCCGGCGCAGTGATCGATCTCGTGCTGCAACGCCCGTGCCTCGAAGCCGTCGGTCACCAGACGGACCGGCTCCCCGCTGCCCGGCAGGTCGCCCTCCACCACCAGCCGGCTGGCCCGCTTCACGTCCCCGGTCAGGTCCGGCACCGACATGCAGCCCTCCCGCCCCGGTTTCCACCGGGTCGCCTCGACCACCCGGGCGTTGCAGAGCACGAAGGTGCCGTGCACGGTGACGGCCTTCGGGTGCCCGGTCACGTCGACGGCGAACACCCGGGCCGGCACGCCGATCTGCGGTGCGGCCAGGCCGACGCAACCCGGCGACACCCGCATGGTGGCGACCAGGTCGGCGGCCAGCCGGACCGTGTCCCCCGCCGTTGGGTCGACCTCGCCGCCGGCCCGGCTCAGCACCGGGTGCGGGGCCGACACCACCGCACGCACCTCGCCCGGCACGGCCAGCGACTCGGGCGTCCAGTCGCCCAGGCCGACGTACGTCCCGACGTTCCGGCCGGTGTCCGGGCCGCTCCGCTCGCCGGTCACAGCAGATCCGGATCCGCCGGCCGGAGGGTGACCTCGACCCCCAGCTCGCCAGCCGTCCGGTGCAACCGGTCGATCAGTGTGCCGGCGACGCCGGTTGGCAACTCCACCTCGGCCAGCACCACGTAGAGCGAGCCGGCCAACCGGGTGCTCAGGTCGGTGACGTTCCCACCGGCGTCCACCAGCACCCGGGTCATCGCCGCGACGATGCCCATCCGGTCCGACCCGTGCACCGCCATCACGTACGGCTCGCCCACTGGGGCCACCTCACCGTCCGGGGTGACCGCGCGTACCGTCGCCAGAAGCTGGCCCTCGGCGGCCAGCGGCGCCAGCGCCGCCTCGACCTCGGCGGCGGCCGGACCGGTGCAGATGAGGGTCATCGCGAAATGCCCCCGCAACCGGGTCATCGTGCTGTCGGTGAGATTGGCGCCCAGTCGGGCCAGCACCTCGGCGACGTCGGCCACGATGCCCGGCCGGTCCCGACCGATGACGGTGATCGCGAGCTCGTTCATCCGGGCATTCTGCCCGATCCGCCGGCCGCCGCCGTGACACCCCGCCCGAGCCGCCCATCCAGCGGGACCGCGCCGCGTGACATCATCGACGGCGCGATGACTCAACCCGATTTCGCCACTCTGGTCAGCCACTGGTACCGAGAGCACGCCCGTGACCTGCCGTGGCGCGAGCCCGGCGTCAGCCCGTGGGCCATTCTGGTCAGCGAGGTCATGCTCCAGCAAACGCCTGTGGTCCGGGTGGTCCCCGCCTGGCAGGCGTGGTTGGCCCGCTGGCCGGACCCGGCCGCGCTGGCGGCGGACAGCCCGGCCGAGGCGATCCGGATGTGGGGGCGCCTCGGCTACCCCCGCCGGGCCGTCCGGCTGCGGGAGTGCGCGGTCGCGATCGTGGACCGGCACGGCGGCCAGGTGCCGGAACGGCTGGAGCAGCTGCTGGCGCTGCCCGGGGTCGGCACGTACACGGCACGGGCGGTGGCCACGTTCGCGTACGGGCAACGGCACCCGGTGGTCGACACGAATGTGCGCCGGGTGGTCTGCCGGGCAGTGGCCGGCGAACCGGACGCGGGGGCGGCCACCCGACCGGCCGACCTGGTCGCGACCGAGGAACTGCTGCCCGCCGAGCCGGCCGCAGCGGCCCTGGCCAGTGCGGCGTTCATGGAGCTGGGCGCGGTGATCTGCACGGCCCGGTCACCGCGCTGCGCGGCCTGCCCGGTCGAGTCGGTCTGCGCGTGGCGGGCCTCCGGCCAGGAGGCGCCGGCCGGACCCACCCGCCGCCCCCAGCGGTACGCGGGCACCGACCGGCAGGTACGCGGTCTCCTGCTCGGGGTGCTCCGGGAGAACACCGGACCGGTCCCCCACCAACGGCTGGACCAGGTCTGGACCGACGACGTGCAGCGAGCCCGGGCCCTGGCCGGCCTGGTGCAGGACGGGCTTGTGGAACCGGTGGGCACCGACGCCTTCCGCCTCACCGGCGACGGCCCGTCCCTGCCCACCGCCGAACTCGCCACCTGACCGAGCCCTCCGGCGCGCCGCCGCTCGGGCAGGGGCGAGGTCCGCGACGAGCGCGAAAGGGCAGGGGCGCAGCGAAAAGAGCGGGGCCCCGGTGGCTTACGCCACCGGGGCCCCGCTCCCTGATGCTGCTTGTGCTACTCGTCCGCGCCCGCGGCGGCGGTGCCACCGAGGTCGGCCGGCACGGCGTCCGGAACTTCCACCGGCTTCTCCGCGCCCCGGAACACGAGCTTGGACTTGTCGATGTCGTTCGGGTCGCCCTCGCAGTCCACCACAACGATCTGACCCGGGGTCAACTCGTTGAACAGGATCCGCTCGGACAGGTTGTCCTCGATGTCGCGCTGGATCGTGCGACGCAGAGGACGGGCACCGAGCACCGGGTCGAAGCCCTTCATCGCCAGGTACTTCTTGGCGTTGTCGGTCAGCTCCAGACCCATGTCCTTGTTGCGCAGCTGCGTCTCGATCCGCTGGATCATGATGTCCACGATCGAGAGGATCTCGTTCTGGCGCAGCTGGTGGAAGACGATGGTGTCGTCGATCCGGTTGAGGAACTCAGGCCGGAAGTGCTGCTTGAGCTCGTCGTTGACCTTCTGCTTCATCCGGTCGTAGTTGGACTCGGAGTCCTCCGAAGCCTGGAAGCCGAGCGACACCGCCTTGGCGACGTCCCTGGTGCCCAGGTTGGTGGTCAGGATGATGACCGTGTTCTTGAAGTCCACGATCCGACCCTGACCGTCGGTGAGCCGACCGTCCTCCAGGATCTGGAGCAGCGTGTTGAACACGTCCGGGTGGGCCTTCTCGATCTCGTCGAAGAGAACCACCGAGAACGGCCGACGCCGCACCTTCTCGGTCAGCTGCCCGCCCTCGTCGTAGCCGACGTAGCCGGGAGGGGCACCCACCAGCCGGGAGACCGTGTAGCGGTCGTGGAACTCGGACATGTCCAGCTGGATGAGGGCGTCCTCGCTGCCGAACAGGAACTCGGCGAGCGCCTTGGACAGCTCGGTCTTACCGACGCCGGACGGGCCGGCGAAGATGAACGAGCCCGACGGGCGCTTCGGGTCCTTCAGGCCGGCCCGGGTACGCCGGATCGCCTTCGAGACGGCCTTGACCGCGTCCTCCTGGCCGATGACGCGCTTGTGCAGCTCGTCCTCCATGCGCAGCAGGCGCGAGGTCTCCTCCTCGGTCAGCTTGTAGACCGGGATGCCGGTCCAGTTGCCGAGCACCTCGGCGATCTGCTCGTCGTCAACCTCGCTGACGACGTCCAGGTCACCGGCCTTCCACTCCTTCTCCCGCTGCGCCTTCTGACCGAGGAGCTGCTTCTCCTTGTCACGCAGCTGGGCGGCGCGCTCGAAGTCCTGCGCGTCGATCGCGGACTCCTTGTCGCGACGCACCTGAGCGATGCGCTCGTCGAAGTCGCGCAGGTCTGGCGGCGCGGTCATCCGGCGGATCCGCATCCGGGCGCCGGCCTCGTCGATCAGGTCGATCGCCTTGTCCGGCAGGAAGCGGTCGGAGATGTACCTGTCGGCCAGCGTTGCGGCAGCCACGAGCGCTGCGTCCGTGATCGAAACGCGGTGGTGCGCCTCGTAACGGTCGCGCAGGCCCTTCAGGATCTCGATGGTGTGCGCCAGCGACGGCTCACCCACCTGGATCGGCTGGAACCGGCGCTCGAGCGCGGCGTCCTTCTCCAGGTGCTTGCGGTACTCGTCGAGCGTGGTGGCACCGATGGTCTGCAGCTCACCACGGGCCAGCATCGGCTTGAGGATGCTCGCCGCGTCGATCGCGCCCTCGGCGGCACCCGCACCCACGAGGGTGTGGATCTCGTCGATGAACAGGATGATGTCGCCGCGGGTGCGGATCTCCTTGAGCACCTTCTTGAGGCGCTCCTCGAAGTCACCGCGGTAACGGGAACCGGCGACCAGCGCACCGAGGTCGAGCGTGTAGAGCTGCTTGTCCTTGAGCGTCTCGGGCACCTCGCCCTTGATGATCTTCTGGGAAAGCCCCTCCACCACGGCGGTCTTACCGACGCCGGGCTCACCGATCAGGACCGGGTTGTTCTTGGTACGGCGGGAGAGCACCTGCATGACCCGCTCGATTTCCTTCTCGCGCCCGATGACCGGGTCGAGCTTGCCCTCACGGGCGGCCTGGGTCAGGTTGCGGCCGAACTGGTCCAGCACCAGGCTGGTCGACGGCGCGGCCTCACCCGGCGCGGCGCCCGCCGCGGCCGGCTCCTTGCCCTGGTAGCCGGAGAGCAGCTGGATCACCTGCTGGCGGACCCGGTTGAGGTCGGCGCCGAGCTTGACCAGCACCTGGGCGGCGACGCCCTCACCCTCGCGGATCAGACCGAGCAGGATGTGCTCCGTGCCGATGTAGTTGTGGCCGAGCTGCAGCGCCTCGCGCAGCGACAGCTCCAGCACCTTCTTGGCCCGCGGCGTGAACGGGATGTGCCCGCTCGGCGCCTGCTGGCCCTGGCCGATGATCTCCTCGACCTGCTGGCGGACGCCCTCCAGGGAGATGCCGAGGCTCTCCAGGGCCTTTGCCGCGACGCCTTCACCTTCGTGGATCAGGCCCAGCAGGATGTGTTCCGTACCGATGTAGTTGTGGTTGAGCATCCGGGCCTCTTCTTGGGCCAGGACGACAACCCGTCGCGCTCGGTCGGTGAACCGCTCGAACATGCCCTCGTGCTCCTCACGTGCCGTGCGCCTTGATGGTCAAGATCTTGGCGGGGCCGGTGCACGAACGTCCGGGACGGGCGTCCGTGCCTCCTTACTCTATCGTCGCTGACCGACTCAGCTGAGGTCGTGTGTCTCGGGTACGGGTCGGTTCCACGTCGTTTTGCACAACCGTCCGCGCTCAGGAGGTGTTCCGGTACCCCTGTCGCTACGCGCAGAGCGAAATCCGACTGGCGCGACGGAAGTCCTCTCCCGGCTCCGGAGAGCTCCGGGGAGGGGGCCGGCGCCGGCGACGAACGCCGCGCCCGACCCTGGGGAGGGTTGTCCACAGGCTGTGGACAGCTGCTCCACCGGTTGTGGACAACGTCGGTCGCGCGGGAATGCTTCCCGGCTCTGGGCTCGGCCTCCGGCGTCGGGCTGCGCGCCTGCCGGGAATACGGCGACGCCGGCCCGGAGAGTGCTCCGGCCCGGCGTCGGTGTCGCCCTGCGGCGGCCGTTGGCCACCAGACTGCTGAGGATCAGCGCTTCGCGTGGTACTCGTCGACGATCTCCTGCGGGATGCGCCCCCGGTCCGAGATGTCCTTGCCGGCCTTCTTGGCCCACTCCCGGATCGCCTTGTTCTGCTCCCGGTCGGCGGTCGCGCCGCCCCGGCCGCGGGCGGCGCGTCCACCGATCACCACGCCACCCCGGCCCACCTTGGTGCCGGCACCCACGTAGGGAGCGAATACGTCGCGCAATTTCGCGGCGTTGGAACTCGACAGGTCGATCTCGTACTGAACGCCGTCGAGGGCGAACTTGACAGTCTCGTCCGCGTCCCCGCCGTCCAGGTCATCGACCAGCTTGTGAATGATCTGCTTGGCCACGTCCCACATTCCTTTCGAGCAGGGTGCTCCTGCTAACGAGAGCACAATAACCCGCGCGCCGCGCGCCCCGTCAATAGGATGCGGTATCGACACGGCGCGAGCCGCGCCGGACTACTCCGGGCGGACCAACGGGAAGAGGATCGTTTCCCGAATTCCGAGCCCGGTCAGGGCCATCAACAGCCGGTCGATTCCCATTCCCATACCGCCGGCCGGCGGCATTCCGTACTCCATGGCCCGGAGAAAGTCCTCGTCGAGACGCATCGCCTCGTCGTCACCACGGGCGGCGAGCTGCGCCTGGGCCACCAGCCGCTCCCGCTGCACCACCGGGTCGACCAGTTCCGAGTACGCGGTGCCCAGCTCGAACCCGAGCACGTAGAGGTCCCACTTCTCGGCCAGCCCCGGCTCGCTGCGGTGCGCACGGGTGAGCGGGCTGGTCTCCTCCGGGTAGTCGCGGACGAAGGTGGGTGCCTCCAGGCCGGGGACGACAAGCTCCTCGAACAGTTCCTCGGCCAGCTTGCCCGGGCCCCACTTCGGGTCCACGGCCAATCCCACCTTGTCCGCGTACTCCACCAGGCGGGACCGTTCGGTGCGGACCGTGACCTCCTCGCCAAGCGCCTCGGAAAGCACTCCGAACAGGGTCACCGACCGCCACTCACCACCAAGGTCGAACTCCCGCCCGTCGGCGTGGGTCACCACGGTCGAGCCGCTCACCGCGATCGCCGCCTGCTGCACGAGATTGCGGGTCAACTCGGCCATCGTGTCGTAGTCGCCGTACGCCTCGTAGGTCTCCAGCATCGCGAACTCCGGTGAGTGCGAAGAGTCGATACCCTCATTACGGAAGTTGCGGTTGATCTCGAAGACACGGTCGACACCGCCGACCACCGCGCGCTTGAGAAACAGTTCCGGAGCGATTCGCAGATACAGATCGGTGTTCAACGCATTGCTGTGGGTCACGAACGGTCGGGCCGCAGCGCCGCCGTGCAGCAGTTGCAACATCGGAGTTTCCACCTCGATGAAGCCCTGCCCATGCAACGAATCGCGAAGGCTGCGCACCGCCGCGGCCCGGGTACGGACCATCTGCCGGGCCTGTGGCCGGACGATCAGGTCGACGTAGCGCTGCCGGACCCGCGCCTCCTCGGAGAGTGGCTTGTGCGCCACCGGCAACGGCCGCAGCGCCTTGGCGGTCATGTCCCAGCGATCGGCCAGCACCGACAGCTCGCCGCGGCGGCTGGTGATCACCTCGCCGGCGACGCCGACGTGGTCGCCGAGGTCGACCAGCCGCTTCCAGGCCTCCAGCCGCTCCGGCCCGACCCGGTCCAGCGACAGCATCGCCTGCAACTCGGTGCCGTCGCCGTCGCGCAGCGTCGCGAAGCAGAGCTTGCCCGTGTTGCGTACGAAGATCACCCGGCCGGTGACCGAGACCTGGTCGCCGGTGGCGGTGTCGGTGGGCAGGTCGGCGTAGCGCCCCCGGACCTCCGACAGGGTGGCGGTGCGGGGGAATCCGACGGGGTAGGCCTCGGCGCCGTCGGCGATCATCCGGTCCCGCTTCTCCCGGCGGACCTTCATCTGCTCGGGAAGGTCGTCGGCGGGGTCCACTGGCACGGCGTTCTGCTCGCTCACGGCACGCTTCCTCGTCACGGAGATACGGGGGGTCAGGCCCGAGCGTACTCAAGCGCCCCGGGGGTCGTTACGGGATAACCTGCGCCTCATGGTCGATCACACTCACGCCCTCTCCTTTGGTGCCGCGGCGAGCGACTATGACCGTTTCCGTCCCAGCTATCCGGAAGAGGCCATCCGCTGGGCGCTTGACGGGCTGAGCGACGCCGCCCAGGTCGTCGACCTCGGTGCCGGCACCGGCATCCTGACCAGGGTCGTACGGGCAGTCGGCCACCGGGTGCTGCCGGTGGAACCCGACCCCGGAATGCGGGCCCAACTGGACTCCGCCACCCCCGACGTCACGGCCCTGGCCGGCAGCGCCGAGTCGATGCCGCTACCGGACGGCAGCGCCGACGCCGTGCTGGTCGGCCAGGCCTACCACTGGTTCGACAAGGAGCGCGCGCACACCGAGGTCGCCCGGGTGCTCCGGCCGGGCGGGACGTTCAGCCCGATCTGGAACGTCCGGGACGAACGCGTCGACTGGGTGGCCGAGCTGGGCCGGATCGCCCACATGGGCGACAACACCACCGACCTGACCGGGTCGGTGACCGACTTCGGCCCGGCCTTCGACGCGGTGGAGCCGGGCGTGTTCGAGCACCACACCACGCTCACCCCGGACGAAGTGGTCGGGATGTGTCGCACCCGCTCCTACTACCTGACGGCGGATCGCCAGCAGCAGGCGTCGGTCGACCGGGAGCTGCGGGAGCTCCTCGCCGGCCATCCGGACCTGGCCGGACGGGAGAGCGTCGAGCTGCCGTACCGCACGCTGGTCTTCCGGGCCCGCCGACGCTGAACGCCACGGGTCACAGGTTCCGGTCGTAGACCATGCGCAGACCGATCAACGTGATCATCGGCTCGTGGTGGGTGATGCTGCGGCACTCGTTGATCACCAGCGAGGCGAGGCCACCGGTGGCGATCACCGCCTTCACCTCGCCCAACTCCTCGGTCATCCGCTCGACGATCCGGTCCACCTGCCCGGCGAAGCCGAAGTACAGGCCGGCCTGGAGGCACTCGACGGTGTTCTTGCCGATCACCGAACGCGGCTTGGTGGCCTCGACCTTGCGCAGCTGGGCGGCCCTGGCGGCCAGCGCGTCGAAGGAGATCTCGATGCCCGGGGCGAACGCACCACCGAGGAACTCACCCCGACCGCTGATCACGTCGAAGTTGGTGGTGGTGCCGAAGTCCACCACGATCGACGGCCCGCCGTAGAGCGTGTACGCGGCCAGGGTGTTCACCACCCGGTCGGCGCCCACCTCCTTCGGGTTGTCGATCGCCAGTTGAACCCCGGTCCGCACCCCGGGCTCGACGATCACGCTCGGCAGGTCGGCGTAGTAGCGGCCGAGCATGGTGCGCAGCGAGCGCAGTGCGGCCGGCACCGTGGAGCAGGCGGCCACGCCGGTGATCTCGACGTTGTCCCCGGCGAGCAGCCCCCGGAACATCAGACCCAGCTCGTCCGCCGTCGAACGGGCATCGGTCTTGATCCGCCAGGAGTGCACCAGCTTGTCGCCGTCGAAGGTCGCAAGCACGGTGTTGGTGTTTCCGATGTCGATGCAGAGCAGCACGCACGCAGCCTAGACAACGACCGTCCGGGCGGGCGCGGACCGGCCGGCGGACCGTATCCTGGTCCCATCACGGCATGAACATAGGTCGATCCACGGCGCGGCCGGACGGGGAGCGGACATGTCGGGGACGTGGTGGATGCGCGGGCGCAACACCCTGCGCCGGCGCCGGCGGCACGTGCTGGTGCTGGTCGCGCTGGCCGGCGGCGCGATCTGGATGATCGTGCAGGCGTGGCAGGCGTCCCGACGGGAGACCGGCAGCTTCGCCGGTGACCTCTACCTCAACATCGGCGCCGCGCTGATCATGACGCTGCTGACCTATGTGGTGCTCAACCCGCTCTTTCGCGAACTCCAGACGGTCAGCATCATCGAGCATCCCCGGCTGGACCGGGACGCGCTTATCGAACGGGTCGCCCAGTGCCGGGAGACCGTGGCCATCCTGGAGACCTGGACCAGCATGCTCGAGGGCCCGTACGCGACCCGGTTCGTGGCAGCGCTGCGCTCCGCACTCGCCAACGGCGCCACCGTCAAGGTGCTGCTGCTGGATCCGGACTCGCCGGCGGTTCGGCTGCGCGGCGAGGAGCTGCGCCGGCGGGACGCCTCGGTGGCGATCCTGAACAACCTGTGGCACCTGGCCCGGCTCCGCGAGGAGCTGCCGGAGACCGCCCGGGCCCGGCTCCAGGTCCGGGTCTACAGCGCCGCCCCTTCGGTGCAGATGTACCGCTGGGACGGCAAGGCGTTCATCTCGTTCTTCCCGGTGCAGGGCAGCACCTTCGACACGCAGCAGATCGAGGCGTTCGTCTCCACCCCACTGGGCGAGTTCGTCGACGACCGGTTCGCCGAGCTGTGGGAGACCGCGCCCCTGGAGGACCTGGAGGCCTGCCTCAGCCTGCGGCTCTGCCTGCGGCAGGCCGGGCGGGACCTGGAGACCTGCGAGGCGCTCTACGTACGCTCCGACGGCGACTGGTACATCGCCGGCACCGACCTGGTGCGTAACGTCGCCCGGCACGGGCTGGCCGGGCTGAGCGTGGTGCTGGACCGGCCCGAGGCGGCCGGCGAGGTCTTCGCCATCGGCGAGGCCGACGAGCTGGCGCCCGAGGTCTACAACCGGGTGCTGGAGCTCTTCCGCGCCAAGTACGGCCTGGACGGCCGGCAGGACACCGAGAACCGGGTGATCTTCAATCTGGCCACCACCTCGCTGACCACCGTCTGAGGCCCGGCCAGGCATCCCCTACTCGACGCGCAGGTCCATCGCGATGTCCAGGATGGGCGACGAGTGGGTCAGCGCGCCCACCGAGAGGAAGTCCACGCCGGTGGCCGCGTACCGGCCGGCCACCTCCAGGGTGAGCCCGCCGGTCGCCTCCAGCTCCGCCCGGTCACCCACCGCCGCCACCGCCTCGGCCAGCGTCTCCGGGCTCATGTTGTCGCAGAGCAGGAAGTCCGCGCCGGCGTCCACCGCCTCCAGCGCCTCGCCGACAGTGGTCACCTCGACCTGCACCGGCACCTCCGGGAACGCCTCCCGAACCCGCCGGTACGCCGCGGTGATGCCCCCGGCCGCGAGCTTGTGGTTGTCCTTGATCATGGCAACGTCGTAGAGGCCCATCCGTTTGTTGGTGCCGCCGCCCGCCCGCACCGCGTACTTCTCCAGCGCCCGCAGACCCGGCGTGGTCTTGCGGGTGTCCAGCACCATGGCCTTCGTGCCGGCCAGCGCGTCCGCCCAGGCACGGGTGTGGGTGGCGACCCCGGACATCCGGCACAGCAGGTTGAGCGCGGTCCGTTCGGCGGTGAGCAGCAGCCGGGTCGGCCCGGTCACCGTCACCAGCACATCGCCGCGGGCCACCCGCTCGCCGTCGCGGGCCACCTGCGACACCTCGACGGTACGGCCGAACCCGGTCACCTCGCCGACCAGCTCGAACACGGCGGCGGCCACGCTCAGCCCGGCCACCACGCCGTCCGCGCGGGCCACCAGGTCGGCGGTGTCGGTCTGCTCCGCCGGGATGGTGGCCACGCTGGTGACGTCGAGGAAGTCCGGCCCCAGATCCTCGACCAGCGCGTTCTCGATCACCCGCCGTACCTGCGCCGGGTCCAGGCCGCCCGCCCGCAACGCCCGCTGCGTCGACTCCGTCATCGCCGTTCCTCCCACTGCTGCGTCAACCGACCCTGCGCCCCGACCGACCCGACCAGGTGCCCCAACCACCGCTCGTCGGCCGTCGGGAAGTCCTCCCGCCAGTGGCAACCCCGGGTCTCGCCGCGCGCGTACGCGGCGGCCACCAGAGTCGACGCCACGGTGAGCAGGTTCGTCGCCTCCCAGTCCGCTGTCCGCGGCCGACCTCGGGCGGAGCCCAGCTCGGTCAGCGTCCCGGCCGTCTCGGCCAGCGTGGCAGCCGAGCGGAGCACTCCGGCGCCCCGGGTCATCGCCCGTTGCAGGGCGGGCGTCGCCTCGGCCGGCAGCACCCAGCCCGCACCACCCCGCCACGCGCCGGTGTCCGCCGGTCGGATCTGCTCGGGCAGGCCCGCCGCGATGTCGTCGGCGATCCGCCGGGAGAAGACCAGGCCCTCCAGCAGCGAGTTGCTGGCCAGGCGGTTCGCGCCGTGCACACCCGTGCAGGCGACCTCACCGCACGCGTAGAGGCCGGGGATCGAGGTGCGGCCGAAGAGATCCGTACGGACACCGCCGGAGGCGTAGTGCGCGGCCGGGGCGACCGGGATCAGGTCGGTGGCCGGGTCGACGCCGATCGCCAGACAGGACGCCACGATGGTCGGGAACCGCCCGGCCAGGAACTCTCCGCCCAGGTGCCGGGCGTCCAGGAAGACATGGTCCGCGCCGGTGGCGAGCAGCACCCGGTGGATGCCCTTGGCCACCACGTCCCGGGGAGCCAGCTCGGCCAACTCGTGCTGGCCCACCATGAACCGCTTGCCGTCCCCGTCCACCAGGTACGCGCCCTCGCCGCGCAGCGCCTCGGAGACGAGCGGCTGCTGCGCGTGACCGGCGCCGGGCACACCGGCGCCGGGCGGCGTCATCAGGGCGGTCGGATGGAACTGGACGAACTCCACGTCGGTCACCGCCGCGCCCGCCCGCATCGCCAGCGCAACCCCGTCCCCCGTGGAGACGGCCGGGTTGGTGGTGGCCGCGAAGATCTGGCCCATCCCGCCGGTGGCCAGCACCACCGCCCGGGCCAGCAGTGCGCCGACTCCGTCCTCGCTGCCCTCACCGAGCACGTGCAGGGTGATCCCGCAGGCCGGGCCGAGCCCGTCGGGGCCGTCTCCCGGAGCCCGCAACAGGTCCAGCACCAGGGCGTGCTCGACCAACCGGATCCACGGGTCCCGCCGCACCGCCGCGTGCAGGGCCCGCTGCACCTCGGCCCCCGTGGCGTCCCCGCCGGCGTGCACGATCCGGTCCGCCCGGTGCCCGCCCTCACGGGTCAGCATCAACGAACCGTCCGGGTAGCGGTCGAACTCGGCGCCGATCCGGATCAGCTCCCGCAGCCGGATCGGACCCTCCTCGACCAGCACCCGGACCGCCGCCGGGTCGCAGAGCCCGACGCCGGCGACCTCGGTGTCCGAGGCGTGCGCCGCCGGAGTGTCCCGCGGATCGAGCACCGCGGCGATGCCGCCCTGCGCCCACCGGGTCGAGCCGTCATCGATATTGACCTTGGTGACCACCGTGACGTGCAGGCCCGCCTCGCGCAGGTGCAGCGCGGCGGTCAACCCGGCCACCCCGGAACCCACCACGATCACGTCGGTGGTCTCCACCCAGCCGGGGGCGGGCGCGGCCAGCAACGGGGGCAGGGCCGGCAGGTCGACGGTCGGAAGGTCCATCCCCCCAGTCAACCCGAACCGTCCTCGTCCGGGGCGCCGGGGGCGGGACGAGTGGTATGGGCTACCCCGTCCCGCGCCCACCGCACCGCGCCGACCGGCGGGCGTTGGTCACTTCGTCCGGACCGGCAGCCCCGCCGGGCCCGCACTCCGCAGCGAGGCGGTCACCGTACGGTCGCTGAGCCACAGGTAGCAGCGGACCCCCCGGTCACCGACCCGCCAGCGCCCCGCACCCGGCGGGCGGACGACCACCCCGCTGCGGAACCGCAGCGCGGCGTCGTCCGGCACACCCACGTACCGGCCGAGGACGCTGCGACAGCCCGTGTAGAGCGGCGCCCACTCGGCATCCCGGGTCGGGTACGGCCTGTCCGGCGCTCGCCAGACCCCGACGAACTCGGCGTCGTGCCGAGCGCCGCACTCCACCGGGACCAGCGTCTGCACGCCCCGGCCGGACCCGCCACGGGTCTGCTGGCAGCCCAGCCGCAGCCCGGAGGGCCCCTTCAACGCGTCCCGCAGGCTGCCCGACCGGACCACCACCATGGCCGCCGCCTCCACCGTGGTCAGCTCGCTGAGGTCGCACCTGTACCAGCGGGACCCCGCCGCCCAGCCCGGCGCCGAGGGCAGCGCCACCGACAGCCGCAGCCGGCCCGCCCGCCAGTCGTCGCCCACGTACCCGGTGGCCCGGGTGTCGCACTCGGCGAACGCGCCACGCAGCTCCGCCGAGCCGCCGGCCGGGGCGTTGGCCGCCTCGACCGGAAAGGCTCCCACGTGCACGGTCTCCACCCGGTGCGGGCCAGCGCAGTCCATCGGCTGGTAGCTGGCCAGGGTGACCACGTCGGTGAAGTCGGCGGCCTGACACACCCCGGCGACCGGGGTGAACGCCGCGGGCGGCGGCAGGGCCGCCCAGTCGTCGGTCAGGTCACCGTCCAGGTCGCCGTCCCCGGCGCAGCCGACCAGCAGAACTGCCGTGGCGGCAGCGGCGAGCAGGGTCGTCATCGCACGGCGCATCGCGGCCTCCCCCAGCCACCGACCAGCTTCCGACGGCGGGACAAGGGTAACCGGAAATGACCTTCCGGTGACAGACCGGAATCGCCGCGCGTGGGATCAGGCGCTCGCCACGGCCAGCGGGCTGGGCACCGGGTCTCCTGCCGTGCCGGGTGCCGCCGCAGCCGGATCGGCGCCCAGCTCGACCACCCGGTTGTCGGCGTCCACGTGCACCACCCGCGGCCGGTACGACCGGGCCTCGGCGTCGTCCATCTGCCCGTACGAGATCAGGATGACCAGGTCACCGGGATGCACCAGGTGCGCGGCCGCGCCGTTGATGCCGATCACGCCGCTGCCCCGCTCGCCCGGAATGACGTACGTCTCCAACCGGGCCCCGTTGGTGATGTCCACGATCGCCACCTGCTCGCCGGGGAGCAGGTCGGCGGCGTCGAGCAGGTCCTCGTCCACCGTCACCGAGCCGACGTAGTGCAGATCGGCCTGGGTCACCGTGGCGCGGTGGATCTTCGACTTGAGCATGGTCCGCAGCATCGGGATGGCCTTTCGCGAAAGTGGTGGAGGGTGCGACCGGGTCAGGGGCGGGGCGCGAGGTGGATGGCCGCGTTGTCGATCAACCGCGTGGCGCCCACCCACGCGGCGATCACCAGCCGCGCCGACCCGGACACCGGCCCCGGCTCCAGGTCGGGATCGGTGAGCACCAGGTAGTCGAGCCGGGCTCCCGGCGTACCGGCGCCGAACGCGGCGTGCGCGGCGGTCAGCACCGCCCCCGCGTCCAGGCCGGCGTCGGCCGCCTGGGCACCGGCCCGCAGCGCGGCGGACAGGCTCAGCGCGGCGGCCCGTTCGGGCTCGCTGAGGTAGCGGTTGCGGCTGGACATCGCCAACCCGTCGGGCTCCCGGACGGTCGGCACGCCGACCACCTCGACCGCCACGTCCAGGTCCCGGGCCATCCGCCGGACCAGGGTCAGCTGCTGGTAGTCCTTCTCGCCGAAGAACGCCAGGTCAGGCCGGGTGAGCTGGAACAGCTTCAGCACCACGGTGAGCACGCCGTGGAAGAAGCCGGGGCGGCTCGCGCCCTCCAGTTCGCCGCCGAGCGGGCCCGAGTCGAGCCGCACCCGGGGCTGGCCGTCCGGGTACATCTCGGCCACCGACGGGGCGAAGACGACATCCGCGCCGGCCCGACGGCACACCTCCAGGTCCGCGTCCAGGGTCCGCGGGTAGCGGTCGAAGTCCTCGTTCGGCCCGAACTGCAACGGGTTCACGAAGATCGTCACCAGCACGTGGTCGGCCCGGTCCCGAGCCGCGCGCAGCAGCGTCTCGTGCCCGGAGTGCAGAGCACCCATGGTCATCACCACACCGACCGAGCCCTTCAGCCCGACGCGAGCCTCGGCCAGGTCGGCACGGGTGTGTACGAGCTGCGTCACGCGGCCACCTCCCGGCCCGAATCGGCGAGCACGCCGAGCAGCGACTGCGCGTCCACCGGGCGCAGCCGGCCGGCGGCGATCGCCCGGTCGGCGGTGCGCCGGGCCAGCGCCAGGTACGCGGGGACGGACTCCGGGGCGGTGGCCGTCAGCCGGGCCAGATGCCGCCGCACGGTGCCCGCGTCGCCCCGGGACACCGGGCCGGTCAGCGCGTCGTCGCCGAGCCGCAACGCGTTCTCCAGGGCGGCCCGCAGCAGCGGGGCCAGCACCTTCTCCGGCCGGGCCACCCCGGCGTCGCGCAGCCGGTCGGTCGCCTCGTTCACCAGGGTCACCAGGTGGTTCGCGCCGTGCGCGAGCGCGGCGTGGTACAGCGGGCGGTCCGCCTCGGCCACCCACTCGGGCACGCCACCCAGGTCGGCGACCAGGCGGGCGGCCAACGGGCGCAGCTCCGCCGGTGCCGTCACCCCGTACGAGATGCCGTCGAGGCGGGCCAGGTCATCCGGCGTACCGGTGAAGGTCATGGCGGGGTGCAGGGCGAGCGGCCGGGCGCCCGCCGCGGCGATAGGTGCCAGCACGCCGAGACCGTGGGCGCCGGAGGTGTGCGCGACGACCTGGCCGGGGTGCAGGGCGCCCCGCTCGGCGAGGTCGGCGACCACCCCGGCCAGCGCGTCGTCCGGTACCGCGATCAGCAGCAGGTCGGCGGCGGCGCGGGCGACGGCGGTGGCCGGGCGGCGGGGAACCTCGGGCAGCAGCAGGGCGAGGCGTGCACGGCTGGCCCCGGATTCACCCGTGACGGCGGCCAACTGGTGCCCGGCGGCGGCGAGCGCGGCGCCCAGCACGGCCCCGACGCGGCCCGCGCCGAGGACACCGACGGTGAGCAGGCGGGGGGTGACGCGGGCGCCGGGAACGGCGCGATCCCGCGACGCGGCAGGCCCTTGAGGGGCGGCCGGGCGCGGGCGCAGCGGTGCGCTCATGACGACGATCCAGTCCTCGAGAAGGGGTACCGGTCGATCGCAAGTATGCGCCCGGCCCGCCGAACCGGGACAAGCATGTGTGAAAACCTTCACCACCGACGAGACGGCTCGATCAGGGCCGCCTGAGGTCAGGGCGTCGGGGCCGACGTGATGGCGCGTAGCTTGGCCGCCACATCGGCGATCAGGTCGCTGAGCGGGGCGTCGCTGTCGGGCGCGACCCAGCGGGCGTATGCGACCCGGAAGACAGTGGCACCCGACTCGGTGGCCAGGGTGGCCGTGGTCTCGTCGAGGCCCCTGGCACGCAGGGCGGCGGTGACCGCGGCCACCAGTGAGCCGGTCTTGCGCAGTTCACGCTCCTGCAGCTCCGGGCTGCTCTCGATGATGGTCTGCCGCGCTCGGACCAGCTCGAGACGGTCCGCGAAGATCTCCTCCGCCACCCGGCGGAAGGCGGCGACGACGGCCTCGAAGGGGCCGGCGTCGGTCTCGGTCACCGCCCGGACCAGGACCTCCTCCAGGTGCCCGCTGCCGCTGAAGAGCGCCTCACGCTTGTCGCCGAAGAGCCGGTAGAAGGTGCGTTTGTCGAGGCCGGCACGGGCGGCGATGTCGGCGACAGTGGTCTGTTCGAAGCCGCGCTCGCGGAACAACTCGAAGGCGGCCGCCTCCAGGCGGCCGCGCGCGTCCGGTTGCCAGCGGGCCATGCGGCGATGGTATCCGACGTCACAATGCGACATTAACTCGTTCCATGTCGCGGTGTGACATCGGGCGAGGTACGGTGATGTCGCAAGGTGACATCGGCACTCACGAAGGAACCACAATGCGCGTACTCGTCACGGGCGCCTCCGGCCATCTCGGCTCCGCGGTCGTCCCGGAACTGCTCTCCGCCGGGCACGAGGTCGTCGGCCTCGCCCGCTCCGACACGTCCGCCGCCGCCATCGAGAAGCTCGGCGCTCAGGCACACCGCGGCGATCTGTCCGACCTCGACGTGCTCCGGGAAGAGGCGGCCGCCTCCGACGGGGTGATCCACCTGGCGTTCCGCCACGACCTCATGGTCAACGGCGACCTGGCCGGCGCCGCCAGGGCTGACCTGGACGCCCTCACGGCACTCGCCGACGGCCTGGCCGGTTCCGGCAAGCCCCTGGTCGGCACCGGCGGGACGGCCATGCTCGTGATCGGCGGCATCGTCGGCCGCCCCGGCACCGAACACGACACCTTCCCGGGCGGCGGCTACCGGATCGACGCGGAGAACTTCGTGGCCGGCCTCGCCTCCCGCGGTGTGCGCTCCTCCATCGTCCGGCTCGCGCCCACTGTGCACAGTCCACTCGACCGCTACGGCTTCATCACCGCCATCATCGCCGCGGCCCGACGGAAGGGGTACGCCGCGTACGTCGGCGAGGGAGCCAACCGGTGGCCGGCCGTACACACGCTCGACGCGGCCGTGCTCTACCGACTCGCCCTCGAAAAGGCCCCAGCCGGTACGCGCCTGCACGGAGCCGCCGACGAAGGCGTCCCCTTCCAGCAGATCGCGGCAGCCATCGGCCACAACCTCGACATCCCGGTCCGGAGCATCAGCCCCGCCGAGGCCAACGACCACTTCGGCTTCCTCGGATCGTTCGCACAGATGGACAACCCGACGTCGTCCGCCATCACCCGCGAACTGCTGGGCTGGACCCCCACCCACCCCGGCCTGATCGCCGACCTGCACGAAGGGCACTACTTCCAGGCCTGATCCAGGACGGCGGCCCTGACCGTAGGGTCGGCACGGTGAACCACGCTCAACTCGGAGTGGACTGATGTCGATCCTGTGGCGGGACGCGATGAGCCGGGCGCTCTACGGGCCGGGCGGCTTCTTCGTCGCCGGCACCGGGCCGGCCGACCACTTCCGCACCAGCGTGCACGCGTCCCCGGCCTTCGCCACCGCCCTGCTGCGCCTTGTCACGGAGGTGGACGCAGCCCTCGGCCACCCCTCGCGACTTGACGTGGTCGACGTGGGCGCTGGGCGCGGGGAACTGCTCCACGCTCTGCTGGCGTCCGTCGGGGTTGCGGTGGGGGTTTCCGTCCGTTCCTTGCGGGATGAGCCGTCGTCCGGCACGGTCCGACCGTCGCTCGCGGAACGCATCCGCTTCACAGCAGTCGAGTACGCCGACCGCCCCGAGGACCTGCCCGAAGAGATCAACTGGACAGCCGAGATCCCCACCGAGATCACCGGAGTGCTGCTCGCCACCGAGTGGCTGGACAACGTCCCGCTGGACGTCGCAGTACACACCGAAGACGGCTGGCGGTATGTGCTGGTCGACCCGAAGAGCGGCGCGGAAACGCTCGGTGATCTGGTCAGCCCTGACGATCTTGATTGGCTGACAGAGTGGTGGCCCAGCCCCGCGAGCCCGCCCAGTACGGACAGTGACCCGGATCCGGGGGCGACCTGGTCGGGCGCGACAAGCGGCAGCGAGTCGGGTTTCGGGGCAGCCCGGCCGGCGGAGGGATCAAGCCTGACCGCCCGGAGCCGGCCGGGCTGCCCCGAAACCCCGCACAGCGACCACCGCGCAGAGATAGGAAGGCCGAGGGACGAAGCCTGGGCGGACGCGGTGAGCAGGATCGAGCGGGGCATGGCGGTGGCCGTGGACTACGGGCACCTGCGGGAGAGCCGACCGGTGGACGGGACGTTGACCGGGTATCGGGGTGGGCGACAGGTGCCGCCGGTGCCGGACGGGTCGAGTGATGTCACCGCGCACGTGGCCATGGACTCGGTCGCCTCCGCCGGTGCGGCGGTCGCCCGGTGTGCGTACTCCCTGGTTTCGCAGCGGGAGGCGCTGCGGGCGCTCGGGGCCGACGGGGGCCGACCGCCGCTGAGCCTGGCCGGCACCGACCCGGCCGGTTACGTGCGGGCGTTGGCCGCCGCGTCGGCGGTGGCCGAGCTGACCGACCCGGCCGGGCTCGGCGGGCACTTGTGGCTGCGCCAACCGGTCGGCATCCCGCTCGGGCCGGCCGTGGCACGATGACGGGCATGACCACCGACGCCGGGGACCTCCGTGAACTGACCGTCGGCACCGGGGCCGGGCTGATCGCCGGCACCGGTGATCAGCAGCTCGGCACCGACATGGTGCTGAACATCGGCCCGCAGCACCCCTCCACCCATGGTGTGCTGCGGCTGAAGCTGGTGCTCGACGGCGAGCGGGTGATCGCCTGCGAACCGATCGTCGGTTACATGCACCGGGGCGCGGAGAAGCTCTTCGAGGTACGCGACTACCGGCAGATCATCGTGCTGGCCAACCGGCACGACTGGCTCTCGGCGTTCTCCAACGAGCTGGGTGTCGTGCTCGCTGTGGAACGCCTGATGGGCATGGAGGTACCGGAGCGGGCCACCTGGCTGCGGATGGCCCTCGCGGAGCTGAACCGGGTGCTCAACCACCTGATGTTCCTCGGCTCGTACCCGTTGGAGATCGGGGCGATCACGCCGATCTTCTACGCCTTCCGGGAACGCGAGACCATCCAGGCGGTGATGGAGGAGGTCTCCGGCGGCCGGATCCACTACATGTTCAACCGGGTCGGCGGCCTGAAGGAAGAGGTGCCGTACGGCTGGACCGGCCGCGCCCGCGCGGCGATCGGCGAGGTACGCCGGCGGCTGCCCGACCTGGACCACCTGATCCGGCGTAACGAGATCTTCCTGGCCCGGACGGTGGGCGTGGGGGTGCTCTCCGCCGCGGACGCCGCCGCGTTCGGCGCGTCCGGGCCGGTGGCGCGGGCGTCCGGGCTCGACCTGGACCTACGCCGCGACGACCCCTACCTGGCCTACGACCAGCTGGACGTGCCGGTGGTGACGAAGACCGCCGGTGACTGCCACGCCCGCTTCGAAGTGCTGCTCGACCAGGTGTACGCGTCGCTGGACCTCGCCGAGCAGTGCCTGGACCGGGTGGACCGGCTGACCGGGCCGATCAACACCCGCCTGCCGAAGGTGCTCAAGGCGCCGGAGGGGCACACCTACGCCTGGACCGAGAACCCGCTCGGCATCAACGGCTACTACCTGGTGTCCCGGGGCGAGAAGACGCCCTGGCGGTTGAAGTTGCGCACCGCGTCGTACGCCAACGTGCAGGCACTGGCCGCCCTGCTCCCCGGCTGCCTGGTGCCGGACCTGATCGCCATCCTCGGCTCGATGTTCTTCGTGGTCGGGGACATCGACAAGTGACCCCGAGCGGCAGGGCCGCCGGTCAGCGCCAGCGGTCGGTGGCCGGCGCGCCCCCGGCGCGTGGCACGTCGTCCTGCGGCGGGTAGCCGTACCGCTCGTCGACCCGGCGCCGGCCGGCCCGCTCCGGTACGGCCTCCGCCTGGTGGCTCCGCTGGCGGGGTGGACGCCACTCGTCCGGCACCGGCACGCCGCCCACCGGCAACGCCGGCCGGTCCGCCGGCTCGTCCCGCCAACCGCCGTCGCGATCCTGCCAGCGCGCCGGTTCGTCCCGGCGGTACGACTCGCGCTCGTCGTACCGGTGCGCGTCCTCATGGCGGCGGGGCTCCTCGTGCCGGCGGGGCTCCTCGTGCCGGCGGGGCTCCTCGTGCCGGACGGAGGCCCAGCGGTCGGCCACCCGGTACTCGGCGCCCGTGGCATCCGCGTGCACCTCGGCCCGGCGCTCCCCGACCCGCAACTCACGGCCGTTCTCGTCGTCCCGCACGGCGGCCCACCGGTCACCGGCCCGCAGCTGCGACCAGTACTCACCGGTGTCGTCCGCCCGCAGAGCCGGGCCGGGCTGCGCTCCGGCGGATGCCCGGTCGGGTTCCCGCTCCTCCGACCAGTCGCGGTCGTCGGCGCCGGCCCACGAATCCGGCTGCGGCCGGGCCCCCCGGCCGGGCTCGTCGGGCTCGGGGTACGCGTCGCGCGGATCGGTCCACTCCGGCTCGTCGCGGCGGGCCGTCCAGCCGGGCTCACCCCGGGTCCCGGCCTGCGCGCCCCGGGAACGCTCCTCCGCGCCCCCGTCCCGGGTCCACTCCTGCGCCGGCGGGGTCCACTGGCCGGCGTACCCGCCGCCGTACCGCCCACCCGGCTCGGCCGGACCGCCGTCCACGACTGTGTGCCGGGTGGTGACGTGCACGGTCTCGGTGTGCCGCACCACACCGACCGGGCGGTGCGCCGACTCCGGGCGGTCGTGCTCGCGAGGGCGGGGCACCGATCCGTACCCGGCGGCGGCCTGTCGTTCCCCGCCGTAGAGTCCGGCGGCCGGCGGCTCGGCACCGTAGCGGCCGACGGCCGGCTCGGCGTCGGCGTCCAGGGCCTCCCGGTGGTACGCCGGCCCGTCGTCGTCCACGCGCTCGGGGCGACCCCACCGGGCACCGGCGTCCTCCGGGGCCGACACCCGGCCCCGACCCGCCGGGGCACCACCGGGCACCGACACGCGACTGCGGGCCACCGGAGCATCGTCCACCGGCTCGCCGACCGGCACCCGCGCCCGGCCGGCACCCGCCGGATCGGCGGCCGGGGCGGCACCGGCGAGCGCGGCACCGCTGGCGTCGAGTCGGCGGCGGACGGCGACGACACCCTCCTGGGCCCGCTGTGCCTGGTCGAGCGCCTGGTTACCGCGCTGCGCCGCGGCGACGATCTCGGCGCGCAGCTCCCGGCGGAGTTCCTCGATCTCGTCCAGCAGCTCGTCGGCCCGCGCCGACGCGTCCTCACCGTCGGGCCGCAGCGCGATGGACAGGCCGATCAGCACCACCGCCAGGATGGCGAGCACCGCCGCGAAGCGCAGCGGGCCGTTGCCGTCGGCGACCAGCAGGATCAGCGCCGCCACCGGGGCGAGGCCCACGCCGGCCCAGAAGAGCAGGGTGAGCAGCGGCGGTTGACGCCGGGCATCGGGGGTGACCGGGGCTGGCATGGCTGTGCAGCCTACCGAGAATCCCCAGCTGAGGGAACGGGGTCCCGGGACGCGCGGACGCCCCCGCTCCGGGGTGGGGCGGGGGCGTCGTCAGCACGTCACGGGGTGGCTCAGCTGGTGGCGAAGGCACCGTCCGACGAGAAGATCAGGCCCGCGCTGATGGCGCCGGTGCGCAGCCCGTTCTTGGTCAGCGGCCCGCCCTGGTCCAGGGAGGAGAACGAGCCCACCGACAGCCCGTACGTCTTCTCCAGGCCCGGCTTGCAGAACGGACGCTGCTGGCACTCCGGCGGACCACCCAGCACTGTCGCGTTGCCCGAGCACTTCGCGGCCAGCTCGGACAGGGTCCGCACGCCGTACTTGTCGGCGAAGGCCTGGGTGACCGCGAAGGCGTTCTGGTCCTGGGCGGCGGCCGGGGCGCCGAAGGTGATGCCCACCTTGTCGCCTTCGGCCTTCAGCGCGCTCACGGTGTTGTTGATGTCGGGCGAGGAGACCGGCTGGGCGTTGGGGCCGTTGGCCTTGGTGTTGAGGAACTCGGCCATGGTCGCCGCGTACTCCGGGACGACCTGCACCTCGCCCTTCTCCAGCGCCGGCTCGTAGAGCTCCCGGTTGCCGATCTGCTGCACCTTGACCTGGTAGCCGGCGGCGGTGAGCACGATCCGGTACAGCTCGCCCAGGGTCTGGCTCTCGGCGAAGTTGCCGGCTCCCACCACGATCTCGCCACCCGGACCCTTGGCGATGCCCGCGGTGACGTTGTTGGCGGAGGCGAACTCCTCGGCCGCCACCTTGGGGGTCTTGCGGTCGTCGTTGACGGCCTTGTTGAGCTGGATCAGCTTCGGCGTGTCCAGCACGGCGGAGACCTTGTCCAGCGCGGCGATCAACTGCGGGTTGGCCGCCTTGCTGTTGACCGCCGGGATGACGTTGTCGGAGTTCTGGAGCTTCTTGTCGTCCTGCAACGCGATGAGCTGCTGCCCGGCGATCGGGGCGCACCCGGCCCCGGAGGCGCTCTGCTGGGGCGCGTCGGTGCCGGACGAACCGGCGTCACCGCACCCGGTCAGAAGCCCTGCCGCGGCGACTGCGCCGACCGCGCCGATCGCCAGACGTGTACGTGCGCGCATGTGCCCGCCTTCCGTGTCCCGGCGCGACCCGTCCCGGGCCGGCCGCGTGTCCGACGGGCGATCCTGACTGTCGGCCGCCCGTGAATGTCCACCCAACATCCTCCGGGACCGACCGACAACCTGAGGTGGAGTTCGTCACCGCATCGTCACGGACGCCTCGCTGCCGATCGCCGGCTCGTCCACCGGTCGCCCGAACGGGTCGTCCCGGGGACGAAATGGCGTCAGATCAGGCGCGGCCGGTGGCGTCGGCGGGGCGGGGTCGTCCCGCGCGTTGCCGGTCGCGCCGCAGCGGACGGGGGGTGACCAGCCGTTCGACGCCGCCCAGGACCAGCTCGGCCAGCAACGCGAGCCCGGCGACCAGCACACCGCCGGCCAGGATCTGGCCCCCGCCGACCGCGATGCTCAGGCCGAAGCCGGTACGGATGATCTCACCGAGGCCGCCGCCGTTGACGAACGAGGCCAGCGCGGCGGTGGCGATGACCTGCACGGCGGCGGTCCGGAACCCGGCGGCGAGGTAGGGAATCGCGAGCGGCAGCTCCACCCGCCGCAGCACCTGCCCGCCGGACAGGCCCATCCCGCGGGCCGCGTCGAGCGCCTCCAGGTCCGCCTGGCGTACGCCGGTGTACGCGTTCGCCAGCAGCGGTGGAACGGCGAAGACGGCCAGCGCCACCACCACCGGCGTGCGGCCGAAGCCGAGGAACGTCAACGGCAGGATGGTCAGCAGCGCGAGGGTCGGGATGGCCAGTGTGGCGTTGGACACCAGCACCACCAGGCCACCACCGCGCCCGGTGTGCCCCAGCCAGAGCCCGAGCGGCCAGGCCACCAGGCAGCCGAGCGCCACCGCCGCGGCGGAGATCTCCAGATGCTCGCCGAGCCGGTCCAGGATGCCGCCGGGATTGGTCCAGTTCAGCGGGTCGTTGAGCCACATCACCGCCTGGGACACCGGGCTCGCCGCGGCACTCACCGCACGCCCCGGGCGGACCAGGGGGTGACCAGCCGGCCGACGAGGACCAGCAGCAGGTCCAGCAGCACCGCGAGCGCCACGCTGAGCACAGTCCCGGTCATGATCTCAGCCTTGTAGAGGTTGTTCTGGAAGCCCGCGAAGATCAGCTGCCCGAGCCCGCCGTGCCCGACCAGCACCCCCACGGTGACCAGCGCGACCGTCGACACGGTGGCCAGCCGCAGCCCGGTCATGATGCCCGGGATCGCCAGCGGCAGGTCGATCCGGAACAGCCGGCCCCACCGGCCGTAGCCCATGCCCTCGGCGGCCTCGCGGACCTCGGGCGGCACCTGGTTGAGCCCCGCCACCACGTTCCGGACGATCAGCAGCAGCGCGTACAGGACCAGGCCGACCAGCACGGTGGTGGCGCCGGTGCCCAGGTAGGGCGCGATGAACGCGAACAGCGCCAGCGACGGAATGGTGTAGATCACGCCGGTGATGCCGAGGATCGGCCCGGCCAGCGGGCGGAACCAGTACGCGAGCACGGACAACGGCAGGGCGATCAGCGCCGCGATCAGCACCGCGCGCCCGGTGAGGGAGGCGTGTTCACCCACCGCCGCGACGATCGTGTCAGAGTTGTCCCGCACGTACTGCCAGGAGAACCAGGGGTTACCCGGGTCGGCCCGGTAGCTCAGGCGGAAGGACATACGTGGACGTTACCCCGGAGGCTGCCGGCGGGGCCGAGTCCCCTCGCGCGGCGTCGATCTCCCTGCAGGCCATCCAGAAGCGCTACCCGAACGGCACCGAGGCCGTCCGGGACCTCACCCTGGAGGTCCGGGCCGGCGAGCTGGTGGTGCTGATCGGCCCGTCCGGCTGCGGCAAGTCGACGGTGCTCCGCATGGTCAACCGGCTGATCGAGCCGACCGCCGGGCGGATCCTGCTCGGTGACGAGGACGTCACCGACGTCGACCCGGTGCGGCTGCGCCGCCGGATCGGCTACGTGATCCAGAACGTCGGGCTGTTTCCACACCAGACTGTCCGGGCGAACGTGGCCACCGTGCCCGGGCTGCTCGGCTGGTCCCGCGACCAGACCCGGGCCCGGGTCGACGAGCTGCTCGACCTGGTCGGGCTGGACCCGGCCCAGTTCGGCCGCCGCTACCCGCACGAGCTGTCGGGTGGGCAGCGGCAGCGCGTCGGGGTGGCCCGCGCACTCGCCGCCGACCCGGTGGTGCTCCTGATGGACGAGCCGTTCTCCGCCGTCGACCCGATCGTCCGGGCCCGGCTCCAGGAGGAGTTCCTCCGACTCCAGGCCGAGGTCCGCAAGACGATCCTGCTGGTCACCCACGACCTCGACGAGGCGGTCCGGCTCGGCGACCGGATCGCGGTGCTCTCCCAGGGAGGGCACCTGGAGCAGTACGACACGCCGGCCGCCCTGCTCGGCGCGCCCGCCACGCCGTTCGTGCGCGAGTTCGTCGGGGCCGACCGGGGCATCCGCCGGCTCGCGGTCACCCGACTCGACCGGGACGCGCTGGAGCCGGTGCCCGGCGACGCCGAGGCGGACCTGCCCACCGTGCCGCTGGACGGCTCCGCGTACGACGCGCTGGCGGTACTGCTCACGTCCGGACGGGACCGGCTCGTGGTGACCGACGGCGGCCGGCCCGTGGGCGCGCTCAGCCGGCAGCGCCTGCTCGACCTCGGCCGCGTGACGGGCTGACCCGCACGGCTCGACCGGTCGGGGTCAGGCCCGCCCGCCGAGGCTGGCGGTGCCGATGATCCAACCGCAGAGGAAGCCGTAGCCGGCGCCGCTGCTGGCGTCCTGCAACGCGCCGAGCAGCGACGGGTCCGGGCCGAACGGCGCCGCCAGCACGGCGGCGAGCCCACCGGCCAGCACGTACGCGGCCCAGCCGGAGAAGAACTGGCTGACCGGGCCGGGCACCCGGGCCACCTGGGCGGCGGGCAGCAGGTAGAGCAGGGCCACCGCGAGGACCACCAGCAGGACGGCCCGCAGGTCGGCGGCGAGCAACCCGCCGGGCTGCCCGTCCGCGTCCAGCCGCCACGCGGGCCAGGCGAGCACACGCAGGTAGTAACCGCCCGCCGACGCCGGGTCGGCCTGCGCGCCGGCCCATCCGGTGTACGCCGGGCTCCCGCAGATCCCGACCAGCAGCAGCACGGCGAGCGCGCCGGTGCCGGCGGCCGTCCCGTACCGGCTGATCGGACCGGTACGGGTGAACCGCGCGAAGATCCGCCCAGACCCCGAGCCGACCGACCGGGTGGACCTGGGCCGCCCCGGCCGGCTCAGTGCTTCAACAGGTAGTCGATGAAGGCGGCCCGCAGCAGCGGCGCCGACTCCTCGTAACCGTGGCCGGTCAGCTCCCGCCACAGAGCGTTCGCCTCGTCGATGGTCGGGCCGATCGAGTTCGGCGCGCCGTCCAGCACCGTCGCCTCGTCCGCGTTCGGCAGGTGCCGCAGCACCGACCAGTAGAAACCCACGTCGCGGTGCTCCCGGGCCCGGGCGAACGCCCGCTCCCGCAGCTCCTCGGTGGACAGCGCGTCGAGCTCCTCGAACGAGGATCCGCCGGGGGTGGCGGCAGGTGTGTCGGTCATGCCGCCGAGCCTAACGGTCGAGATCAGCTCCGGCTCGGCGGACGCGGCACGGCTCACCGCTCACCGGCGTCCCACCGGCGCGGGCTGTCCTCCCAGCGCGGATCCCGCCACGGGTCGACCGGTTGCGGCGCGGCCGGCGTCGGCAGGGTGGGGGGCCAGCTGTCGACCGGCTGCGACCGGGGCATCGCCCAGCCCGTGCTGATCGTGCCGTCGCCGACCGGCTCGGGCGCGTCGGTGCTGTCCGGCCGGGGCCGTCCGAACGTCTCGACCAGGCGGGTGACCAGCAGTCCGACACCGAGCGCGACGCCGCCGACCGTCCAGTGGTCGAACGTCCAGCCGCGCGCCAGCGCGTACGCCTGAAAGACGGTGACCAGGCCCACCGCCAGCAGGGTGCCGAACAGCCCACCCCGACGGCCGTACGCGCTGGTGCCGCCGAGCAGGGCCACCCCGATCGCCAGTACTGTCCAGTCCAGCCCGGGGTCGGGCGTGACCGGCCCCGGGCCGTTGGCGGCGAGCAGCACGCCGGCGAGGGCGGCGAGCACGGTGGAGCCGACCAGTGCGAGCGCGGTGACCACGGCAGCCACCACTCCCCGGCGACGGGCCGGATCGGTGACCGGCCGGTACCGGCCGACCAGCCGGCGGATCGCCCGGATGGCGCCGAACAGCCCGCCGAGGACCGCCACCGCGGCGAACCCGGCGAAGAGGTAGCCGGCGCTCCGCCCGGGGTCGTAGTCGCCCTGCACCAGCACGGGCGCCGACCGGCGTTCGATGTACACCACCACGCCGGCGGCACCGGCGAGACTGGCCGCCCAGCCCGGCACGTGCAGCACCACCACCGCCAGCGCCAGCGCCAGTCCGGCCAGCGCGGCGACCCCGACCGCCGGGCCGACGGACGCCGCCAGGCCCTGGTCACCCTGCTCCGCGTAGTGCAGCGCGGCGGCGACCGCTACCGGCCCGACGGCCAGGTTCGGTGCGGCGGTACGCAGGCTCACCCCGGCCGCGAGGGTGAGCAGCCCGAGCCCGACCATGCCGACCAGCAGGGTGCGCAGGCTGTCGCCGCGCAGCACGTCCGAGTCGACCCGCCAGAGCAGCCAGCCCAGAGTGGCGACACCGGCGAGCAGCAGGACCTCCCACCCCAGGTGCACGCCGACCCGGTCCCGACCGGGCTCACCCTGGCTGGGGTCGTCGAAGACGTTCTCCAGAACGGCGGCGGGCACCCCGGACGAGGGCTCGACCGACCCTTCCCGGCCCGCTTCTTCGTACCCCATGACGCCGCCTCCCCACTGGCCGGCCGCCCCCGGTCCGGTGCGCGCGGACGGACCGGGGCGGCCGTTGCTCTCCGATCGCAGGCACCGTACCTGCGCCCGGAGCCGGGCGTAACCCCCTGTCAGGGGCTGTCGGGAGACCCCGGGGGCCTCTCAACGCTGGCCGGGGCGGCTCTCCCGCTGGTCGGGCTCACGCTCGTCGTCCGGGCGCTCCGGCACCCGGCAGGAGCGCTCAAGCCAGAGCGCGGCGCCCACCAGCGCCAGCGAGGCGAGCAGACCGCTCCCGGCGGCCGGTCGATCCTCCGTGGCGGCCCGCGTGGTCTCGACGAAGAGCCAGCCGGCCAGCCCGGCGTAGAAGCCGGCGAAAATGGCCGCGGCCAGCGCCGACGCCTTGGCCAGCACCACGAACCGGGCGACCAGCAGCGGGTTGACCGGGTCCCGGCCGGGCTTGCGTTCGATCCGTCCTCGGGTGTTGACGGCGGCGTACGCCTCGAGCACGGCGAGCGCGGCCAGTGTCACCACCGGCAGCCAGGGCAGCCGGGGGATGCCGCTGTAGTAGAGGGTGCTGATCAGCAGCCAGGCCACCGCCGCGGCTGCCAGTGCGGCCACGACCAGGGTGGAGATCCGGGTGGGGCCCATCCGTGACCGGTCCGGGCCCGGCCCGCCCGGTGGTGGGGACTTCGCCTGCGTCATGCCGGCCGGCTCCGCTCGGTCATGCCGTCGACTCTAACGCCAGTTCCGGCCGGGGGCGCAGATCCAGCGCGTCGTCGGCGGCCGGGCCGGCGGTGAGCAGGTCGGTCAACCAGCCGTGACCGGGCAGCCGCCCGTACGGCTGGATGTCGATCCACGGTCGCAGCACGAAGGCGCGCAGGTGCGCCCGGGGGTGCGGCAGGGTCAGCTCGGGGTCGTCGCTGAGCACCGGCTCGTCGTCGTCGCCCCAGACCGCGATCACGTCCACGTCGAGGGTGCGCGGCCCGAACCGCCGCTGCGGGTCACGTGCCCGGCCGGCCGCGCGCTCCGCGGCCCGCGCCCGCTCCAGCCAGTCGCGAGGGGTGGCGGCGTCGTCCTGGGCCAGCAGCGCCGCGTTGAGGTACGCGGGCTGATCGGCGTCGCCCCACGGTGGAGTCTCGTACACGCCGGAGAGCACCAGCACGCTGTCGCCGAGCGTGGCGACGGCCGTACGCAGGTGACCCAGCCGGTCGCCCAGGTTGCTGCCGAGCGAGAGCACCGCACGGGTCACCGGGCACGCGCCCGGGTCATGGTGACGGCCACGTCGGTGAACGTGTGCGGCACCGGCGCCTCCGGCTTGTGCACGGTGATGGTGGCGCTGGTGACCCGCTCGTCGGCCAGGCAGACCGTGAGCAGCCGGTCGGCGAGGGTCTCGATCAGGTTGACCGGCTCGCCGGTCACCACCGCGACCAGCTGTTCGGCCAGCTCACCGTAGTGGACGGTGGCGGTGACGTCGTCGCTGGCGGCGGCCGGGGCGAGGTCCAGTTCCAGCACGGCGTCGACGACGAAGTCCTGCCCCTGGACCCGTTCGAAGTCGTACACCCCGTGCCGGCCCCGGGCCCGCAGGCCGGTCAGCTGGATCCGGTCGGTCATCGCTGCACCTCTCGCTCGTCGCCGGCACGGGCGGGGACCAGACGCGGGCTGCCGGTGGCGACCCAGACGGCGAGCGCGTCGGCGGTGGCCTGGACGTCGTGCACGCGTACCCCCCAGGCGCCGGCCGCGACGGCCAGCACACTGGTGGCGACGGTGGCCGCCTCCCGCTGCGCCGTGGGTCGCGGCGTCCCGTCCGGGCCGGCGAGCAGTCGGCCGAGGTAGGACTTGCGGCTGGCGCCGAAGAGCAGCGGGTACCCGAGGTCGAGCAGCTCCGGCAGGCGGGCGCTCAACTCCCAGTTGTGCGCGGCCGTCTTGGCGAACCCGAGGCCGGGGTCGACGACGATGCGGTCGGCGGCCACTCCGGCGGCCAGCGCCGCGTCGATCCGCTGGGCCAGCTCGGCCCGGACGTCCGCCACCACGTCGGTGTAGCTGGCCAGCTCGCGCATCTCCCGTGAGTGGCCACGCCAGTGCATCAGCACCCACGGGCAGCCGGCGTCGCGGACCACCCGGGCCATGTCCGGGTCGGCCAGCCCGCCGGAGACGTCGTTGACGACGACCGCGCCCGCGCCCAGGGCCGCCTCGGCCACCCGGGCGCGGCTGGTGTCGATGCTGACCGGCACTCCGGCGGCGGTCAGCTCGCGGATGACCGGCAGCACGCGGTCGGCCTCGGTCGCCGCGTCGATCCTTTCGGCACCCGGGCGGGTCGACTCACCGCCGACGTCGACCAGGTGCGCCCCCGCGGCACGCAGACGGACGCCGTGTCCGACGGCTGAGCCCAGGTCGGCGTACCGTCCGCCGTCGGAGAAGGAGTCCGGCGTGACGTTGAGGACGCCCATCACCACCGGGCCCGGGGCCCGCACCAGATCGGTCACGACTAGACGGTACCGGTCGTGGCGGTCGGCCCGGCCGACCCGGGTCCGCCCCCGACACACCATCCCTGACGTGCGCATTGGAACAGGTGTACGATCGGTCGTCCGGGCAGTATCGGGCAGTCCCTTCGCGGCTTGTCGCAATCCGGGCCGGCCCGTACGCTTTGGAATTGGCCAGCATCGAGATGGCGAAGCCTGGAGGGAGGGCCGAAGCGGGGAAAAACCGCCCAAAGCTCGCCACTCTCCGTGGTGAGTAACGAACACAGGGTCGAGAAGGCTGCGCCCTGCGAGCACATTTCCCGCCAGGCTTGCCTATTGCACCGCCGCGGCATCGCCGGCCGCGATATGGGGAGGTTCCAGTGATCGCCTTCGAGCTCATGGAGACGGCGTCGTCCAGCGTCGCCCACGCGCTCTCCACCCTGGCGTCAGCTCCGCTCGCCGAGCCGGCACCGAAGGGGATCGACACCAACAGTGTTGTCACCTTCTTCGCCAGCAAGATCGCGCCAATCCTGCTCGCCGTCCTGGGCGTCATCTTCATCGGGCGGGCCAGCCGGGGCGAGATCTCCAAGGTGCTGACCAGCTCCGCGATCGCGATCGTCGGGCTGGCCTTCATCGCCGGCGCGGCCACACTCTTCTTCGTCGGCGATTACCTGATCGACCTGATCTTCGAATAGGCGCGTTCCCAGATGCGGCTGCGCACCGACGACGACATCTACCGGGCCCGCCTGGTCTACCTCGGGCCGCCCGGCTACACCCTTCCGGTCCACCTGCCGTACGCCCAGTACGGGCTCTTCATGCTGCTCGTCCCCCTCTACATGTTCATCCACTGGCTGTTCACGTTGACGGTCGAGCTCTTCCCGGCCTGGGAGATCGCGCTCGCCATCGTGACCACGTCGTTCATCTTCCGGCACGTCGACCCGGACCGGCCTGCGCGGGTGGTCATCCGCACCGCGCTGACCGACTGGCGACGCACCCGGGAGCCGGCGATCGAGCAGCGCGACCCGCGCCTGGTCGGTAGCCGGATCAGGATCCGGGAGGAGCTGGCATGACCGGGTGTACGCCGACCGGTCCATCGCACGACGCGGGCAAGAGGCTGTCGGTAGACCCCGGCGCGAGCGAGGCGGTCGCATGAGTCGCTCTTCCACGCCGGGTACCCCGGCCGGCCGTCCGGCCGCGCCGACCGGTCACCGTGCGCAGTCAATTGACTACACCGACTCCGAGGACGAGGTGGCGCTCGATCCCGCGCTGGTGACCTCGCCCGGGCACGGTGCGGTCGGCGTCTTCCAGGCCCCCCGACCAGTGCCCCGCCGACCGCCGCCCGCCGAGCCGAGCACGGTGTCGGCCGGCGAGAACGCCGACATCGACTCCCCGTTCCTGGATCTCTTCGGCGCGTCCCGGCCGGGCGCGACGCGTGCCGTGCCGGCCGCCCCGGCGCCCCGGGAGCAGCCGGCGATCCCGCAGCAGCCGCCCGCCGCCGAGTCGGCCCACCGGGCGCCGGACCGGGCCGCCGACCTGGAACCGCCCTGGGCCCCCGACGACGCGGCCACCAGCAGTGGGCGGCCGGTGGAGCCGCGGCGCCGCGGCGGCAGTCCTGCCGGCGAGTCCCGGGTGCCGCACCAGGCCGGCGACCGGCTGCCGATGCTCCGGCCACCAGGCGAGACCGAGCCGACCGGCGGGGGTGCGCCGGCGTCGTCGACCACCGGCGCGACGACCCGACCGCCCGGTGCCGCGCCGCCCAGCCGACCGGCAGCACCGGCGGCGGGACCGTCCAGCGCCGGCCCGACGGACCGGCCGGCCCTGGAACGCGCGCCGCGCCGCGCCACCGGCACGGCGCGGTCGGGACCGGGCGGCGCGGAGCCGACCGGGCGGGAGATAGCCACGCCCCGACAGAAGGCCGTGAGCCGACAGGACCGGCCGACCCGGCCGGTCCGGGTCCGCGCCCCGAAGATCAAGTTTGGGGACCGGGACCCGTCCGTCGAGCTGGCCATCACCGAGATCGCCGGCCACCTGACCTTCACCCCGAACACGGTCACCGCCTGGTACTGGCTGCCCGAGGTGCGCTGGGCCTTCCGCCCCGACGCCGAACGCGAGGCGTTGCTGTCGGCGATCTCCGAGCAGTACGCCGGCCTGGCCGGCTTCCGGCTGCACCTGCGCCGCACCACCCGGCCGTTCCCCGCTGACGAGTGGGCCCGCACCATCGACGCGCACACCCCGGCGCCGCTGCCCGACGTGCCCGGCACCACCGGCTGGGCCGACCACCTGGTCGCCGCCCAGCGGCACCTGATGGCGGTCAACCACGCCGAGGGGCAGACCTACCTGGGCGTCACCTTCGCCCGCCGGTCGCTCGGTGACTCGCTCACCGAGCGGTTGCTGCGCACCTTCGGGCGGGGCACCGCCGAAGGCGAACGCCGCAAGCTGGGCCGCACAGTGGAGCAGTTCGACGAGGTGCTCGGCGCGTTCGGCATGCGCGGCCGCAGGGTCACCGCCCAGGAGCTGGAGTGGTTGCTCTACCGCTCGGTGGCGCTGTGCATGGCACCTCCGGGCACGCTCTCCCCGGTGACCAACGGTCGCTGGGAGCGCGGTGACCTGCTCGCCCTGACCGAGCAGGTCGAGCGCTACCGCACCCCGTACGGCTCGACGGTGAAGCTGGTCAACCGCATGACCGGCGAGGAACGGCACGTCGCCGTGCTCGCCGTCGGCCGGATGGAGCCACTGGAGATCCCGGAACGGCACGAGCCGTGGCTGCACTTCCACGAGCGGCTTCCCTGGCCGATGGAGATCTCCACCCGGGTCGACATCCTCGGCTCCGGCGACTCGTTCCGCAATCTCGAACACCGGCTGCGGATGATCCGCTCACAGCAGCTCGACTACGCCGAGCACGGCATCGACGCGCCGCCCGAGTTGGAGCGGCTGGCCAAGCGCGCGCTGGTGATCGGTGACGAGATGACCACCGGGCTGCCGGTCGACTCGGCCCGCGCCCACGGCTGGCACCGGATCGCAGTCGGCGGCCGGACCCGGGAAGAGTGCCTGGAACGGGCCCGCCGGCTCATCCAGCTCTACTCCCGGGAGCTGCGCGTCTCGCTCCAGCACCCGAAGAACCAGGACTGGCTGGCCCGCGAGTTCATCCCCGGCGAGCCGATCGCCAACACCGGCTACGTCCGTCGGATGCCGGTCCCGCTGCTCGCCGCCGCGCTCCCCCAGGCCGCCTCCAACGTCGGCGACCGACGGGGCGACCTGATCGGCCGGACCGCCGGCACCTGCCGCCGCCCGGTCTTCCTCGACCTGCACTTCCCCATGGAGGTACGGGAACGCTCCGGGCTCGCGGTCTTCGTGGCCGAGCCGGGCGGTGGCAAGTCGACCCTGCTCGGCGCGCTGGGCTACCTGGCCGCACGGCGCGGCGTCCAGGTGACCCTGCTCGACCCGTCCGGGCCGCTGGCCCGGCTCTGCGCCATGCCGGAGCTGCGGCCGTACTCCCGGGTGCTGAACCTGACCGGCTCGGAGCACGGCACCCTGGCGCCCTACTCGCTGATCCCAACGCCGCTGCGCAGTGAGTTCGGCGCCGGCGCCTCCGGTGACCGTGAGTTCGAGATCGCGGTCTCCAACGCCCGGGCCGAGCGTCGGATGCTGGTCCAGGACATCTGCATGATGCTGGTGCCACCGCAGGTGGCTCGCGAGGCGTCCACCGCCACCCTGTTCCGGCACGCGGTCCGTCAGGTTCCCGCCGAGGAGACGTCCACCCTGGACGACGTGGTGAGCTGCCTCGGGCAACTCGACGACGACGCCGGAAAGGAGCTGGCCAACCTCCTGCTCGACACCGCCGAGATGCCACTGGCCATGCTCTTCTTCGGCCGGCCGCCGGAAGGGCTGCTCGGCGCCGACGCGGCGCTCACGGTGATCACCATGGCCGGGTTGCGGCTGCCCGACCTCAAGATCGAACGGGAGTACTGGTCCGCCGAGGAGGCACTCGCCCTGCCGATGCTGCACACCGCGCACCGGCTCGCCGTCCGCCGCTGCTACGGCGGGTCGATGTCGTCGCGCAAGCTCGTCGGCCTGGACGAGGCGCACTTCATGGAGGGCTGGCGGTCCGGGCGGTCGTTCCTCGTCCGGCTCGCCCGGGACTCCCGCAAGTGGAACCTCGCCGCGCTCGTCGCCTCCCAGAACCCGCGCGACATCCTCGGCCTCGACGTGCAGAACCTCGTCTCCACCGTCTTCGTCGGAAGGATCGCCGAGGACGCCGAGATCGCCTCCGAAGCGCTGCGACTGCTGCGGGTGCCCGTCAACGACGGATACGAGGCCACCCTGGCCTCGCTCTCCGCCGCCGACACCAGCTCGGCCAACCGCCTCGGCTTCCGCGAGTTCGTGATGCGCGACGTCGACGGGCGGGTGCAGAAGGTTCGCGTCGACGTCTCGTACGTCGAAGGGCTGCTTGACCACCTCGACACGACGCCCGCCGCGATCGCCGCGGCGGCCGGAGTGCTGCCGAGCATCCCCCTGCCGGATCTGGAGGCGTGACATGGCGAGGGCCCGGGCGCGGATCGCGGCGTTCCTGCTCGCCCTCGGCGTACTGGCCGGGGCCTCCCTCACCTGGCCGCTGATCGGTGCGGAGGCGGCTGCCGCCACCCCGCCCGCCGCCCAGGCCCGCGCCGACCTCTGCACGACCCCGGAGTGGCAGGCCGACTTCCGGGCCTGCGTGGCGAAACTCAAGGAGGTCAGCGAGGACGAGGTCACCTGCCGAAACGCACCGACCCCGGGCACGCCCGATTCGGGGCTCGCCGGCTGGTTCGCCGGCCGGCCGGACTCCGCCAAGCAGCTCGGGCCGAAGGGCCTCTACAGCGACTACGGCTACGCCGGCTACAGCTATCCGACGTACGACATCCCGGGCGGATGCGCGTCGTCGGTCCTGCATCCGGACTACAAGTTCACCACCACTGTGGCGAACGGCGAGTTCATGATCGCGACCGCGATTGTCGGTGCCTCGAATGCACTGCGTGAGCGAGCCTGGGACCCCCGTTCGATGTGGGGCTGGGCCGATCCGCTGGTTGAGCAGGCGACCAAGGCCGTCTATCAGAAGGTGTTCAGCGTCTTCGGCATCGTCACGCTCTGCGTCGTGGGGCTGTACCTACTCTGGCGCTCCCGCCAGTCGGACATGAGCAACGCCATGACCACTGCAGGCTGGGCGCTCTTGGTGATGGTTGCGGTGACCGCGCTTGCCGCCTGGCCCGTCAAATCGGCGAACATCGCGGACGGCACGTTGGTCACCACACTGGGCGTGGTGCACGACGCCGTGGGTCCCGCGGCCCGGGACACCCCGGCGGACCGTTGTGCCGTTCCCAATCCAGATGCCTGTGTCGACAAGCGACCGCCCGCCGTGCGGGCCAGTGACACCGCCACTGAGGCAATGCTCTACCGGAACTGGCTACGGGGTGTGCTCGGCTCGGCCGACAGTGAAACCGCTCGGAAGTACGGCCCCGCGCTCTACGACGCCAAGTCACTCTCCTGGGACGAGGCTGAGAAGCTGCGCGCCAACCCGGCCACCCGAGAGGCAACGATCAAGGCCAAGCAGCAGCAGTGGGCGCGAGTTGCCCAACAGATTCAGGACGAGGACCCGGAGGCGTACGAGTACCTCCAGGGTGTGCGGGACATGGATCGGGTGGGTGCCGGGTTCATCGCGGTGCTGGCGTCGGTGCTGTTCGCCATGTTCGATCTGACCGCGTCATTGCTGGTCCTGCTGGGCTTCCTCATCTTCCGGTGGGCGGTGATCGCCGCACCGATCCTGGGTACCGTCGGTCTGCTCCGTCCGGCGAGCGCCGGGCTGCGGCGGCTCGCGAACGCCGTGGTGGCCGCGGTCTTCAACATCGCCATCTTCGGCACCGGGGCAGCGATCTACCTGTTCGCGGTTGACCTGATCATGAGCACGCCAACCCTGCCGGGCTGGCTCCAGGTGGTGCTGGTCTGGCTCTGCGGGGTGGTCGGTTGGCTGCTGCTGCGGCCCTACCGGCGCATCACCCAACTCGGCGGCAAGGACAACAGCGAGGCGGTCAGTTCGGCCGGTTCCTGGCACCGTCGGTTCTTCCGGGACATGCGGACCGCGGCGCGGCTGGACGTGGCGGAACCGGGCGGCACGGCCGAGCCGGTGGGCGGCCGCCGTCGCTCACCCGTTGCGGAGCAAACCACGCTGCGCCCGGAGGCGCGGCGGGAAGACCCGGTCCTGGCGCCGACGGCCCCGGTCGACGGCCGGCGTCCCGACGCCGGGCGCCCGGACGGTCGGGAACGCGCGGACGACGCTTCGCACGAGGGGTCCGGTGGCCGCGGCCGGCCGGTCGCACCCCAACCCCGTCGCAGGCAGCCAGCGACCTGGACCGAGCCGGACGTGCCAGCCGAGAACCCGGCGTTCGTGGTCTACCGACCAGGCTCGGCCGAGCGTGCGCCGGACCGCACCGGACCGCGGGTGCGCTCAGAGGCGCGGTGATGGCGATGCGACGCGCTCTTGAGTTCCTGTTCACGCGGCTTCTGCGATCCCGGCTGGGGGTGGCGCTGGTGATCGCGGTGATCGTCTTCGGGGTGCTCGGGGCGGCCCGGCTGGTCTCCGGTCCGGCCGACCCGGCGGACGGGTTGAGCACGCGGCCGGATCGGCCGATCACCACCGTGGACCCGACAGCCGGCGACGATGGTGCGATCTCCACCGAGGCTCCACCGTCACCGGTGACCCGGCCGGGCGACCGTACGCCCGAACAGACCGCCGACCAGTTCACCAGCGCCTGGCTCGGCCGTCCGGGGATGACTGCCGAACAGTGGCAGGCCGGCCTGCGTCCGTTGTCCACGGCGGCGTTGACCGAGAAGCTGACCGGCGTCGATCCCGGCGGGGTCCCGGCCGAGGAGGTGACCGGGCCACCGGCGGTGCGGTCGCGCAGCGACACGTTCGTCGAGGTGCTACTGCCCCTCGACACCGGCCGGCTGCGGTTGGAGTTGCTCGCGGCGGATGGCGGCTGGCTGGTCGACGTGGTGGATTGGGAGCGACAGTGAACGCCGGCAGCCGCGTCCTCCGCCGACCGGTACGGGTCGGTGTGATCGCCACAGTGCTCACCGGGGTGCTGCTCCTGCTCTGCTGCGCCGGGGGGACGGCGGCGTTCTTTCTCAGTGGACTCGGCGGCGATGCGGAGGACGGGGACAGCCTCGCCGGGTGGGGCTGCGGCCCAATCCGCCCGGTGGACATCGCCGGCGAGCTGCCGCGGTTCACCGAGTACGGCGATGCGCAGATCCGCAACGCCGCCATCATCATCAAGGTCGGCCAGGACCTGGGGGTGCCGTCACGGGGCTGGGTGATCGCCCTGGCCACCGCGATGCAGGAGTCCGCACTGCGCAACCTGGCGAACAGTGGCGTTCCGGCGTCACTGGCCCTGCCGCATGAGGGCGTCGGCGCCGACCACGACTCGCTGGGCCTGTTCCAACAGCGGCCGGGATGGGGCAGCGTCACCGAGCGGATGACCCCCGCATACACCGCCCGCAAGTTCTACGAGAAGCTGGTCAAGGTGCGGAGCTGGCAGCGCCGGCCGCTGACGGTGGTGGCGCAGCAGGTCCAGGTCAGCGCCTATCCGGACGCCTACGCCAAGCACGAGGAGCTGGCCAGCCAGGTCGTCGACGCGCTGGCCGGCGGCGCGGCGCGCACGATCGAGATCAACGGCAAGGCGGTGTGCAACGCGGCCGAGCGCGGCCAGATCGCCGCCTCCGGCTGGACCGCTCCGATCCCGGGCGAGGTCGGCTCCGGCTTCCGCACCAGCAGCCGACCCAGCCACAACGGGGTCGACATCGGGACGGCCAAGGGCACCGAGATACGCGCCGCCGCCGCGGGCCGGGTGCTGGTCGCCCGCTGCGACCCGGACGACCGCGGCCGAAAGGACTGCGACGTGGACGGGCACCCCGGCAAGGGCGGCTGCGGCTGGTTCGTCGACCTGCTGCATGCCGGGGGTTACATCACCCGGTACTGCCACATGGTGGTCCGTCCCCGGGTGTCACCCGATCAGATCGTGCCGGCCGGCGAGGTTATCGGGCAGGTCGGCAGCAGCGGCAACTCGTCCGGCCCGCACCTGCACTTCGAGGTCCACCTGCGCAACGACCGCACCAGCCGTGGCGCCATCGATCCGATACCGTTCATGCGCGAGCGGGGCGCCCCGCTGCGTAGCGCGGAGTGAGGCCACGACGGGCATGACCGGACCTCTGCCGGACCCGTTCGCGGACCAGCCCGACTGGGCGCCCCGGCCACCCCGACCGCTGGCGATCGTGCCGGCCACCGAGCGCGTGGAGCTGCGTGGGCGGCGCGTGCTGGTCGGGCTGCCGGGGCTGGGCTGGCGGGGCGACCTGCGGGCGGACGACCGGGTGGTGCAGGGCGCCCGGACCTATGTGCCGGTGATCCCCGAGCACGAGTGGTACCGGGCCGAGGCCGACCAGGTCGAGGTGTTCGCGCCGCTGGTGCCGGTCGATCGGGTCTGGGTGGAGGCGGTCGGCGACCGGCCCGAGCCGGCCGACAGCCGGGTCAGCGGGATCCGGCTGGTCTCACTGGACGGCCCGGCCCACCGGTCCCCCACGCCGGTCTTCGAGGCGGATGCCGTCACCGGGCGCCGCGTGGTGCACATCGAGGGCGGCCTGGAGCACCGCGACCTCCGGGCGGTAACCGAGACCTACTCGGGTGCCGAGGGAGACATCTGCGTCCGGATCACGCCCGAGGTGGAGTGGTACCGCTGGGCCTGGCGCGGCCAGTCACCCACCACTCTGGAGGTGCCGGTCCATCTGCTGTGGATCGAGTGACGGTCAGCCGGCTCGTGTGCCGCCGCAGACCCGCCAACCATCGTCGTGCCGGGTGTCGAACTGCCAGGACTGTCGATCGCTCTGATTGATCCCGTCGACGAACGCGGAAATGATCAACGTGACTTGAACGGCAGCGATCTCGCCCTGTTTCTGCACGGCAAGGCTCCCCCAACTGACCGAGATGGTGACGTCAAAACGTTCTTCACGTTCGATTAGGTCGGATCGCAGCAAACGAAGCGGCTCCAGCTGGCCGCCAGCCTTACAGGTGAACGCGTCTGCCCTCGCATCGTTGCGATCCACGAGGAACGCGCGCAGGTAGTTGTCCACGACCACGTCGGGCGCGCTGCGGTCCGGGGTGGACGCGCGGCCGTACAACACATAGGCGGTGGCCACCGCGCCCAGGCAGAGCAGGGCGAGCACTCCGGCGACCACGGTGAGCACGGTCCGCGCCCGGCGACGGGGCCGCTGCGGCGCTGGCGCGGCCGGGGCCGGCGGCAGCTGCTCGGACGGCGTCCGCTGGGCCGGTACGCGGGAGACCTGGGAACCGGCGGGGGGCTGCACTGATTCCACCCCCTGAAGCTAACGGCTGGACGCTCCCGAGCCAATGCCTCAGATCCAGCGGATCGTGACGGACCCCTCCCCACCGGTGACATCCCCGACAACACCGGCGCACCGCCGCGGCACCTCCCGGAGGAGGAGCCCCGGCTGGGATACCGTCTCTGCTCAGGGAGGGGTTGCCAACCTCGGGCAGAGGGGGTGGACGCGGTGGCCGGTCCGAAGGCACGCACGAACCGCGCCGCAGCTCTGCACCGGCGGGCTGCGGCCGTCGCAACCGCCGCGGCTGGCATTCTCGACGAGACCCGACCGGCCCCTGCCGATCAGCGCCGCCAGTACGAGGTGGCCGACCGGCTGCGGGCGGTGGCCGCGCGGCTGGCCCCGGGATGGTCGGGTGCCGCCCTGGACTCGCTGACCGTGGACTCGCCGGCCGGAGACGGCCCGCCGCCCTTCGTGCGGGTCGGCACCGCGGCGCCGCTGGACGATGCCCGCTTTCCCGCGCTGGTGCCGCTGGTCGGCACCGGGCACCTGAGCGTGGACACCGACGCGCGGGAACCGCGGGTGGCCGGGTTGCTTCGGGCTGTGCTGCTGCGGTCGCTGGCGGCGGCACCGGCGGGTGCCCTGCTGGTGCGCGCGGTGGACGCCACGGGGGGCGTGCTCACCCCGTTCGGGGCGCTGGCTGATGCTGGTTTGTTGCCGCCGCCAGCGGTGGATGTGGCGGGTCTGCGCGCGGTGTTGACCGAGGCGGAGCAGTGGGTCACGCCGGGGGCGAGTGGGCGACGCCGGCATGACCGGACGCTGCTGCTGGTGGTCGCCGCGCTGCCGGAGCTGACCGGGCCGACCGACCTGGCACGGATCGAGGCGTTGGCCGAGCAGGGGCCGGCGGCCGGGCTGCACCTGGTGGTGGCCGGCTGGCCGCCCGCCGGCCCGTACGCGGCCCGGGGGCCACTGCCGCGCGCCACCCCGCTGGTGCTTCGCAACGCGTACGCGCTGCTCGGTGATCCGCCGGGGACGTCCTTCGCCAGCCCCGGCGCCGATCCGCCGGGCGGGTTGAACTCGCCGGTCTTCGTGGAGGCGGACCCGCCGGCCGATCTGGTCGACGCGGTCTGCCGGCGGCTCGCCGCGCAGGTGGAGGCGGGTTCCCGGTTGGCCCTGGCAGATCTGCTGCCGGCGACGGGTGCGGGGCTGTGGGAGTCGGATTCGGTGGACGGGTTGACCACCACGGTCGGTGACGCCGGGGGCCGCCCGGTCCCGCTGGGCTTCACCGAGCTGACCCCGCACTGGCTGGTCAGTGGCCGGTCCGGTGCGGGTCGCTCGGCGTTCCTGACCACGGCGCTGCTCGGCCTCGCCGCCCGGTACGGCCCGGACGAGCTGTCGCTCTACCTGGTGGATCTGGGCGACGGCGAGTCCTTCGTGGAGTTCCTCCAGACCGAGCGGGACCGGTCCTGGATTCCGCAGGTGCGGGCGGCGGCGATGGCCGCCGATCGGGAGTACGTCCGCGACCTGCTGGATCAGTTGACGGTCGAGGTGCAGCGCCGGGCCGAGGCCGGCGGGCGCGCCGGTGGGCAACGCTTCGCGGAGCTGCGCCAGCACCGAGCGCTGCCCCGGATCGTGTGCGTACTGGACAATCTGCCGCTGATCTTCGCCGAGCGGGACCGGCTGGCCGCGGAGGTGGCGGCCCAGCTGGACGGGCTGGCCCGCGCCGGCCGGGCGTACGGCGTACACCTGGTGCTGGCCGGCGCGGGCGAGCTGGGCCTCAGCGGCCGGGCGGACACCGGGCACCGGGATTCGGTGCTCGGCCAGTTCCCGGTGCGGGTGGCGCTGCCGGGCGGCGGTCCGGTGCTGGAACCGACAAACGACTCGGCCGCCGGCCTGCCGGTGGGCAGCGCGGTGGTGAACACCGCAGGCGGGCTCGGCGGCCCCCGGGGCGCTATCCGAGGTCACGAACGGTTGATCCGCCACCCCGATCCGCAGGACCACCCGGAGGTGGTGGATCGGCTGCGGCACGAGCTGTGGACGGCACGGCCGGCCGGGTCGGTGCCGCCGGTGGTGTTCGCCGGGTACGCCCGTCCGTTGCTCGGCAACGACCCGCGACACCGGGCGGCCTTGGCCGGCCAGGCGCACGGGCCTGCGGCTCTGCTCGGCAGGGCGGTGGACGTGGCCCGCTCGACGGTCGCCGTACCGCTCGGGCCGGCGGCGGGGCGCAACCTCGCGGTGCTGGGATCCGGCCCGGCTGCGGGCGGGCTGGTGGCGACGGCGGCGCGGAGCACGGCGGACCACCACGCACCGGGTACCGCCCGGTTCCTGGTGGCAGCTCCGGACCCGGGTTCCCGGCCACTGGCCGAGGCGTTGACTGCCGAGCTGGCCGTCCGCCATTCGGCGACCATGGTGGACCTGCCGACGCTGCTCGCGGACGCGGACGCCGAGCTGCCGACCTACCTGGTCGTCTTCGGCCTGGACCGGCCGGGCCCCCGCGAGCTGCCGGTGGACCGGCTGCGCGCGCTGCTGCGGGACGGGCCGCCGTCGGGCCGGCATCTGCTGGGCTGGTGGCGGGCCGTGCCGCCGTTCGCCGCGTTGCTGGAGCCGGACGGCGAGGTGGACAAGCTCGCGGCCGTGGCTGTGCTCGACGTGCCGGCGGCGCAGCTCGCCGCGGTCTTCGGTCGGCCGGTGGAGTGGCGGGCCCGTCCCGACCGGGCGGTGCTCTGGGACGGGCCGGACGAGCGGGGCACGGTCCTGGTGCCGTTCGCCGACGAGGCCAGGTGATCCGGCGGTGCGCGCGGGGGGTGTCGGGATGGGTGCGAACGCGACGGTGACCGGGCCGGGACGGCAGCGGACCGCCGAGCCGGGCGGGGACGTCGCGCCGGCGGGCGCGGAGCCGACCACGGCCTGGTCGGAGTATCTCGCCGCGGCCCGTCAGCTGGACGGGGTACGCCGCAGCGCGGCATCCGCCGCGGGCGAGCAGGCCCGCTCGGCGGAGGCCGCGCGGGAGGAGCTGACGGTGGTCCGCACCGGGCTGGCGAGCCAGCAGGAGCGGCTGCGTGAGCTGGGCGTACCGGCGATCTCCCTGGTGCCGTCCCCGCCGGAGCTGACCGAGGCGGCGCGCTCGATGGCGGGCGGCCCGGCAGCCGTGCTGGCGGCGCTGCGGGCCGCGCGGGGGCGGGCCGAGGCGGCGGACGCGGCGTTGGCCCCGCGTCATCGGTTCCGCCCGGGATCCTGGCCGGCGCGGGGACGCAACCTCCTGGTGTACGGGCCGCTGGCGCTGCTGGTGCCGCTGGTCCAGGTCGTGGTGTTCGTGGCGACCGGAGCGGGCCCGGCCAGTGTGGCGGCGTTGATCTGCGGGCTGCCGATGCCGGCGGTCGCCTTCGTCGCCGGCTGGGTGGGCGTCGGGCGGGTGTTCCGCGCCGGGCCCGGCGAGCGCACTGTGCGCTTCGGCGCGCTGGTCTGCCTGGTCCCGGCGGTGCTGGTCACGGCCGGCCTGTTGCTGGCCCTACTGGCCGGCTGACGCAACGACCGGCCGTCCCGAGGCGGGTCGGCCGGTCGGTGACGCGTCCGGGTGTCAGCGGGGCATGATCAGCGCCATCGCCTCGGCCCGCGACTTGGAGTCCGTCTGCAGGATGCCGCGCACGGCCGACGTGATGGTCTTGGCACCCGACTTCTGGATGCCGCGCATCGCCATGCACATGTGCTCGCACTCGAGTACGACGACGACGCCGCGCGGGGAGAGTTTGCTCATCAGCAGGTCGGCGACCTGCGAGGTGAGCCGCTCCTGCACCTGCGGCCGGCGGGCGAAGACCTCGACCAGCCGGGCCAGCTTGGACAGGCCGGTGATCCGCCCGTCCGGGCCGGGGATGTAGCCGATGTGGGCACTGCCGCGGAACGGCAGCAGGTGGTGCTCGCAGAGACTCATGACGTCGATGTCCCGGACGATCACCAGCTCTTCGTGGTTGGCCTCGAAGGTGGTGCTGAGCACCTGGGCCGGGTCGACCCGCAGGCCGGCGAAGAGCTCGGCGTACGCCCGGGCGACCCGGGCCGGTGTCTGCTGGAGCCCGTCGCGGTCCGGATCCTCGCCGACCGCGATCAGGATCTCCCGGACCGCCTTCTCGATCCGGCCCAGGTCGATCGCGTCCTCGACCGGGCGGCCGGTCAGCTTGCCGCTGATCAGCCGCGCGGCCACGTAGTCCAGCCCGTCGTCGCCGTCGGGCTCGGTCGCGGAGACGGCCAGCTCCCGGTGCGGGGAGCTGGCCGTCGGGTCGCTGCTCAGTGCGTGCCGTCCGAGTTGTTGGACGAGGCACCGCCGACCGACGCCTGCGCGCCGTCGGCCTCGGCCTGCGCCTTCAGCTTGTCCTTCTCGGCCGGGGTGAGCACGGGCGGCTCGGTGGACGGCTGGCGCTTGCCGAAACCGTTGTACGGTGCCAGCGGCGGGCGCTTGACCACGCGCGCGCAGATCCGGGCCATGTCGGCGGTGGAGAGGGTCTCCTTCTCCATCAGCTCGAGCACGATGTTGTCCAGGACGTCCCGGTACTCCACCAGGATCTCCCAGGCCTCGTCGTGCGCCAGCTCGACCAACGCCCGCATCTCGCCGTCGATCTCGGCGGCCACCGAGTCCGAGTAGTCCCGCTCGTGGCCCATGTTGCGGCCGAGGAACGGCTCGTCGCCGCTGGTGCCGTACTTGATCGCACCGAGCTTGGAGCTCATGCCGTACTGGGTGATCATCGCGCGGGCCAGTTGGGTGGCCTTCTCGATGTCGTTCCCGGCGCCGGTGGTCGGCTCGTGGAAGACCAGCTCCTCGGCGGCCCGACCGCCCAGCGCGTACGCCAGGGTGTCGATCATCTCGGCGCGGGTCTGGGTGTACTTGTCCTCGGTGGGCAGCACCAGGGTGTGGCCCAGCGAGCGGCCGCGGGACAGGATCGTCACCTTGTGCACCGGCGCGGCGTGCGGCAGCGCCCAGGCGACCAGCGCGTGCCCACCCTCGTGGTACGCGGTGATCTTCTTTTCCTGGTCGCTCATGACCCGGGTCCGCCGCTGCGGACCGGCGATCACCCGGTCGATCGACTCTTCGAGCGAGTCGTTGCTGATCGCCCGCTGTTCCTTGCGGGCGGTGAGCAGGGCCGACTCGTTGATCACGTTGGCCAGGTCGGCGCCGCTGAAGCCAGGGGTACGCCGGGCCACGGCGTCGAGGTCGACGTCGGGGGTGAACGGCTTGCCCTTGGCGTGCACCCGCAGGATGGCCTTGCGGCCCTCCATGTCGGGGGCGTCCACCGGGATCTGCCGGTCGAACCGGCCCGGGCGCAGCAGCGCCGGGTCGAGGATGTCCGGCCGGTTGGTGGCCGCGATCAGGATCACGCCGCCCTTGGTGTCGAAGCCGTCCATCTCGACGAGCAACTGGTTGAGCGTCTGCTCGCGTTCGTCGTGACCGCCACCCATGCCGGCGCCACGGTGCCGGCCGACGGCGTCGATCTCGTCGACGAAGACGATCGCCGGAGCGTTCGTCTTGGCCTGCTCGAACAGGTCACGGACCCGGCTGGCGCCGACACCGACGAACATCTCGACAAAGTCGGAGCCGGAGATCGAGTAGAACGGCACCCCGGCCTCGCCGGCGACCGCGCGGGCCAGCAGGGTCTTGCCGGTGCCGGGCGGGCCGAACAGCAGCACGCCCTTCGGGATCTTGGCGCCCAGGGCCTGGTACTTCGCCGGGCTCTGCAGGAAGTCCTTGATCTCGTACAGCTCCTCGACGGCCTCCTCGGCACCCGCGACGTCCGCGAAGGTCGTCTTCGGAGTGTCCTTGGTGATCATCTTCGCCTTGGACTTGCCGAAGTTGAGCACCCGGGAGCCGCCGCCCTGCATCTGCGACATGAAGAACAGCAGCAGGAGCACGAGCAGCGCGATCGGCAGCAGGTTGACCAGCAGGCTCACCCAGATGCTGTCCGACGAGACCTTGGCGTCGGCCGGGCCGGTGACCCGGTTGTTTGCCTTGGCATCCAGCACCTCGTTCCAGACCTGGTCCCCAACCTGGTACGGGAACTGGGCCTCGATCTTGTTGGTGGTGGTCTCGCCGAACTTCGTCTTCTGGGCCAGGTCCAGCTGGAGCGTCTGCTCCTTGTCCTGGAAGACGACCTTATTGATCTTGGCGGTGTGGAGCTGGTCGAGCGCAACGGAAGTGTCCACGCGGTGGTAGCTGGGACCAGCGGTGAACAGCTGACTGAGCACAACGGCGCCGAGGATGACCAGGATGATCCAGACCACCGGTCGGCGGAAGAAACGCGTACGTTCCATACTGTTGTCGAGCGCCGGAGCGCCCGCATCCTCCTGATCGACGTCCTGACCGTCTGATGGTGTCGCCGCGGTTGAGCGGCGGCCGGAGCCGCCGTGCGGGCCGGCCTCGACCCCGAAGCGCGAAAACTGCCGCGCCGCGGTCATTCGACGGTACACCGTGTACGCGAGGAGTGAGCTTGCGAGCCCCGCACTCGGCACACCTTCGCCATCGACGGCGCGCACCGTGGGCAGGCTCGCCAGCCCTCACCGAAACGTACGGCGGGTCCGGGCAGAAGCCGGCGTGGCGGAGAGTCCGGCCCGACCACCCGAACGCCCGGTCACGCGATCGAGGGGGTCGGGCGCGGAGTAACCTCCGCGCCACCGGGCTCCACGGTAGCCGGAACAGCTGAGAGCGCGCTGAACGTCGGCTTGACGGATACCGATGCGAGTTGACCTCGCATGGCCGCCGGGCCTGGCGTTCGTGGCTCCGGCCCGCCTCAGGACCGGGCGTAGACCTCGGGCTTGAGCACCCCGACGTACGGCAGTTCCCGGTATCGCTCACCGAAGTCCAGGCCGTACCCGACCACGAACTCGGTCGGGATGTCGAAGCCGACGTACTTGACCGGGACCGGCACCCGGACCGCGTCCGGCTTGCGGAACAGCGCGACCACCTCGACGCTCGCCGCGGAGCGGGACTCCAGGTAGCGCAGCAGCCAGGACAGCGTCAGCCCGGAGTCGACGATGTCCTCGACGACCACCACGTGCCGGCCGGCGATGTCCCGGTCGAGGTCCTTGAGGATGCGGACCACTCCGGAGGAGGTGGTGCCCTGGCCGTAGGAGGAGATGGCCATGAAGTCGAGCTCGGCCGGGGGGCCGTTGCGACCCAACGCCCGGGCGAAGTCCGCCATGAACATCACCGCGCCCTTGAGCACGCAGACCAGCAGCAGTCCGTCGCCCACGTGGGCGTAGTCGGCGGAGACCTGTTTGGCCAGTTCCGCGGTCTTCTCGCGGATCTGCGCCTCGGAAATGATCACGTGGTCGATGTCGGCGTCGTACCAGGAGCCGTCAGCCATGACTCCTAGCCTGCCGTACGTCGGATGGCCTCCGTCGGCGGGGCCGCACCTTTTGGCGCGGTCCCGCCCGGGATTTTCGTCGCAAAACTCACCAAACACATCAGCTGGTACGGGACCGCCAGCGGCGGCCGTTGTCGCTGGGCTTCCAGTCGGCCGAATCACGGCTGTCGGTGGTGAGGCCGGCCGTCGAGGCGGCGGCGAGCAGGACGAGGAACAGGAGGAAGAGCAGGAACTCCATGGCGGCGCTCACTTTCGCATGGTTGCTGTCGGTTTCGCCGCCGGTGCGCACCGGACTGAGACCAGTCTGCGACGACTCGCGCCGACCGGACAGTGGCAGTAATGCCACTGGGCATCGATTTTCTGCCACCCCTCGGGTTACCCTCGTCACATGCTTCGCTCCGTGGCCGTCCTCGCCCTCGATCAGGTCGCCCCGTTCGAGCTCGGCGTGCTCGCCGAGGTGTTCGGCACCGACCGCACGGCCGACGGCTTCCCCGGTTACCGCTTCCGCGTGTGCAGCCCGGACGGCGCGCCCGTGCGTACCTCATCCGGCTTCCACCTCACCCCGCACGCCGACCTCGGCCCGGTGGAGGACGCCGACCTGGTGGCCGTGCCCGCGCACAGCGATGGCACCACCGTTCCCTGCCCGGTGCTCGACGCGCTGCGCCGGGCCGACGCCCGCGGCGCACACCTGTTCAGCGTCTGCTCCGGCGCCTTCGTACTCGGCGCGGCCGGGCTGCTGGACGACCGGGAGTGCACCACCCACTGGCGGTACGTCGACGAGTTGCAACGTCGGCACCCGCGCGCCCGGGTGCGCTGCAACGCGCTGTACGTCCAGGACGGCCGGCTACTCACCAGCGCCGGCACCGCAGCCGGCATCGACGCCTGCCTGCACCTGATCCGCCAGGAGCACGGCTCGACCACCGCGACCCGGCTGGCCCGGCGGATGGTGGTTCCGCCGCACCGCGACGGCGGCCAGTCGCAGTACGTCGAAGCGCCCATCCCGAAGGCGCCCGAGGCCCCAACCCTCGAGCCGGTGCTGGAGTGGCTGATGGGACACCTGGACCGGACGATCACGGTGGAGGAGCTGGCGGCCAGAGCCGGCATGGCACCGCGCACGTTCGCCCGCCGGTTCCGCGCCGAGACCGGCACCACCCCGCACGACTGGCTCACCAACCAGCGGGTGCTCCTCGCCCGCCGGCTGTTGGAGGAAACCCCGTTGAGCGTCGAGGCAGTCGCCGACCAGGCCGGCTTCAGCGACGCGGCGGCGCTGCGCCACCACTTCAGTCGCCGGGTGGGCGCCACCCCGCACGGCTACCGGACCACCTTCCGCGACCGCGAGCACACCGCCTGAGGCGGGCCGGTCAGGTGGGGTCGACCAGCGCCAGCCGGTCGGCGCTGCGCAGCACCCGGACACCGCCGGGCAGGTCGGCCGGGCCCTGGCCGTGCCACCCGGTGACCAGGGCGTCCAGCGCGGCGACGTGCCGGTACGACAGGGCGCTCGGCGAAGCGCCCAGCTCGCGCGCCCACGCGTGCAGTACCCGGCCGCGTACGGCGGGGGCCAGGGCGACCAGGTCCGGCACCCGGAGCCCGCCCCGGGGATGCCGGGCCGCCGCCAGCGCCTCCTGCGCCACATCGTCGAGGGCGGCGTTGTCGGCCGCCACCAGCCGGGCGGTACGCGCCAGATTGTCCAGCACGCCCGGCCCGAGCGCCCGCACCAGCGCCGGCAGCACGTCGGCCCGCACCCGGGACCGGGCGTACGACGGGTCGGTGTTGTGCGGGTCCTGCCACGGGCTCAACCCGAGCACCTCACACGCGGCGCGGGTCTGCTCCCGACTGATCTCCAGCAGCGGGCGCAGCAGCGGCACCCCGGCCAGGTCCCGCCGGACGGGCATCCCGGCCAGCCCGCGCGGGCCGGCCCCCCGGGCGAGCGCCAGCAGCACAGTCTCCGCCTGGTCGTCGCGGGTGTGCCCGGCGAGCACCGCCACCGCGCCGTGCTGGCCGGCGACCTCGGTCAACGCCTGGTAGCGGGCCTCCCGCGCGGCCGCCTCGGGTCCGCCCGGCCGGCCGGCCACCTCCACCCGGACCACCGTCGCCGAGGTGAACCCGGCCTCCCGGGCCCAGGCGGCCACCATCTCGGCGCGCTGCGCGGAGCCGGCCTGCAGGCCATGATCGACGGTCACCAGGCCGGCGGCCCGACCCAGCCGGGGCGCCACGAACGCGGTGGCCGCGGCCAGGGCGAGCGAGTCGGCACCGCCGGAGCAGGCGACCAGCACCGGACCGGCGGACGGCAGCCCGGTCAGCGCGCGGCGGACCGCCAGCCGGATCGCGGCCACCGACGGGGCGAGTGCGGCCACCGGCGGACGGTCAGCCGGCGGCCGGGAAGGTGCCGGCCGGGCCGTGCACCCGGGCCACCCAGGCGTCCGGATCGCCCAGCTCGGCGAGACGGGGGAGGGTGAGCGGCGAGTTGAAGATCGTGTTGAACCCGTCCATGCCGACCCGCTCGACCACGCCGTGCACGAACTTGCGCCCCTCGGCGTACTGGCGCATCTTGACGTCCACCCCGAGCAGCCGGCGGATCGCCTTCTCCAGCGGGTTGCCCGCCTCGCGGCGCCGGTTGAACGACGCCCGGATCCGCTCCACGCTCGGGATCACCTGCGGGCCGACGCCGTCCATGACGAACTCGGCGTGGCCCTCCAACAGGGTCATCAGCGCGGTGAGCCGGTCCAGCACCGCCCGCTGCGCCGGGGTCTGCACGATGTCCAGCACGCTGGTCCGGCTCTCCGGGTCGCGGACCGCCTCGGACAGGGTGGCCACCCCGCGCCGCAGCCGCTCGATCAGGTGCTCCCCGCCGCTGGACGAGGCGTCCACGAACGCCTGCACCTCGCTCAGGAAGTAGGCCCGCATCCATGGCACCGCGGTGAACTGGGTGCGGTGGGTGACCTCGTGCAGGCACACCCAGAGCCGGAAGTCCCGCGGGTCGGCGCCGAGCTTGCGCTCCACCTCGACGATGTTCGGCGCGACCAGCAGCAGTTGGCCCGGGTCGGCGGAGAAGACCTCGTACTGGCCGAGCACCCGGCCGGACAGGTAGGCCAGCACGGTCCCGGCCTGCACCCCGGTCAGCCGGGACCCGATCGCCTCGGTCAGCGCGCCGGGCTGCTTGTCGCCCGAGAGCCGGCTGACCAACGGAGTGATCACCTCACGCAGCCCGGCGATGTTGGCGGCGGCCCAGTCCCGGCGGTCGACAACCCGCACCGGCGGGTGCGCCACCTGCGCCCGCAGCCCCGTGTAGTCGGCCACGTGCCCGGCTGCCTCGTCGGTCAGCCGCCGCAGGTCGCCGACCACGTCGGTGGCCTCGGCGTACGACACCCGGGGGCCCGACTTGCTCAACGCCCCCGCGGTGGCGGCGGCCAGATCCCAGTCCACGAACTGCGCCATGGACCCACCGTACCCGCGCCGCAACACCCCGGCCCGGGCTCGCGACGGTGGTCGCGGCCGCACGCCGACCGCAGACCCGTGCCTGCGACGGTCAGCTACAGCCGCAGTTCGCCAGCGCGGCGGCGATCCGGTCCAGCGCCGGCTGGGCGGTCTCCTTCCCGCCGGGCACCTTGTCGGTGAGCACCGCGAAGGTGAGCAGCCGGCCGTCGGCCGTGGTGACCAGGCCCGCGATGGCGTGCACACCGGTCAGCGTGCCTGTCTTCGCCCGCACGGTGCCCGCACCGGCACCGGTGCCGGGGGCGTTGCGGTAGCGGTCGCCCAGGGTGCCGGACCAGCCGCCCACCGGCAGGCCGCCGAAGACCCCCGCCAGCTCCGGATGGTCGGGGCTGGCGGCCAGCCGGACCAGGTCGGTCAGCAGGGACGGGCTGATCCGGTTGCGGCGGGACAGCCCGCTGCCGTCGGAGAGGGTGATCTCGTCGGCGGGCAGGCCCAGCTCGGCCACCTGGGCGTCCATCGCCGCGGCGGCCCCGTCGAACGACGCCGGCTGGTTGCGGGCCAGCGCGACCTGCCGTGCCAGCGCCTCGGCCAGCAGATTGTCACTCTCGCTGATCATGATGTCGACCAGCCGGATCAGCGGCGGCGACTGCACCACGCCCAGCTCGCTGCCGGGTGCCGGGGCGGCGCCACCGGCGGCCGCGGCCGGGGCCGTGCCGCGCTTGACGGCGTCGGTCGGTACGCCGAGCAGCCGCGCGAACGACCGGCCGGCGGCCAGGTCCGGCTCAGCGAACCGCTCGGCGGCACCCTGCCCGACGCCCGGGTCCCTGCGCGCCCCGTCGGCCGTCAACGCGGTCACCGCCCCGCCGGACCCGCCGGTGGGGATGTCGTCGTCCCAACCCGGGCCGTAGACCGGGCCGGAGTAGATCGAGCCGTCGACGATGACCCTGGTCGGGGCGACGCCGCCGAGCGCGGTACGCACCTGGGCGGCCAGGTCGTCGAGGCGTGCCGCGCCCGGGTAGTAGCCCTTCTTGTCGACCGCGACCGTGGGGTCGCCCGCACCGACGATCACCACCTCACCGGGCTGGGCGCCGGCCACGGCCCGGGTGGGGATCCGGTACGCGGGGCCACGGGCGGCCAGCACGGTCACAGCCGTCACCAGCTTGGTCACCGAGGCGGGCACCGTCCCGTCGTCCGCCCCCTTGGCGAACAGCGTGTGGCCGGAGGTCACGTCGGCCACCGAGACGTTCACCCGGTCACCCAGGTCGGCCACCCCGACCAGCGGGTCCAGTGCGGCGCGTACCCCGTCGGCGCTGGGCAGGGGGGCGTTCGGGTCCGGGCCGGCGAGCACGTCCGCCGGGTCGGGCTCCGGGGTCGCCCCGGCGGAGTTCCGGGCCGGCCCGGCGTCGTCGCCCAGCCATCCGGCGACCGGGCCGGGCCGGGTCAGGCCGACCCCGACGCCGGCGAGCACCAGCAGCAGCACCAGGCCCAGCACCACCGGCAGCCGCCGGCGCGGCGCGGCGGGCGTGGGCAGCGGTGCGGCACCGGTGGGCGCGGGAGGCGACGCGGCGCCGCCGGACGCGGGCAGCGCGGAGATCGGCGGGCCCAGCGGTGGGACGCCGGTCGGGATCGGGATTGTCGACTCGCCGCCGGACGGCGGGTGGCCCGGGGCCGGGCTGGTCGGGATCGCAGCCCTCCCGCTCGGCGGGGCGCTCGTCGGCCGGTTGCCGTCGAGGGTCGGGAAGCGACCGGCGTTCGGGCCCACGGGAGCCGACCCCGCGGGCGGGCGCCAGGGCAACGGCGGGGGTCGGTCGGGAACCGCGTCCGGTGCCGGAGGCGGCGGCTCCGCCGCCCGAGGGAGGTGGGCGTCGGGCACCGGGACCCGACCGGTGGCACCACCGGAGCCGGATCGTCCGGTACCGCGCGCGGCGCCCCCGTCCGGGCGGTAGTGTGAATCTTCCCTCCCCACGACCCCCTCCTCCCCCAGCGAAAATCGGCTTGGGTGACACTACTTCGGTCCGAAGACTATGCGGCGGCCGGAGTCGGCGGGTGGGCATTCACCTGTCCGAGTGGGCCGCCAGTGGTTTCCGTTAGCCAGCGTGGGCAGACGAGGGAGCGTGCAGATGGATTTCGACGTGACGGTTGAGATCCCCAAAGGTCACCGGAACAAGTACGAGGTGGACCACAAGACCGGCCGGATCCGGCTGGATCGCACCCTCTTCACCTCCACCCAGTACCCGGCGGACTACGGGTTCATCGAGGGCACACTGGGCGAGGACGGCGACCCGCTGGACGCCCTGGTGCTGGTCCCCGAGCCGACCTTCCCGGGCTGCCTGATCCGCTGCCGCACCATCGGCATGTTCCGGATGACGGACGAAAAGGGCGGCGACGACAAGGTCCTCTGCGTGCCCTACGAGGACCCCCGCCAGGAGCACCTGCGCGACATCCACCACCTGGGCGAGTTCGACCGGCTGGAGATCCAGCACTTCTTCGAGGTGTACAAGGACCTGGAGCCCGGCAAGTCGGTGGAGGGCGCGACCTGGGTCGGCCGCACCGAGGCCGAGGCTGAGATCCACGCCTCCTACAAGCGGGCCCGGGACGCCGAGGCGCGCGGCGAAGCCGCGCACTGACGAACGCTGACGTGCCGGGCCCGGGGGCCGCTCAACCGAGCAGCCCCCGGGCCCGGTCGTACAGGTCGAGCACCGCGCAGGCGACCGGCACCACGGCGACCACCAGCGCCGTGTCGGTCAGGTCCGCGGTCCTGCCCAGGTACGGCGAGACCGGCCGGCGGGCGTACCCGGTGCCGGCCGCGACGGCCACCAGGGCCAGCGCCGCCCCGCCGAGGACCAGCGCCAGCCGCCCGGCGTCGTCGGCCCGCCCGGCGAGCACCGTGCCCAGCACCGCGTAGCCGGCCAGACCGGCGAGCACCGTGGGTACCCGGTGCCGCAGCGCGACGAACAGCCGGGACCGCAGCAGCAGCACGGCCGAGGTCACCGCCACCAGCACCCGGCCGGCGGTGCCGCCGGCCACCCCCAGCACCGCCGCCGCGGCCACGGCCAGCAGCGCGTGCCCGAGCAGCATCCCGGTGAGCATCTCCTCGGTGCGGGTCACCGCCGCATGCACCCGGCCCTGGTCCGGCAGGTCCCGGGCCCGCTCCGGCTCCACGGTGGGGGCGGCGGCCGGCAGGGTGACCGGCGGCAACGGCAGCTTGCCCAGCCGGATGGCCAGCAGCGGGATCGCCCCGACGGCGAAGACCAACGCGCTGAGCAGCACCGCCGCCGTGCCCGCCGGGGTCAGCAGCAGTCCGCCGAGCGCCGCCCCGGCGCCGACCAGCCCGACCGTGACACCGGCCACGAAGACCCGCAGCCGGCTGGCCACCCCGAGCAGCCCGAGCAGGGCGACCAGCAGAAGCGCCACCGAACCGGCCAGCAGTTCGGGCGCGCCGACCCAGCGCGCCGGCCCGAAGAAGCCGACCGGGTCGCCCGAGCCGACCGCGAGGGCGCCGGCCACGAACGCGTACGGCAGGGCGTAGCCGCCGAGGGTCGCCCCGGCGGCGCCGTCGCCGTTGGCACGGGAGGCGATCGTCCCGGCCACCGTGAGCAGCACCGCCACCACGGCCGCCGCCAGCCAGCCGCCGCGGTACGCCGGACCACCGACGAGCAGGGCGAGCAGCCCGACGGCGAGCGGCACCGCGGCGCCGGCCAGACCGGCCGCCCGGGTGGCGGTGGGCGACCAGGCGCCGCCGCGGCGACGGGCGCCGTCGGCGATCGCCTCCACCACGTCGTCGTACTCCAGCTCGGGCCAGTGGGCGCGGGCCGGCACCAGGTGCAGTACCTCACCGTCGCGGACCCCCTGCGGCAACAGCGCCTGAGCGGTCACCAGCAGGGCGCCGTCGGTGCGGCGCAGCACCCAGCCGCCGTGCCGTTCGCCGTCGTCGGCCAACCCTTCACCGGCGTGTCGGAGCACGTCGGGCAACAGCTCGGCCAGGGGCACCTGCTCCGGCAGGGCGACGTCCACCCGCCGTTGCGGCGCGCTGATGGTGACGCGGGCCAGCCCGGTTGTCATCGACTGATCTCCATATCGAGGGGGATCGGAGGCTGCGCGGACGACAGGACTTTACCTACCATGAGCCAGGCTCGGGTTACCCAGCGCAGTCAGGAGGCCGAGTGTCCACAGTCGTCATCAAGCGTCCGCCTCGGCGGCCGGCGCCGGAGATCCCGGCAGGTGAGCTACCGGTCGAGGCACCGCCGGAGATCCCCGCGGTGACCGGTGGACGGTGGCAGCAGATGCTCATGCTGCTGCCCATGCTCGGCGGCACTGTGGCGATGGCGATGATGTTCGGCCGCGGCGGCGGCGCCTACTCGTACGTGGTGGGCGGGATGTTCGGGCTCTCCTCGTTGGCGATGCTGGTGACCTCCTGGGGCAGCGCCTCGGGCACCCCCAAGAAGTCCGAGATGATGGCTGCCCGCCGGGAGTACCTGCGCCACCTGGCCACGCTGCGCCGCCGGGTCCGGCAGACCGTCGAGCGGCAGCGGGCCGGGCTCTACTACCGGCACCCGGACCCGGGTCGACTGTGGTCGACGGTGGACAGCCACCGGGTCTGGGAGCGGCGTCCCGCCGACCCGGACTTCGCGGTGGTCCGGGTCGCCGTCGGTCCGCAGACGCTGGCCACCCCACTCGTCCCACCGGTCACCCGACCGCTGGAGGAGCTGGAACCGATGACCGCCGGCGCGCTGCGCCGCTTTCTGGACGCGTACTCCGTGGTGCCGGACCTGCCGGTGGCGCTGTCGCTGCGCAGCTTCGCCCGGGTGTACGTGCGGGCCGGCGGCCGTTCCGCCAGCGGCCCGGCCACCAACGGTCCGCCCACCGGTGACCAGGCCGCACAGGCGCTGGTCCGGGCGGTGCTGACCCAGTTGGCCGTCTTCCACGCGCCCGACGAGCTGCTGGTCGCGATCTGCGCCGGGCCGGAACGCCGGGCCGTCTGGGAGTGGGTGAAGTGGCTCCCGCACGCCCACCATCCCGGCCGCACCGACGCGCTCGGCCCGGTCCGGCTGGTCAGCAGCTCCGCCGCCGAGCTGGAACGACTGCTCGGAGACGTGCTGACCAGCCGGTCCCGGTTCAGCCCGGCCGGCCCGGCCACCGACGGCCCGCACGTGGTGGTGGTCCTCGACGGGGGCGACCTGACCGGTGCCACCGACCTGACCGGCGACGGCGGCATCGACGCGGTCACCATCCTGGACCTGGACACCCCGCCGCCGCGCCTGCTCGACCGGTACGCGCTGCTGCTGGAGCTACGCGGCCGGCGGCTGCACTCCTGGTCGCTCGAGGGGCACGCCGAGGTGGGCACCGCCGACCAGCTCGACCCCGCCGACGCCGAGGCGGTCGCCCGACGGGTGGCGCCACTGCGCCTGGCCGGGGCGGCACGTGGCCCGGACGCACCGCTCCAGGCCGAGCTGGGCCTGCCCGAACTGCTCGGCCTCGGCGACCCGGAGAGCTTCACCGCCGAGCAGGGCTGGACGCCGCGCTCGGCCCGGGACCGGTTGCGGGTGCCGATCGGGGTGGGGGCCGACGGCGGCGCCATCGAGCTGGACCTCAAGGAGTCCGCCCAGGACGGGATGGGCCCGCACGGCCTGCTCATCGGAGCCACCGGCTCCGGCAAGTCCGAGCTGCTGCGCACGCTGGTGCTGGGTTTGGCCGTCACGCACAGCTCCGAACAGCTCAACTTCGTGCTTGTCGATTTCAAGGGCGGCGCCACCTTCGCCTCGTTCGACCGGCTGCCGCACACCGCTGCGGTGATCACCAACCTGGCCGACGCGCTGCCCCTGGTCGACCGGATGGTGGACGCGATAAACGGGGAGCTGATCCGCCGCCAGGAGCTGCTGCGGCGCGCCGGCAACTTCGCCAGCGTGCGCGACTACGAACGGGCCCGGGCGGCCGGCAGCCCGCTGGCCCCGCTGCCGTCCCTGCTGCTGATCTGCGACGAGTTCTCCGAGCTGCTCTCCGCGAAACCCGATTTCATCGACCTGTTCGTGCAGATCGGCCGGCTGGGCCGGTCACTCGGCGTGCACCTGCTCCTCGCCAGCCAGCGCCTGGAGGAGGGACGCCTGCGGGGGCTCGACACCCACCTGTCGTACCGGATCGGGCTGCGGACCTTCTCCGCACTGGAATCCAGGACCGTGCTCGGGGTGCCGGACGCGCACGAGCTGCCCCGCTCGCCGGGCCACGGCTACCTGCGCGCCGGCACGGACCCGCTGGCCCGGTTCCGGGCCGCGTACGTCTCCGGCCCGGTCCGCCGCCGGGCCACGCCGACCGGCGCCACCGGCGGGGGCGGTGCCCGCCTGCTCGCCTTCACCACCCACGTCGTTCCCGTCGCCGAGCCGGTCAGCTCGACCGCGCCCGTCGTGGCGGAGGAGGAGAGCGGCCGGGAGACCCTGATCGACCTGCTGGTCGACCGGCTCGTCGGGCAGGGCCCGCCCGCGCACCAGGTCTGGCTCCCGCCGCTCGGCCAGCCGCCGGCCCTGGACGATCTGCTCGGCCCGGTCGAAATGGACCCGGCGCGCGGGCTCACCGTGGGCAACCCGGAGCTGCACGGCGCGCTCGGGGTGCCGGTGGCCGTGGTGGACAGGCCGCTGGAACAGCGTCGGGACCTGCTCTGGCTGGCGCTGGACGGCGCGGCCGGGCACGTCGCGGTGGTCGGTGCGCCGCAGAGCGGCAAGTCCACCGCGCTGCGCACGCTGATCTGCGCGCTGGCACTCACCCACACCCCGGCCGAGGTGCAGATCTACTGCCTCGACTTCGGCGGTGGAGGGCTGGCCGCACTGCGCGACCTGCCGCACGTGGGCGGGGTGACCGGCCGCGCCGACCCGACGGCGGTGCGGCGCACAGTCGGCGAAATGACCACCCTGCTGGCCGATCGGGAACGCCGCTTCGCCGAGCTGGGTGTGGAGTCGATGGCCGCGTATCGGCAGCGCCGGGCCGCGGCGGGTGCGGCCAGCCAGCCGGGCGCCGACCCGTTCGGCGACGTGTTCCTGGTGATCGACGGCTGGACCACTGTGCGCGGCGAGTACGACGACCTGGAGCCACTGGTCACCGAGCTGGCCACCCGGGGCCTGTCGTACGGGCTGCACGTGGTGGCCACGGCGCTGCGCTGGCTGGACTTCCGGCCGGCGATCCGGGACCTGTTCGGCTCCCGGCTGGAGCTGCGCCTCGGCGACCCGGCCGACTCGCTGGTGGCCCGGCGGGCGGCGGCGAACGTTCCGGAGCGGTCCGGACGGGGAGTCACCGCGGAGAGCCTGCACTTCCTCACCGCGCTACCCCAGCTCGCCGCCGGGAGCGGTGACACCGCCGACCTGGTCAAGCAGGTCGCCGGCAGTTGGTCGGGCCGTCCGGCGCCCCGGGTGCGGCTGCTGCCGCCGGTGCTGCCGTACGCCGAGCTGGATCTCGCGGCGACGACCGGGTTGCGGCTGCCGATCGGTATCGCCGAGGCGGACCTGCGCCCGGTGGTGCTCGACTTCGCCATCGAGCCGCACTTCGTGGTCTTCGGGGACGCGGAGTGCGGCAAGTCGTCGTTCCTGCGCGCGCTGGCCACCTCGATCATCACCCGGTTCACCCCGGAGCAGGCCCGGGTGATCCTGGTCGACTACCGGCGCAGCCTGCTCGGCGCCATCGAGACGCCGCACCTGATCGGCTACGGCACCGCTGCGGCGCACACCGCAGACCTCGTCGAGTCGGCGGCCGGCTACCTGGAGCGGCGGGCTCCGGGGCCGGAGGTCACCCCGCAGCAGCTGCGCGACCGGTCCTGGTGGTCCGGGCCGGAGCTCTTCGTGCTTGTGGACGACTACGACCTGGTGGCGGCCGGGCCGGCGAACCCGTTGCGGGCCCTTGAGGAGCACCTGCCGCACGCCCGCGACGTCGGCCTGCACCTGGTGCTGGCCCGCCGCTCCGGCGGCGCGGGCCGGGCCCAGTACGAGTCCATCGTGCAGCGACTGCGGGAGCTGTCCACGGCCGGCCTGGTGATGGCGGGCAGCCCGGAGGAGGGCGCGCTGGTCGGCCCGGTCCGGCCCGGGCCGCTGCCACCGGGCCGTGGTCGGTTGGTCACCCGGCGGGAGGGCGTACGCCTGGTCCAGCTCGCTCAGCTGCCGCCGCCGTGACGTGTCTCCCCAGTTCCTCCCGTGACAGGTGGGGAAACCGGTAATCTCCGATCGTCATGGTTCCGTCGGGATGAATGGCTGAGGATGTGACTGGGGTTCGGCACAGCTGTCCGGCAGCGGCCCGACGGGCAACCGGCCGGGTGCTGCTCGGTGTGGTGGCGGTGCTCGCCGTCGTGGCCCCCGCCGCCGCGCCCGTCGCCGCGCCCGCCACCGGCGGACAGCTCGCCGGCGCACCTGTGGTGTTCGCCCCCGGTGACAGCGTGAGCCGCACCGACCAGGTCCGCGACGAGCAGTGGCAGCTCGACGAGCTGCGTGCCGAGACAGCCTGGCGCAGCTCGACCGGGCGGGGTGTGACAGTCGCGGTGATCGACTCCGGAGTGGACGCCCGGCATCCCGACCTGGCCGGCCAGGTGCTGTCCGGCGTCGATCTGGTCGGCCCTGACGGCGGCGCCGGGCCGGATCCGGTGGGGCACGGCACCACCGTCGCCGGCCTGATCGCTGGTCGGAAGGACGACAAGCGGGGCGTGGTCGGCCTGGCGCCGGACGCCCGGATCCTGCCGGTGCGCGTGCTCGACGACGAGAACCGCTACGACGACGCGTTGATCGTCGCCCAGGGTGTGCGTTGGGCGGTCGACCATGGCGCCAGCGTGATCAACCTGTCGCTGGGCGGCAGCGGCGACAGCCCCGCCCTGGCCGCGGCGTTGGACTACGCGTTCGCCCGGGACGTGGTGGTGGTCGCCTGCACCGGCAACCTGGCCACCTCCAGCAACTCCAAGGTCTGGTATCCGGCGCGCGAACCGGGCGTGATCGCGGTCGCCGGCCTGGAACGCAGCAGCGACAATCTCTGGTCCGGTTCGATCACCGGGCGGGCGACGGTGCTGACCGCACCCGCCACCGGGCTGGTCGGCGCCAAGTCCCCGGACGGGTACTGGCGGGTGCAGGGCACCAGCTTCGCCGCGCCGCTGGTGACCGCCACCGCCGCGCTGGTGCGGTCCCGCTATCCGCGGATGCCGGCCGGCGAGGTGGTCAACCGGCTGCTGGCCACCGCGCGCGACCTCGGCCCG